>NZ_VZPF01000001.1 GCF_008801695.1 Pantoea stewartii subsp. stewartii
GACGTGGTTGCGTTACGTCATCGGTCATATACAGGACTGGCCGGTGAACCGGGTCCGCGATCTGCTGCCATGGAAGGTCGAGCTTCCCTCTGCCTGAACGTCAATACGGTCTGAATGCGACGCTTACCCAGAAGCGCGAAGTCGTGGTGTTGATGTGTGATGCGACCGGTCTGTCGCAACGCCGTGCCTGCAGTCTGGCTGGTCTGTCCCTGTCGACCTGCCGCTATGACGCTCAGCGTCCGGCGGCTGATGCCCATTTATCAGGGCGCATTACTGAACTGGCACTGGAGCGCAGGCGTTTTGGCTACCGCCGCATATGGCAGTTACTGCGCCGTGAAGGGCTTCTGGTTAATTACAAGCGCGTGTACCGCCTTTATCATCTGAACGGACTGGGCGTTAAACGCAGACGTCGTCGTAAAGGGCTTGCAACAGAACGTCTGCCGCTGCTCCGCCCGGCGGCGCCCAACCTGACCTGGTCGATGGATTTCGTCATGGATGCGCTGGCTACTGGTCGCAGGATCAAGTGCCTTACCTGCGTCGATGACTTCACAAAGGAATGCCTGACGGTCACTGTTGCCTTCGGGATTTCAGGCGTGCAGGTCACGCGTATTCTGGACAGCATTGCGCTGTTTCGCGGCTGTCCGGCTACGATAAGAACCGATCAGGGCCCGGAGTTTACCTGCCGCGCGCTAGATCAGTGGGCCTTTGAGCATGGAGTGGAGCTGCGACTTATCCAGCCCGGCAGGCCGACACAGAACGGATTTATTGAGAGTTTTAACGGACGCTTTCGCGATGAATGCCTGAATGAACACGGGTTCAGCGACGTCAGTCATGCCAGGAAAACCATCAGCGAATGGCGTCCGCACTCCACGCTGAATTATCAGACGCCGTCTGAATTTGCAGCGAGCTGGAGAAAGGGTAATTCTGAGAGTGAAGGATCCGACATTACTAACTGAGTTTTGTATTTAATCCCGGGGGCAGGTCATGTGGTCTATCCTCGACACTCTTAAACTTAGCATGATCACCACTCAGTTACTGTTTTTTTTATACAGTCCATGAAAAAAACTTGCCCATGTGAATCTGAATATTGAGAAAAGTCACAGAGAGTTATTGTCTTTAACTCTCTCTTAACAATATAGACTGGCTTAAGCGGTCGTACAGATAGCGGTTAGCTTAGTTATAACTACGTAAGCTTCGATGTGAGATGAATGACAAAGCGCTGGCAGAGAATCCTGTGTACATTTATGTGTACATAAAAGAAATGTATTTTGGTGTTAAGTGTTCAATAAAAATGAACTTAATTATACATTTACTTTTATCCATTTAACTAAGGAGACGCCAGCGCAGTATACCGCAGTTAAGCGGCAGGATTCACTACACTGCCGCGCGTTTGCTCATTCTGTCAGCAATTTAGCGTTCTTCTTGCTGCTGCTGACGTTTTTTCTCCGCTTTGCGCCGTTCTGCCTTCGCCTTTGCCTGAGCAGCTTCGCCCATATCATTGCGAATCTGGGCGTGACTTATCAGGGCGAAAATCAGCGTACCGCCCGTCAGGTTACCCAACAGGGTTGGAACAGCAAAAGGCCAGAGAAACGCGGTCCAGGGCACGCTGCCGTTAAACACCAGGTAAAGCACCTCAACGGAACCCACCACGATATGTGCCAGATCGCCCAGTGCGACCAGCCAGGTCATCATCACAATGACAAACAGTTTGGCCGCTCCCGCATAAGGGAACATCCAGACCATTGTGGCAATGATCCAGCCGGAGATCACCGCGTTAGCAAACATCTCGCCCGGCGTATGTTCCATCACCTTCATGCTGATATCCGTAAAGGCCTGGCGAGTGGCTTCATCAAAAATGGGCATTTCGTTAAACGCTAAGGCGGCGAACGCGGTACCAATAAGGTTGCCCAGTAGCACAATGCCCCACAGGCGAAGCAATAAACCAAGATTGCTTGTGGTGGGTTTGTGCATAACGGGCAGAACGGCCGTCACGGTGTTTTCAGTGAAAAGCTGCTGCCGTGCCATAATCACAATCACAAAGCCAAAGGTGTAGCCAAGGTTTTCCAGTAAATAGGCGCCGGGGACGCCGTCCAGATGAACCTGAAAAATGCCCTTGGCCATCAGTGAAGCCCCCATTAACAGCCCGGCCGCAATCGCTGACCACAGCAGCGCCATGCCATCCCGCTCCAGCTCTTTTTCCCCGTCATGTCGAATCTCTTCGTGGATAGCGGCGGCACGCGAGGGCAGGGCGTCTTCATCTACTTCAATATCCTCTTTTCCCTGTTCTTTTTCTTCGCTGTCTACATCGTTAGGTCCCTGACTTATGCTTGATGAAGGCTTCATGTTTTCTCCTGGTAACAGTACAAATGCGTTATAAGCGTAGTCGTTTTTTGGGGCTTTGTTGAATAATAGGTAATCATTCTGTTTTGTCTGCACTGTTTTGGTAGAAAACGCTGATGCCAGACAGAACACCGTCATACGCAAGCATGTAATGCATTGATTTTATGTTATCTGAAACAACCGTTTTCATAGTACCACAGCATAAAATCCATTTATTCAACAAAGCCGTTTTTTGGCTAACGAAACTGTTTCTGCGACAGCGAACAAACGTGACAACCTTCTGCCGTGGTGCGCTTTTTATCCACCAGACGCGCTGAAAAGCACGAATATCTAAGCCCTGCGCAAAAGGGGAGCGCGCACAGCCTTCGGCACGCTGTAACATTGTGCTATCATTTGCGCCTTATTTGGCTGGCGCGATTTACCCCTCCATGTTGGAAATCATTAATCTGCTTTGTGTGCGTGATGAGCGCGCGCTCTTTGAGGCGCTTACGTTTCGCGTGTCGCCAGGTGACATCGTACAAATTGAAGGGCCAAACGGGGCCGGGAAAACGTCGCTGCTGCGGATCCTGGCCGGACTGAGCACGCCTGAACATGGTGAGGTGCGCTGGCAGTCGCAGCCGGTTCACCGGCAACGCGACACCTGGCATCAGGCCATGCTTTACCTGGGGCATCTGCCGGGGATCTCATCGGCGTTATCGGCGCTGGAAAATCTGCGCTTTTATCATCCAGACTGCCGCGATGAACACCTTTTTACTGCACTGGCCAGCGTCGGCCTGGCAGGTTATGAAGAGGTCGCGGCCGCGCAGCTCTCTGCCGGACAACAGCGGCGCATCGCCCTGGCCCGGCTGTGGCTGACCCAGGCAACCTTATGGATCCTGGACGAACCTTTAACCGCCCTCGATCACACGGGGGTGGAGACGTTAATGAGCCGCTTTGTGGCGCACACGCAGCAGGGGGGTTCTGTCATCGTGACCAGCCATCAGGCGCTGCCGGGGTTGACGGGGCAGATCAATACTATCCGCCTGCATGCCGTGGAGTGGCAGTAATGTTGTGTCGTCTTATTCAGCGCGAATTACGTATCGCCTGTCGTCGCGGCGCCGAAGTGATGAATCCACTGTGGTTTTTCCTGATTGTCATCACGCTCTTCCCGTTGGGTATCGGTCCCGATCCTCATCAGCTGGCACGGATCGCACCCGGCATTGTCTGGGTTGCGGCATTGCTCTCTTCGCTGCTCGCGCTGGAAAGGCTGTTTCGTGATGACCTTAACGACGGCACGCTGGAGCAACTTTTATTGTCGCCTGTACCGCTGCCGGTCACGGTGCTGGGGAAAATCATCGCCCACTGGCTGGTCACGGGCTTGCCGTTAATTCTGCTTTCGCCCCTGGCGGCCCTGTTGCTGTCCCTGGATATGCCGGGCTGGCGGGCGGTGGCACTGACGCTGCTGTTAGGAACACCGACGCTGAGTTTTCTCGGCGCGATTGGCGTGGGGCTGACCGTTGGGTTGCGTCGCGGCGGCGTGCTGCTCAGCCTGTTGGTTCTGCCACTGGCTATTCCGGTACTGATTTTTGCCAGCGCGGCCATCGACGCCGCAGGTCAGGGGTTAGCCATTGGCGGTTACCTGGCGTTGCTGGGGGCGATGCTGGTCGTGAGTGGGACGCTGACCCCGTTTGCCACCGCCGCGGCGTTGCGGATTACGCTGCACTAAATCAGCACGCATCAGACGTGTTATTCGCGTTTATTTAAAAGTGAGCAAGTAAACATGTGGAAAGGATTACATCAGCTGGCGAAGCCCGAACGGCTGTATCAGTTGTGCGGTCGGCTGGTGCCGGGGTTCGCCCTGACCAGTGCGGCGGTACTGCTGCTGGCCTGGATATGGGGATTTGGCTATGCACCGGCAGACTACCAGCAGGGTGACAGTTTTCGCATTATGTATATTCATGTTCCGGCGGCCATGTGGTCGATGGGGATTTACAGCGCGATGGCCGTTGCGGCGTTTACTGGTGTGGTCTGGCAGATGAAAATGGCCGATTTAGTCTCAGCGGCGATGGCACCGATCGGTGCGGTGTTTACCTTTATTGCGCTGGTTACCGGTTCTGCCTGGGGCAAGCCGATGTGGGGAACCTGGTGGATATGGGACGCCAGGCTCACATCAGAACTGGTGCTGCTGTTTTTATATCTGGGCGTCATTGCGCTGTATCAGGCGTTCGACGGCCATCGCATGGCCGGGCGCGCCGCAGGGGTGCTCATTCTGGTCGGCGTGATCAATCTGCCCATCATTCATTTCTCTGTGCAGTGGTGGAATACCTTGCATCAGGGATCGTCCGGCTTACTGCAACAGGCTATCGCGCCGCCGATGCGCACGCCGCTGCGCTGGGCCATCCTGGGTGACCTGCTGTTGTTTATCACGTTAACGCTGATGCGCTTACGCAACCTGATTCTGCTGACGGAACGTAAACGTCCTTGGGCGATTGCCCTGGCAAAGACAAGGAGCAAAGAATGACGCCCGCTTTTGCCTCATGGCATGACTTCATTGCCATGGGCGGTTACGCCTTTTACGTCTGGCTGGCGGTGGCAGGGGCGCTGGTGCCTCTTTGTGGCCTGATTGTACACAGCTGGTGGTCACACAGACGTTTGCTGGCGGACATTCGCCAGCGTGATGCCCGGGAGCGCCGTCTGCGCGCGGCCAGTGTTAAACGTGCCGGGACTAAAACGGCAGGAGAAGCGAAGTGAATACCCGCCGTCGTAATCGCCTGTATGTCGTCGTGGCGATACTTACCGGACTTGGACTGGCTACCGCGCTGGTAATGTATGCGCTGCGGTCCAATATCGATCTGTTTTATACGCCAGGTGAAATCCTGGAGGGGAAAGGTGATGCACACATCCGGCCGGAACCCGGACAGCGTCTGCGCGTGGGCGGCGTGGTGATGCCCGGCAGCGTCACGCGAGATCCCCGAACGCTGGCCGTCTCTTTTCAGCTTTACGATGGCCGTGGTGTGGTCAGTGTAAACTTTGTGGGCATTTTGCCCGATCTGTTTCGCGAGGGGCAGGGCGTCGTTGCACAGGGCGTCCTTGAACCCGGCAACCTGATCAACGCCAAAGAAGTGCTGGCGAAACATGATGAAAACTACACGCCACCTGAAATCACCGCCGCGATGAAGCCCGCACCACCCGTGCAACAGGCCGCGACTCACCCGGCAGGACAGACACCATGATGCCAGAACTGGGCAGTTTTTTACTCTGTCTCGGCGTCGCGTTGGCGCTGCTGCTCAGCGTGTATCCGCTCTGGGGGGCCTGGCGCCAGGATGCGCGCCTGATGGGCTTAGCGCGTCCCCTGGCCGTTGGCCTGTTCGGCTGTGTGGCGGGGGCTTTCGGGTTGCTGGTCTGGGCGTTTATCGTTAACGACTTTACCGTAAGCTATGTCGTTAACAACTCGAATTCCCTGCTGCCGGTCTATTACCGCATTGCGGCCACCTGGGGGGCGCACGAAGGCTCCCTGCTGCTGTGGGTGCTGCTGTTGAGTGGCTGGACGCTGGCCGTGGCGATCTTCAGCCGCGGCATGCCGCAGGACGCACTGGCGCGTGTGCTGGCGGTGATGGGCATGATTACGCTGGGCTTCCTGTTATTTATCATCCTCACCTCTAATCCGTTCAGCCGTACCCTGCCGGACTTTCCCGTCGATGGCCGCGACCTCAATCCCATGCTGCAGGATATTGGCCTGATCTTCCATCCGCCTTTGTTATACATGGGCTATGTCGGTTTCTCGGTGGCCTTTGCTTTTGCCATTGCCTCCCTGATGGCCGGAAGACTGGATACCGCCTGGGCGCGCTGGTCGCGTCCCTGGACCACCGCAGCCTGGCTGTTCCTGACCATAGGTATTGTGCTGGGCTCTGCGTGGGCCTATTACGAGCTGGGCTGGGGCGGCTGGTGGTTCTGGGATCCGGTTGAAAATGCGTCCTTTATGCCCTGGCTGGCTGGCACGGCGTTAATGCACTCACTGGCGGTGACCGAAAAGCGCGGCACCTTTAAAGCCTGGACCGTATTGCTGGCGATTACCGCGTTCTCCCTGAGTCTGCTCGGGACCTTCCTGGTGCGATCCGGCGTGCTGGTCTCGGTGCACGCGTTTGCCTCCGATCCGGCGCGGGGCATGTTTATTCTGGCCTTTTTGGTGATTGTTATTGGCAGCTCGCTGCTGCTCTATGCCCTCAAAGGAGGGCAGGTCCGCAGCCGGGTACAAAACGCCTTGTGGTCGCGCGAATCCTTTCTGCTGGGCAATAACGTCCTGTTGATTGCGGCCATGCTGGTGCTGCTGCTCGGTACGCTGTTACCGCTGGTCCATAAACAACTCGGTCTGGGCAGCATCTCCGTGGGCCAGCCCTTTTTTAATACGCTGTTCAGCTGGCTGATGGCACCGCTGGCCTTAATGTTGGGGATTGGGCCGTTAGTGCGCTGGCGCCGTGATGAACCCCAGAAGCTGGTACGACGTTTGCTGTTAGCACTGGCCGTCACGCTGCTGGCCTCCGTGCTGTTGCCCTGGTGGCTACAGGATAGGGTAGAGGCAATGACGGTAGTGGGCCTGCTGATGGCGGTATGGATCATCGTATTAACCCTGATGGAACTGCATGAACGTGCGACGCATCGTCATTCTTTTTTCACCGGACTGCGCCACTTGTCACGCAGCCACTGGGGCATGGTGCTCGGCCATTTAGGTGTCGGCGTCACCGTGATTGGGATAGCGTTTAGCACGCAATACAGCGTTGAACGGGATGTGCGCATGAAAGCGGGCGACAGTGTTGATATCCATCGCTACCACTTTGTCTTCCGCGATGTTCAGGATCTGCAAGGGCCCAACTACAGCGGCGGCGTGGCGGTGATTGATGTGACGCGGGACGGGCAGCCTGAAGCGATGTTGTATGCGGAAAAACGCTTTTATTCAGCGGCGCGCACCATGATGACCGAGGCGGCAATTGATGGTGGCTTTACCCGCGATCTCTATGCGGCGCTGGGTGAGGAACTCAATGACGGCAGTTGGGCGGTGCGCATTTACTATAAACCCTTTGTGCGCTGGATTTGGTTCGGTGGACTGTTTATGGCTGCGGGCGGTCTGCTCTGTTTACTGGATCCGCGTTATCGTGCGCGTAAAAAAGGCGAGCGCGAGGTGCGGGCATGAAAAAGATTCTGTTTATTCCCCTGATCCTGTTTTTACTGCTGGCCGCCGCGCTGCTTTGGCAACTGTCACGCAATGCGGCGGGCGATGATCCTACGCGGCTGGAGTCGGCGTTAATTGGTAAACCGTTGCCGGTGTTCCGGCTCGAAGCCCTGGAAACGCCCGGTAAAACCTACAACCAGCAAACGCTTATCACCGGCAAACCGCTTTTACTCAACGTCTGGGCAACATGGTGCCCGACCTGTCGGGCAGAACATCACTATCTGAATACGCTGGCAGAGCAGGGCGTGCGGGTAGTCGGGCTCAATTATAAAGACGATCGGCAAAAGGCGGTGACCTGGTTAAACACGCTGGGTAATCCTTATGCGCTCAGCCTGTATGATGGCGACGGTATGCTGGGCCTGGATCTTGGCGTATATGGCGCACCGGAAACCTTTCTGATCGATGGCAACGGCATTATTCGCTATCGCCATGCCGGAGATCTGAATCCACGTGTCTGGCAGCAGGAAGTAAAGCCTTTATGGGATAAATACAACACGGAGAGCGGCTCATGAAAGCGCTGGTGACGATGCTTTGCGGCTTGCTGTTTAGCGCCAGCCTGTGGGCGGCCATCGATACCTATGCATTTGACTCCGTCGCGCAGGAAGAACAGTACCGTGATATCACCGCCTCCCTGCGCTGCCCCAAATGTCAGAACAACAGCATTGCGGATTCCAACGCCATGATTGCGGCGGATATGCGGTTGAAAGTTTATCAGCTGATGAAACAGGGACAAACGCGTCAGCAGATCTTCGACTATATGGTGGCGCGCTACGGCAATTTCGTCAGCTACCAACCGCCCGTAACGCCATCCACCGTGATTCTGTGGCTGGGACCTGCGCTGTTTGTCGCAGGCGGCGCGGGCGTAATCGTCTGGCGCAGTCGCCAGCGTAAGACCTGTAGCGAACTGAGTGATGAAGAGCAACAGCGGCTTGAAGCCATTTTGAAATCGGACAGGGAAGCATAATGGCAGCCTTTTTAATCGCGATATTGGTACTGCTGTTCGCGGCCTGTGTGCTGTTCCTGGCCGCAGGCTGGCGTCCGCGCGCGTCCCACATAGTCACGCGTGACAGCCTTAATAAAGATTTTTATCACCAACGGCTGGTCGAACTGACGCAGGATGAGGATCAGGGCGTGATCGCCGAGCGGGACGTGATGGCGCGCGAGCTACAGCAGTCACTGTTGAGTGATATTCCGCCCACACCGGATGCACAGTCGCGCAGCAGTCGCCGTTGGGTATTGTTACCGGGCATTATTGTCTTACTGGTCGTGCCGCTGGTGTGTTATCTCAACACCGGCGGTTTTGTGCCGTTCAGCGGCTGGCTGCAGGTGCAGAAAGCGTATCCTGCGCTGCGTGCGCAGGTGCTGGATCCTCACGCGAAGCCGCTGACGCCGGAACAGCTTTCACGCTTACAGCTCGGTTTGCGCAGCCATCTGCAAACCGAGCCTGATAACCTTAGCGACTGGGCAATGCTTGGCCGTCTTGGTATGGTGCTGAATAACGCGACGACCGCCCGTCAGGCGTTCGAGCACGCGCTGCAGTTGGCACCGAATAATCAGGTATTAAAACAGGATTACGCCGAGGTTCTGGCCCGGTCGGGCGATCCACAGGAAAACCGTCAGGCAGAACTTGTGTTGCAGGATCTGCGTAAACAGGATCCGCACAATGCCCGGACGCTGAGCCTGCTGGCTTACGCTGCCTTTGAACAGCAACACTATGCTCAGGCGATTGCGGCCTGGCAAACCTTACTGAACGCGCTGCCGGCGGACGATCCCCGGCGCGACAACATTGCGCGCAGTATTGAGCAAGCCAGAACGGACGCCGGACAACAAGCGAGCCAGTTGACGGTAGATGTGACGCTTTCTCCCCAGGCAGAAAACATGTTACCGCCGGGCGGAGTCATGTATATTTCGGTTACTGACGGTATGTCGCCCGTGCCGGTGGCCGTGAAGCGTCTTGCTGCCGGGCATTTTCCCGTGTCGCTGACGCTGGATGACAGTAATGCCATGATGCAGGGGCGCCGTCTTTCGGCGCAGAAACAGATCCAGGTTCGCGTCAGGATTTCACGTAATGGCCGCGCGAACCCTGAGCCGGGTGACTGGTTCGGTGTCAGCGCCGTCGTGCCCTGGGACGGTCATCAGCATGTGACCGTTGAGATTAATGCGCAGCAGCCTTAGACCGATATTCTCTGGCTCTGTCTGAATCTGTAAACCGCACCGTGGATATCAGCTATGCTTGCTTAACGCGCTGATCTACCCAAGAAAGGCGGCAGGGTATACATCACTTATATGCACAGGGAGAAAAAAATGGATCACCGCCTGACCTGCCTGGCCTTGGCCAGTGTGCTTCTGGTGGGTTGTGCCAGTTCAAAGCCGGAGACTGATGCGCCAGCCGGGCGTAGCGATCCGTTTGAAGGCTTTAACCGCACAATGTTTAACTTTAACTACAATGTGCTGGACCCGTATGTGGTGCGTCCGGTGGCTGTGGCCTGGCGCGACTATGTGCCCGTCCCGGCACGTGCTGGCCTGAGCAACTTCCTGGGCAACCTGAGCGAACCCGCCAGTATGGTGAACGCTATTCTGGTCGGTGAGCCGCGCAATGCCGGTATTCACTTCACGCGTTTCTTCCTGAATACCGTGCTGGGCCTGGGCGGCTTTATCGACGTTGCAGGCAAAGCGAACCCTGAGCTGGCGCGCCAGGGGCCGCAACGCTTCGGTACCACGCTGGGGCACTATGGCGTGGGCTACGGTCCTTACGTGCAGTTGCCTGGCTATGGCAGCTTTACGGTGCGTCAGGACGGCGGCGATTATGTGGATACGCTTTATCCGGTGCTGGGCTGGTTGACCTGGCCGATGTCCGTGGGTAAATGGGCACTTGAAGGGGTGGAAACGCGTGCGCAACTGCTGGACTCCGATGCCATCCTGAAACAGCAGCGCGATCCTTACGCCTTTATGCGTAACGCCTATTTTGAGCGCTATGACTTCCTGGCGCGTGGTGGCAAGCTGAAGCCCGAAGATAATCCGAACGCAGCGGCAATTCAGGACGATCTCAAAGATATCGATTCTCAGTAATGTGAGGTCGCCCGGAAAAGGGCGGCTTCAGGCTGAAGTGATTTATACGAATGTTCTGTCAGGGCTCGCCAGGCGGAGCAAAAAAAAAGCGACACAGTGTGTCGCTTTTTTTATGCGGTCAACATATCAGAATTTGTAGTTGAAGCTCGCACCGTACAGCCAGGCTTTACCACTGGAATTAAAGGTGTAATTGCCTTCCTGAATGGTAACTTTCTGACCATGCATATAAGAGACGCCGACATCGACGGAAGCATCGTCATTGAATGCATAGGAGGCACCCGCACTCAGCCACAAGCGATCCTGATCCGGGATGGAGATGGAACGCTTGTCAGCCGGAACCGGGCTGTCATCAAAGGCGATACCGCTGCGGAAGGTCCAGTTTTTATCGTACTGGTAAGTGGTACCCAGGGCGATACGGTAGGCATCATGGAAGCCTTCATCTTTATAGAACAGCGTCTGACCATTCGAACCGGTCGCTTTCAGCTCCTGGAACTGGCTCCAGCTGGTATAGGCCAGGCTATAGTGAACGGCCCATTGTGGCGCGACTTTATGCCAGCCTGAAACTTCCCACATTTCTGGCAGATTCAGGGTTAATGAACCAGGGATGGTGTTACCATTTGTGGCAAATGGAATTTGAGGATTGTTGGCCAGATTAAACGCCGCAGGAAGATTACTTTTGTAATCCCCATCAAAGTCAACTTTCACCTCAGAGCGGTAGGTGAAACCAAAACGGTTATTATCATCAACCTCATAAAGTACACCGGCGTTCCAGCCGTAACCCCATTCGTTACCCTTTAGTCGGGTAATTTGGGTATCCGCAGGAATGCCCTGCGCGGAGAACGACTCTCCGGCATAACGCTCAATTTTCGCTTTAGCATAAACGGCATCAAAACCCACACCAAAGCTGAAGTGTTCATTCAGGCGGTAGGCGGTGCTGAGGTTAAGATTAACGGTCGTCAGGTCTGTTTTACCGCCGAATCCGCCTGCGGTATAACCGTTATTAAATTCTGTCGCCAGACCGTAGTTTGAGGTGGCAGAGGCCCCTACCCACCATTGGTCATTAATCGGCTGGACATAGTGCAGATCAGGGACCCACTGATTAGGCGCGATGTTTTTCGCATCCAGGCTACGTCCTGTTGGACTCTGGCCGCTGATATCCACTTGAGGATCGATATAAACCGCACCGAGTGAAAATTCAGGGCGATCCATCAGCGCCATGGTCGCCGGGTTACGGCTGGCTGAGGCCGCCGTATCACCCATTGCGCCTTCGCCTGAATAAGCACGACCTAAACCAATGGAAGAAAATTCATTTAACTGAAATCCGGCTGCGTAAACGTTAGAGGAAATAAGCGCTACCGCAGCTGCCACGGCTGACTTTGCGAACAGGTTTTTATGGTTCATGACCACAACCTCATGTGAATTATTATTTAACGTTGTGACGTCGTGTAACAAGGAACGGCGGATTGTATGGACTGATGACGGTCGGACATGTCAGGCCAGTGCGGAGAGTATAGGTCCGACCTGTACACATGTTGCAATATTGTTTTTAAATTATTTCCAATTTGATAGATGAAAATTCGATCTGCTTAACACTTCTCTGCGGGAAACGAGGCAGGCAGCAGGCGCAAAACTGATTCAGATCAAATTATATTGTGATATTCGTCACTTAGCGTCGCGTGCATAGCGGGGGAGAAATCCACAGCGTAGAATTTTTCGCAGCGAAGGCTTTTCCCTTTAGTTGTGAAACCAAGAGATTACCATGACGGATGCTCTGAAAAAATGTCGCGCGACCGAAACGGCGGCATGCTGTTGTGTGGATGTCGGTACCGTAATGGACAACACCGATTGTACCGCCAGTTGGTCAGCGTGGTTTGGCCAGCGCGCGGAAGCCGACAGCAAACTGGCTGAACTGAGCGAAAGGGCGCGTCAGGTCGAGTCCGATCCCTGTGTCATAGATGCGCGATTCACAGAAGAGACGGGCGGCGTGCGGCTTGATGTTGCTTTTACTTTTAGCTGTCAGGCAGAAACCCTGATTTTTCAGTTAGGTTTACGCTGAACCGCTTAACGCCGCTGCCCGGCGGCGTTTGTCATTTTCGTGTTTCTCATCTCACTTTTCTCTTCCTGATGTTGGCGGCGTAGCCGCTTGTGGTTAACACTGTGGATCAGGTCAGACCTCTTTTGGCAATGATGCCCCGGTCACGATGCACAGGTGGATACAATGAGCAAAGCGCAGTCACTGTTGACGCGTACGGGCGAGCGCATCGCTATCACTAACGGATTACGTACGCCTTTTCTCCGTCAGGCGACAGGATTTCATGGCATTCCCGCCGTAGAGCTGGGCCGGATGGTGGTCAGCGAAATGGTGGCCCGGAGTGAGTTACCGGTCGGGATGATTGAGCAACTGGTGTTTGGTCAGGTGGTGCAGATGCCAGAGGCTCCCAACATCGCGCGGGAAATTGTGCTGAGCAGTGGCCTCAGCGTCAGTACCGATGCGTACAGCGTCAGCCGAGCCTGTGCGACCAGCTTCCAGGCGGTGGCTAACGTCACGGAAAGCCTGCTGGCAGGCACGATTTCGGTCGGTATTGCGGGCGCGCGGATTCCTCTTCCGTCCTGCCGATTGGCGTCAGTAAAACGCTGGCTCGTGCGCTGGTGGATATGAACAAAGCAAAAAGCCTTTCCCAAAAGTTTCAGATTCTGCGCCGCCTGCGTCCCGGCGATCTGTTACCGGTGCCGCCTGCCGTGGCCGAATACTCCACAGGATTACGCATGGGCGATACCGCAGAACAGATGGCGAAAACGCACGGCATCAGCCGGGAAGAACAGGATGCGCTGGCTCTGCGTTCGCATCAGCGCGCAGCGCAGGCCTGGCAGTCGGGCGTGCTGAATCAGGAAGTCATGGCCGCCTTCGTCCCGCCCTTTAAGGCCCCCATAGACCAGGATAATAACGTGCGAATGGATGCGAAAGCGGCTGACTATGCCCGTTTACGTCCGGCGTTTGATCGCCAGCACGGCACGGTAACGGCAGCCAACAGCACGCCGTTAACGGACGGGGCGGCGGCGGTGATATTGATGCGTGAAGGCCAGGCCAAAGCGCTGGGATTACAGCCGCTGGGCTATCTGCGCAGCTACGCCTTTACCGCCATTGATGTCTGGCAGGACATGCTGCTCGGGCCCGCTTACGCCTCGCCGCTGGCGCTTGATCGTGCTGGCATCACGCTGGCTGATCTGACGCTTATTGATATGCATGAAGCGTTCGCGGCGCAGACCTTGAGTAATATCAAGCTGTTTCGTGACGAACGTTTTGCCCGCGAGGTATTAAACCGCTCGCACGCGCTGGGTGAAATCGACGATGCACGTTTTAACGTCCTGGGCGGCTCCATCGCCTATGGTCATCCTTTTGCGGCGACCGGCGCGCGCATGATCACGCAGACCTTAAATGAATTGCGTCGGCGCGGAGGCGGGCTGGGACTGGTCACGGCCTGTGCCGCCGGAGGATTAGGTGCAGCCATGGTTCTGGAGGCCGAATAATGGAACAGCGCGCGTTTACTTTGCAGATGCGGGACGATCATGTTGGCGTGATCACCATTGATGTGCCCAATGAAAAAATGAATACGCTGAAGGCGGAATTTGCGGTCCAGATTGCCAGCCTGATTAGCGAGGCACGCCAGCATCCGCAGCTGCTCGGGCTGGTACTGATTTCCGGCAAGCCTGACAACTTTGTAGCAGGTGCCGATATCAGCATGATTGATCGCTGTCAGCGTGCGGATGAAGCCGAAGCTCTGGCAAGGCAAGGGCAGGAGGTAATGGCCGCGATTGCCGCCTTACCGTTTCCCGTGGTGGCCGCCATTCACGGGGCCTGCTTAGGCGGTGGTCTTGAACTGGCGCTGGCCTGTCATTCACGCATCTGTACGCTGGATGATAAAACCCGTCTGGGACTGCCGGAAGTGCAACTGGGATTACTGCCCGGTTCGGGTGGCACGCAGCGTCTGCCGCATCTGATTGGCGTGCAAAAGGCTTTACCTCTCATCCTGACGGGGAAAAGCCTGCGCGCGAAACAGGCGAAAAAACTGGGGATTGTCGATGACGCGGTGCCGCAGGCGATCCTGCTGGATACCGCTATCGAAAGCGTTAAAAAAGGCAAACGCCGCCGCGCACCGCTTCCGCTGCGCGACCGTCTGCTGCAGGGGCCGATCGCCCGCCAGGCCTTGCTTGCGCTGGTCAGGCGGGAAACGGAACGCAAAACCCAGGGGAACTATCCGGCCGCGCAACGTATCATCGATGTGGTGCGCATTGGGCTTGAGCAAAGCAGTCAGGCAGGTTATGCCGCCGAGGCGCGCGCCTTTGGCGAGCTGGCCATGACGCCGGAATCGGCGGCGCTACGCAGCCTGTTTTTTGCCTCCACCGCGCTGAAAAAAGAGAACGGAACTGAGGCGCAGCCCCGGCCAGTCGAACGTGTCGGTGTGCTGGGCGGCGGGTTGATGGGCGGCGGCATTGCCTGCGTCAGCGCAATTCATGCCGGTCTGCCCGTGCGCATCAAAGACATCAGCCTGAACGGCATTAATCATGCGCTGCAGACCAGTTGGGCGCTGCTGAGTAAAAAAGTGCAGCGTCGTCAGCTCACCCCGGCGCAGCGCCAGCAGCAGATGGCGCGCATCAGCGGCGGTACCGACTATCAGGGGTTTACCCAACGTGACATCGTCATCGAGGCGGTGTTTGAAGATCTGGCGCTGAAACAGCAAATGGTGGCAGAGGTGGAAACGCACTGTCAGCCCCAGACGATTTTTGCGTCCAATACCTCTTCCCTCCCGATTGCCGACATTGCGGCGAAGGCCGCGCGTCCTGAGAATATTATTGGCCTGCACTACTTCAGTCCGGTGGAGAAAATGCCGCTGGTTGAAGTTATCCCGCATGCGGCGACCTCGCCTGAAACGCTCGCCAGCACCGTCACGCTGGCACGTAAACAGGGCAAAACGCCGATTGTGGTCGCTGACAGACCGGGCTTTTACGTCAACCGTATTCTGACGCCCTACATCAACGAAGCGATGCGCTGTCTGCTGGAGGGCGAACCTGTTGAACATATTGACCGCGCACTGGTGATGTTTGGCTTTCCGGTTGGGCCGGTTCAACTGCTGGATGAGGTGGGCATTGATGTCGGCAGTAAAATCTCGCCCGGGTTGCAGCAGGCTTACGGTGAACGGTTTGCGGCACCGCCTGCTCTGGCGGCTGTGATCAACGACGGACGCAAAGGGCGAAAAAATCATAAAGGGTTCTATCTGTATGGATCGTCACGTTTGCAACGTAAAAAGCCGGATCCCACCGTGTACGACGTATTGCAGATTAAACCCGCAAGCGTGCAGAGTGGGGCACACATCGCAGAGCGCTGCGTGATGATGATGTTAAATGAGGCGGTGCGCTGTCTGGATGAGCAGGTTATCCGCTCGCCCCGTGACGGTGATATTGGTGCGGTGTTTGGTATTGGCTTTCCCCCGTTTCTGGGTGGGCCATTTCACTATATTGATCGCCTTGGTGCTGGGGAAATCGTCAACAGATTAACGCGGCTTGAGCAGCAATATGGTGACCGCTTTGCACCCTGTGAAAGATTGCAGCGGGCAGCGCAACAGCAGACAAAGTTTTACACTTCTTCATAAATATGAATATCCATCCTGATTCAGGGGGTTAGTCGTGTGTCGCACCATCATGATGCGACGCCGTAATCGGGCAGGTGCTTATTTAATAAACAACCGGTTGACTATACTGAAGCCATTAGGGTAAAACACGACGTTCATTCGCAGAATGAAGCGCCTGACGCGAAGGTGTCAGGCGATGTCGACAAACAACAGCGGTGCTTTATGCAAGTTTTTATCATGCGTCACGGCGATGCGGCGCTCGACGCTGCCAGTGATTCAGTCCGGCCCTTAACGCTTTGTGGATGTGATGAATCACGCCAGATGGCGAACTGGTTAAAAGATCAGGCTGTTGACATTGAACGTGTCCTGGTCAGCCCTTATCTGCGTGCGCAACAAACGCTCGCGACAGTTCGTGAGGCGCTGCCCTTACCAGACGGGGCGGATATCCTGCCGGAGTTAACGCCTGGCGGCGATCCGGGGCTGGTGGGCTGCTATTTGCAGACGCTGGCAAACGAAGGGGTGAAATCGGTGCTGGTGATCTCTCACCTGCCGCTGGTCGGTTATCTGGTGTCGGAGCTGTGCCCTCAGGAAACGCCACCGATGTTCGCTACTTCGGCCATTGCCTGCGTGGATTTTGACCCGGCGGAAAGCCAGGGCAAGCTGCTCTGGCAGGTCAGTCCTAAAAAACTGGCAAAAGCGATGTAAACGCTGTCGGGCCATCCTCTGGCCCGACACTGAAAACGTTTGACTCACTTCACCCGTTTTCTTTCCACACGTTACGCAATCACAAAACGCGACACCGATCCTGCCAGCGTTTGCGCCTGATCGTGCAGCGCACTGGCGGCAGCGGACGACTGCTCCACCAGCGCGGCGTTCTGCTGCGTCACGTTATCCATCTCAACAATCGCGACGCCTACCTGCGCAATGCCGCGATTCTGCTCTTCCGACGCATGAGAAATTTCGTTCAACAGATCCGTCACGTTACTGACCGAGTTGACGATCTCCCCCATGGTGTTCCCCGTCTGACTCACCAGTTGCGAACCGGCATTAATACGCGCCACAGAATCATGAATCAGCGCTTCAATCTCCTTCGCCGCCTGCGCACTGCGTTGTGCCAGATTACGCACTTCGCTGGCTACCACGGCAAAGCCCCGACCTTGTTCTCCGGCCCGTGCCGCTTCTACGGCGGCATTGAGTGCCAGGATATTAGTCTGAAACGCGATACTGTTTATCACGGAGGTGATTTCTGAGATTTTGCCAGAGCTGGTGGTGATCTCATTCATGGTGCTGACCACATCCGTAACCAGCTGCCCACCGCGGCTGGCGGTGTCGAAGGTTTGCTGCGCCAGTCGACTGGAATGATGAATGTTGTCTGCGTTCTGCTTAACCGTTGCGGTCAGTTGCTCCATGCTGGCTGCGGTCTGCGCAAGGGCGGCGGCCTGGCTTTCTGTGCGGGCTGACAGATCATTATTGCCGGAGGCAATCTCCGCTGAAGCCTGACTGACGCTGGTCACGCCACTGCGGATACCGCTGATAATGCGACGCAGCTCATCGCTCATTTCACCGACTGCATGCATCAGTTCGCCCAGCTCATCCCGACGGGACGATTTCAGCACGGTGCTGAGGTTGCCACGCGCCATCTGATTAGCGACGTGCAGCAGTTCAGCGAGAGGACGCGTCAACTGGCGGGTAATAAACAGGGCGATAAGAATGCCTGCTACGATAGCGGCGATGATAATCACCGTCATCAGCCAGACGGCCTGATTCGCGTCGTGATTGGTCGCATCTAACTGCTGGGTAAACAAGGCGTTGCTCATGTCGGTCAGGATTTTGCCCGCAGCCGCCAGTTGCACAGTGGCTGCGTCACCAGCCGCCACCGACGCCATCAGCGCATTGATATCGCCCTGTTTGGTCTCAAGCTGTGCGCTGACTTTTTCAAGCGCAGCACTGTCTGCGGCGTTAAGGCGCGGTTTGACCAGAGCCATCAGCTGCACGGTTTCCGACAGGAAGTTGCTCAGGGCGTTGCGATCTTCTTCTTTGTGCTCAAGGCCAAAGAGTTTGACACGTACCGCCACGCCGCCCAGGTGTTTATTGATTTCCTGTAACGCCGCGCTCGTCTGCGGGTCACTGCTGTTGCTTGCGGCCAGTTGGCTGATAGCCCGCATCTCATCCGCCACGGACAGGTTCTGAAGCGCCTGTGCCCCGTTACGGACAGTCTGTACCGTATCGGCGCGTTTCTGCCGGTAAGTGGCAATAGCGGACGGCATCGCCGTAATCATCGCCTGCTGACTGTCATCCCAGTGAAAAACGCCCAGGTTTTTCAGATTCTGATCCACCTCTTTCAGCAGATTTTCGTTAACGTCGATGAATTTTTCATCATGCGTTTTCACGAACTGCAGTCGGGCATCTTTGGCCTGTGAAAACCGGTCATTAACGCTTTTCAGCTCCCTGAGCTTTTCGGCCCGGACGCTGATGTCGTTCAGATTTTTAATCCCGCATATCGCTACGGCCAGACTCAAAAGTAAAATCAGTCCAAAACCGAGCATCAGCTTTTTGCCCACTTTCAAATTCTCAAAAAAATGACTTAACCCGCTCATTCAAAAAGTTCCCTTGGTCAATGTGCCGAAATAATCAAACGTAATGTGCCTAAATGCTTAGACGTTATCGGCAGCGAGTAAATTGTATTCAGTATAAATAATTACATAAGCAAATAGTCTGCGTCAGTCTGAACAAAAACGGGCAGAACAGAGGACCAAAAACAGGCGCAAAAGTGAAAGAAAGCGGGCGTCGGTTAAACCGGTTTCCCCCGGCAAAGGGGGGAAGAAACGGGGCGAAACGGCGGGGTGGAAAAGACGTCTCAGGGCAGGAATATCAAGGCAGCTCTGGCGGTTGCCACTCTTCGACTTCAATCAGGACCAGCAGCGCGGCGTCGCCACCAAACATTTTGGGTGCCTGATGAAATGCCATTACCCAGGGATGCTGGGCCAGCCACAGCGGCGTTTGTTGCTTTAAAATATGTTTACCATGTCCGGTCATCACGCTGGCACAAAAAAGGTGTTCGCGACGGCAGGCGGCAATCAACGCGCCCAGTTCCTGTTTGGCCTGCATTTGTGTGAGTCCATGCAGATCGAGAAAAATTTCTGGCATGTAATCGCCCCGACGCAGCTTTTTCAGCTCGAAATGGCTTACGTCCGCACGGACGTAGCGCGTCGCCCCTTCTGTGGACAGCAGCGGCTGGAACTCATCGGAAAAATAATGGCTGTTGTCCGCTTGCTCAGACAGCAGGCGTTTAACCGGCACGTCGCGGGTTTTGACCACCGGCTTATGCACGATAGTATCTTGTTTCAGTTCTCGCGTGCCGGTCATTAACTGACGGAACAGCGCTTGATCATCCTGGCTCAGGGTCGGTTTTTTACGCATGGGTCGTGAATCATGTCTGAGGTGGCTGATTAACAGCAGAAGCCATTACCTTACCGTTTACTGTCATTAATTGTCAGCTTTTTCACCTTGCTGCGCTGAATTCTGCTCGGCTTCGTGGCAAACTATCGGCCGATTTAGTTAAAGGCCTGCGGAGGGCTATGTGGACAAAATTTTCGTCGATGAGGCAGTGAACGAACTGCACACCATTCAGGATATGCTGCGCTGGTCGGTCAGCCGCTTTACCGCGGCTGGCATCTGGTACGGACACGGCACAGATAATCCCTGGGACGAAGCCGTCCAGCTTGTTCTGCCCACGCTTTGGTTACCGCTTGATATTCCGGAAGACATGCGCAATGCCCGCCTGACCGCCAGTGAACGTCATCGCATTGTCGAACGCGTCATTCGTCGCGTTAACGAACGCATCCCGGTTGCCTATCTGACTAATAAAGCCTGGTTCTGCGGCCATGAATTCTATGTCGATGAACGCGTTCTGGTTCCCCGTTCGCCGATTGGGGAGCTGATTGAAAACCGTTTTGCCGGCTTAATTCCTGAAAAGCCGCGTCATATTCTGGACATGTGCACCGGAAGCGGCTGTATTGCCATCGCCTGTGCTTACGCCTTCCCGGACGCCGAAGTTGACGCGGTGGATATCTCCCACGATGCGCTGGCAGTGGCGGAACAAAATATCGAAGAGCATGGTTTGATCCACCATGTCACGCCGATTCGCGCCGATCTGTTCCGCGAATTGCCGCCTGTGCAATACGATCTGATCGTGACCAATCCGCCCTATGTGGATGCCGAAGATATGGACGATCTGCCGGGCGAATATCACCATGAGCCTGAGCTGGGTCTGGCGGCCGGAAGCGATGGCCTGAAGCTGGTCCGCCGTATTCTGGCCTGTGCGCCGGGTTACCTGAGCGAAAACGGCGTGCTGATTTGCGAAGTCGGCAACAGTATGGTGCACATGATGGAGCAGTATCCCGATGTGCCTTTCACCTGGCTGGAGTTTAACAACGGTGGTGACGGTGTCTTTATGCTCACCCGTCAGCAAATCGTTGATGCACAGCACCATTTCTCATTCTATAAAGACTAAAAAGAGGGGCGAGCGTTCGCCCGTCAAACCGTAACAAGGAATCTCAATGGCCGGAAACAGCATCGGACAGTTCTTTCGCGTCACCACCTTTGGCGAATCTCACGGCATTGCTCTGGGATGTATTGTTGATGGCGTGCCGCCCGGCATTCCGTTGACCGAAGCCGATATCCAGCACGATCTGGACCACCGCCGTCCGGGCACTTCGCGTTATACGACGCAGCGCCGTGAACCGGATCAGGTCAAAATTCTGTCAGGTGTGTTTGAAGGTGTCACCACAGGGACCTCGATTGGCTTGCTGATTGAGAACACCGATCAACGTTCGCAGGATTACGGCGCCATTAAAGATCTGTTCCGACCCGGCCATGCGGATTACACCTACGAACAAAAATACGGTACGCGCGACTATCGCGGCGGTGGCCGTTCATCGGCACGTGAGACGGCGATGCGCGTGGCGGCGGGCGCCATCGCCAAAAAATACCTGCACATGCAGCACGGGATCGTGGTGCGGGGCTATCTGGCGCAGATCGGCGACGTGGCCTGTGAACTTAAAGACTGGACCATCGTTGAAGAGAATCCGTTCTTCTGCCCGGACGCCGATAAGCTTGAGGCGCTGGATGAACTGATGCGCGCGCTGAAAAAAGAGGGCGATTCTGTCGGTGCCAAAGTCACGGTCATGGCGGAAAATGTTCCGCCGGGCCTGGGCGAACCGGTCTTTGATCGCCTGGATGCGGATCTCGCGCATGCGCTGATGAGCATTAACGCTGTGAAGGGCGTTGAAATTGGCGACGGCTTTGCCGTGGTGAATAAGCGCGGCAGTCAGCATCGCGATGAAATTCGGGCTAACGGTTTTCAGAGTAACCACGCAGGCGGCATTCTCGGCGGTATCAGCAGCGGTCAGACTATCAGCGCCAATCTGGCGATGAAGCCGACCTCCAGCATTACCGTGCCAGGCAAAACCATCACCCGCGACGGGGAAGAAGTGGAGATGATCACGAAAGGCCGTCACGATCCCTGCGTGGGCATTCGTGCGGTGCCGATTGCCGAAGCCATGATGGCAATTGTGCTGATGGACCATCTGCTGCGCCAGCGTGCGCAGTGTGGCGATGTCAACTCCACCGTGCCACGTTGGTAACCTGATGAAAGTGATGCTGATGCTCAGCGCGCTGTTACTCAGCGCGGCAAGCCTGGCGGCGACGCCGTGGCAGCGTATTCAGCACCCTGTCGCGGGTGCACCGAATGCGATTGGCGGCTTTGCCAACGGCTGTATTGTCGGCGCGCAGGCTCTGCCGCTTAACTCACCGGATTATCAGGTCATGCGTCAGGATCAGCGCCGCTATTTCGGTCATCCTGACCTGATTCTGTTTATCCAGCGCCTGGCCATGCAGGCGCACAATCTGCAACTGGGCAACGTGCTGATTGGCGATATGGGCATGGCTGCCGGCGGACGCTTCAGCAGCGGCCATGCCAGCCACCAGACCGGACTCGACGTGGATATCTGGCTACAACTGCCGAAAACCCGCTGGAGCGCACAGCAGTTACTGAAACCTCAGCCGCTGGATCTGGTGGCCGCCGATGGCAGGAACGTCGTTGCGCGTCACTGGCAGCCTGAAATCGCCAGTCTGATTAAACTGGCGGCGAAAGATGAAGATGTCACGCGCATCTTAGTCAATCCGGCGATTAAGAAGCAGCTTTGCACGGATGCGGGTACAGATCGAAGCTGGTTACATAAAGTACGGCCCTGGTTCGCGCACCGCGCCCATATGCACGTCCGTTTGCGCTGTCCACAGGGCAGCCCGGATTGTGAGGAGCAGGCTCCCCCGCCTCCCGGGGATGGCTGCGGGGCAGAGTTGCAGAGCTGGTTCCTGCCAAAGCAGCCGGGTTCTGCGCCTGTGAAGCGTGAACCCCCGCCGCTGCCGCCTGCCTGTCAGGCGCTGCTGGATAAACATTTACTGTAAGGGTTCCCATGGAGTGGTTCATTGCCAGCCCGCTGGCGGTTGTCCTGCTGTTTTTTATTGCACTACTGGCTGGATTTATTGATTCGATTGCGGGCGGCGGTGGCCTGCTCACGCTTCCTTCTCTTCTGGCGGCCGGGCTGTCGCCGGCGCAGGCGCTGGCGACCAACAAACTCCAGTCGGTCGGCGGCTCTTTCTCTGCCAGCCTGTATTTTGTACGGCGGGGAGCCATTACGTTGCGTGAGCAACGGCTGAATATCGCCATGACCTTTCTGGGCGCGGTGGGCGGCGCGGTGCTGATTCAGCATCTTCAGGCCGATTTCCTGCGGCAAATCCTGCCGTTGCTGCTGATCGCCATCGGTATGTGGTTTTTGTTAATGCCGCGCATTGGCGAGGAAGACCGGGTGCATCGTCTCAGGGGGCTGCCTTTTGCCCTTATCGGCGGCGGCTGTATCGGTTTTTATGATGGTTTTTTTGGCCCGGGAGCTGGCTCGTTTTATGCGCTGGGCTTTGTGACGCTGTGTGGCTTTAACCTAGCGAAAGCGACTGCGCATGCCAAACTGCTTAACTTCACTTCAAATTTTGGCAGCCTGCTGTTCTTTATCTTTGGCGGGAAAGTGGTGTGGGGCACCGGCCTGATCATGATGCTGGGCGCGGTCTGTGGCGCACGACTGGGCGCAAGGCTGGTTCTGGCGCGTGGGCAAAAGCTGATTCGTCCGATGGTGGTGATCGTTTCGGCGGTCATGAGCATGAAATTGCTCTGGGACAGCCACGGCAGTGAGGTTCTGGCCTGGCTGGCGGCGCTGAATCTGTAATACTTTACGTGAATATTGAATGACAACACATGACTACCCGCAGCTCATTACGCTGTTTGACCGCTGCTTTAGCGAAGACTTTCAGACCCGTCTAATTAAAGGCGATGATGAACCGATTTATCTTCCTGCAGACAGCGAATCACCATGGAACCGGGTGGTGTTCGCCCATGGTTTTTACGCGAGTGCGCTGCATGAAATTTCGCACTGGTGCATTGCCGGTGAAGCCCGGCGCAAGTTAGTCGATTTTGGCTACTGGTATTGCCCGGACGGGCGGGATGCGCAAACGCAAAGCCAGTTTGAATCGGTTGAGGTGAAGCCGCAGGCCCTGGAGTGGATGTTTTGCGTTGCCGCAGGCTTTCCCTTCAATGTCAGTTGTGACAATCGCGATGGCGATTGTGAGCCCGATCGCATTGCTTTTCAGCGTAAAGTTCATGCCCAGGTCATGAGCTACCTGGCGTCGGGCATTCCTGCCCGTCCCGCACGCTTTATTTCAGCCCTGGCTGAATTTTATGGCAGGCCTTCTCTGACCGCATCACAGTTTCCATGGCCGGAAGATGTGTAATGCAGAAGGGATTATTTAACAGAGGAATTGAGATGATCGCAGAATTTGAAGCGCGTATTCTGGCCCTGATTGACGATATGGTTGAGCACGCCAGTGACGATGAGCTGTTTGCCAGCGGTTATCTGCGTGGCCATTTAACCCTGGCAGTCGCGGAAGTGGAGCAACTGGATGACCACACGCCGCAGGCGCTGCAGATTCAGGTCACCCGCAGCCTGCAAAATGCCATTGCCGCAGGAGAGTTA
Source organism: Pantoea stewartii subsp. stewartii (assembly GCF_008801695.1). GTDB lineage: Bacteria > Pseudomonadota > Gammaproteobacteria > Enterobacterales > Enterobacteriaceae > Pantoea > Pantoea stewartii. Next base: position 24,327 of record NZ_VZPF01000001.1, read on the forward strand.
TCGCCACGGGATCAGGCGCTGGTCATTGGCATGTGGGATAATCTGTTTTTACAGGCGCGTCAGCAGACTGCCTGAGTGAGCAGGGCGGCATGCCGCCCTGGTGCTATTTCCCCGCTTTTTTGCCCTTCAGCAGCTTTCTGACCCAGTAACGATTAGGATTCAGCGCCGCCAGCGTGCTGGCATCCAGCGGCTGAGGTTCGCCGCTCAGCTGTGCCGCCAGGACTTCTGCCGCCAGCGGTGCGCTGCACAGCCCGCGCGAGCCAAGTGCGCCGAACAGATAAAGGCCGGGAAAGTACGGCGCCGCTGGGATCGCCGCTCCGCGGGCATTCTGCTGCGCCAGATCGGCATAAAGCGCAAGCGTCGCTGCGTAATCCGGCGCACAGCCCACCATCGGTAAGTGATCCCGCGTGGCACAACGTACGCCGCTGCGCGCTGCGTTCTGACTGACATCCACCACATTAACCCAGTCGCTGTGCGGCAGGCAATGCTGCAGGCGGCGGTGATTCTCCTGCTGATCCGCTTCACGAAAGGCGGTGGAGGTCTCGCCCCGGTGATAGCTGGCCCCGATACAGTGCGTCGCAAACTGGGGACTGGCGGGCGTGAGATAGCCATCGTAGCAGAGCACCGTCCTGAGCGCCGACAGCGCAGGCGATACGGGAACATGGCTGACCTGACCGGCCACCGGATACACGGGCAGCGCGTCGGTCTGGGGCAGGTCGGTGAGGTGATGGCCGTTCGCCAGCACCACGGCAGCGTGATGCACATCGGGCTGTTCGCTAAAGGTTAACGTCCAGCCCTGCGCATTCTGACTGAGCGCGGTGACGCGATGCAGCCAGTGTACACGCAATCCCAGTTGCTCGCCCCTGGACAGCAGGGAAGAGGTCAGTTCGGCCGGGGCTAACCAGCCGCCCATCGGGTAATAGATGCCGCCGCAGTGCAGCGCAACCTTCGCCAGCGCCTCGGCTTCCTGTTGCGTCACGCCATGGGCAATCTCTTCAGGTAATCCCATCGCCAGCATCTGTTCAATCTTGCTGGCACTTTTATCGTCCCAGCCGAGCTGCAGGACGCCGCTCCAGTCGTGTTCGAACGGCAGATCCAGCGCGTCATACAGGCGACGGGCAAACGTGAAGGCGGCGGGGAAAAAGGTGGCAAGCGCCGGATCGTGCTGATTAAGCAAAGGGTACAGTGCGCCCTGACGATTGCTGGATGCGCCCAGCGCGGGGGCTTCGTCGGCGCAATACAGCGTAACGCGCCAGCCGCGGCGCAGTAAAGCCAGGGCCAGCGTCGCACTGGCGATACCGCCGCCCACCAGAGCAACCTCTTTTTCAGACGGCGCAGGCCGGGCATACCAGGGTTGGCGCGGGCACTGTGCTGGTGCCTGTTCAAGCGAGCCGCACAGCATTTCCCGTTTTGGACCAAATCCTTTACGGCGCGTGACCGCAAAGCCCGCTTCCTGCAAGCCACGACGCACGAAACCGGCGGCCGTAAAGGTGGCAAATGTGCCCCCAGGCCGGGCCAGCGCCGCCATCGACTGAAAAAGTTCCTGCGTCCACATATCGGGATTTTTCGACGGCGCAAAGCCATCTAAAAACCACGCGTCGACCTGACGATGCAGACTGTCATCAAAATTATTAATTAGCGCATTAATATCGCCTAACCACAGATCCAGCGTGATGCGGCCGGCATCGAATAACAGCCGCTGGCAGCCGGGCAGGGCCTGTGGCCACTGACGCTGGAGTTGGTCGGCCCAGGGCGCAAGTACAGGCCAGTGCTGATGGGCCGCCATCAGATCGGCCTGGGTCAACGGAAATTTTTCAAAGCTGATGAAATGCAGTCGCTTCAGCGCCGCATCGGGATGATGACGCTGGAACTGGTCAAACGCCTGCCAGAGCGTAAGAAAGTTAAGGCCAGTGCCGAAGCCGCTCTCGGCCACAATCAGCAGGTCGCGTGGGTGGTTGTGAAATCGTTGGGGGAAATCATTGCCACCCAGAAACACGTAGCGCGTCTCTTCCAGACCATTGTCGTTGGAAAAGTAGACGTCGCCGAAGGCTCGGGAAACAGGTGTACCCTGTTCATTCCAGCTCAGTTGGGCATGTTCAACCGGAGACAGTTTCACAGTAAAGGCTCATTTTTCAGGGAATGGCAGGAGTTTATCGGTCGGGGGAAGATGACGCAAATTTACAAAGGAATTGGCTGATCGGACTTGTTCGGCGTACAAGTGTAAGCTAGAGTGCTCGTCAAATAACAGAAGTGTTGAGGAAGATTGAATGAAACGTGCTGTGATTACTGGCTTAGGGATCGTTTCCAGTATTGGTAATAACCAGCAAGAGGTGCTGGCATCTCTGCGTGAAGGCCGCTCAGGCATCACTTTTTCCCAGGAGATGAAATATTCCGGCATGCGTAGTCACGTCTGGGGTAACGTTAAACTCGATACCACCGGCCTCATTGATCGCAAAATTGTGCGGTTCATGAGTGATGCGTCCATCTATGCTTACCTGTCAATGGAAGAAGCTATCAAAGATTCTGGCCTGAGCAACGAAGCCTACCAGAACAACCCTCGCGTAGGTTTGATTGCAGGTTCCGGCGGCGGTTCTCCACGTTTTCAGGTTTTTGGCGCGGATGCGATGCGCAGCCCACGCGGCCTGAAAGCCGTTGGCCCTTATGTGGTGACCAAGGCGATGGCATCCGGTGTTTCTGCCAGCCTGGCCACACCGTTTAAAATCCACGGCGTAAACTACTCTATCAGTTCAGCCTGTGCGACCTCTGCACACTGTATTGGTAACGCGGTTGAGCAGATTCAACTGGGCAAGCAGGATATCGTTTTTGCCGGCGGCGGCGAAGAGCTGTGCTGGGAAATGGCCTGTGAGTTCGATGCGATGGGCGCCCTGTCGACCCGTTACAACGACACGCCAGAAAAAGCGTCACGTACCTATGACAACGAGCGCGACGGCTTCGTTATCGCAGGCGGCGGCGGTATGGTCGTGGTGGAAGAGCTGGAGCATGCGCTGGCTCGTGGCGCGCACATCTATGCTGAAATCGTGGGCTACGGTGCCACCTCTGATGGTGCTGATATGGTCGCACCGTCAGGTGAAGGCGCTGTACGCTGCATGAAGATGGCGATGCAGGGCGTGGACACGCCAATCGACTATCTGAACAGCCATGGTACCTCTACGCCAGTGGGCGATGTCAAAGAGCTGGGTGCTATTCGTGAAGTGTTTGGCGAAAACACACCGTACATCTCTGCGACCAAAGCCATGACCGGCCACTCCTTAGGAGCGGCGGGTGTGCAGGAAGCGATTTACTCACTGCTGATGCTGGAGCACGGCTTTATCGCCCCAAGCATTAACATCAGCTCGCTGGACGCCGCGGCAGAAGGCATGAACATCGTGACAGAGCCGACGGAAAAAGCCCTTACCACCGTGATGTCTAACAGCTTTGGTTTCGGCGGCACCAACGCCACCCTGACCCTGCGTAAATACCAGGCATAAGTGTGGCGAAGCGTCATGTTGCGCGCAGCATGATGCACACACATCCAAAAGGTCGGCGATTGCCGGCCTTTTTTGTTTCGGTCCATTAGTCACGTTGACGGGATGCGCTGCGTGACAGCAGTCTGACCAGACTGTCACATCCCGCCACAATTTCATCCGGCGTGAGCGCCGCAAAACCTAATATCCAGCCTTGCCGGTTTGTTTTTTCGCTATACAGCGGGCTGAGCCGGGGTAACAGTAAGCCCGCGTTTGCCGCCTGTACGGTCAAAGCGCCTTCATCCCCCTGTAACAGGTTAACAGCCAGCTGCAGTCCGCCCGGACAGGGAAAGGGGGTGAGCCAAGGCGTCAGACGCTGTTCAATCTGTTCCAGTAAGCGATCGCGACGGCACTGGTAAAGCTGACGCATGAGGCGCAGATGACTGGCGAAGTGCCCCTGCTGCATAAACGCGGCGGTCACCGCCTGGGGAAGCAGGGCGCTGTGACCATCCAGAATGCTGCGTACGCGACCCGAGGGTTCCACCAGCGCCTCGGGCACGACCATCCATGCCAGGCGCAGGGACGGGAACAGGGATTTTGAAAACGTGCCTAAGGTTATCACCCGCTGATCCCTGTCGAGTGCGTGCAGCGCGGGAGCGGGGCGCTCATCATAGTGAAACTCACTGTCATAATCGTCTTCGATGAGCCAGCTACCGTTGCGGCGAGCCCAGTCGAGCCAGGCGAGACGACGTGGCAGACTCAAGGCAACACCTGTCGGATACTGATGGGAGGGCGTCAGGTACATCAGCTTTGCCGCGCCAGGCTGAGGGACGGCGCCCTGGCCATCCACACTTATTCCTCTCACGCGGGCACCCGCAGCCAGAAAGGCGTTGCGTGCGCCCGCATAACCCGGCTCCTCCATCCACACGTTATCGCCAGGGTCGACCAGCATCAGCGCCAGTAGCTGAAGGGCCTGCTGCGAGCTGGTCAGAATCACGACCTGCTCAGGCTGGCAGTGAATGCCGCGCGACAACGCAAGGTAATCAGCCAGCGCGTGGCGCAGTGGCATATAGCCTGACGGATCGCCATAGCCCATCACGCTCTGGCCTTCGCTGTGCTGGATACGTGCGGTTAACCGCCGCCAGACCGCATGAGGAAACGCCCGCAACTCCGGAGAACCCGCTGCAAACGCACAGGGAAACGGCGCGTCCTGGCAGCCGCCTGTCGCCAGGACCTGCTGGCCGCGTCGTGACAACCGGGCCATGCGGCTGGCGCGAATGCGGGGAGCTTTGTCAGGGAGAGTGATGGCAACAAAACTGCCCCGGCCTGTTTCCCGCCGCAGATAACCCTCGCTTTCGAGCTGGGCGTAAGCCGCTTCCACCGTCACGCGTGACAGCGTTAAATCCGTGGCCAGCTGACGTGTAGAGGGCAGTTTCTGTCCGGCCTGAATGTGCGCGGTTTCTATCCACTGACGCAGCGTGGCGCACAGGCGGTCACGCAGACCGCCCGTAGTCTGATGATGAAACAGTTGCAGAAGCGGTGACGACATAATGGTCTTATCAACAGGTTCAGATGGGTCTTAGTCAGGCATCCACTTTGCCGTACACTGCCGTCATCACACAACAGGAGAAATGCCGATGTCATCCGTTTTACGTTTCCCTCCCGCCTCACCGTCGCAAAGCGTGGCGTATCTGCAGGCTAAACTGGCGTATTACACCGATGCCTGGGATCTGGCTGAGGATCTTTCCCGTCAGGTTCAGGGGATTGTGGTTGTGGATGCGCGCCAGGCAGAGGCATATCGCGGCGGTCATATCTGTGGCGCGATCTCTTTCCCACACCGGGAAATGAACGAAGCCAGCACGGCCCGCCTGGATCGTAATAAAGTGTACGTCACCTACTGCGATGGGATTGGCTGCAATGGCTCAACCAAAGCGGCGCATCAGTTAGCCTTGTTGGGCTTTCAGGTGAAAGAGCTGACTGGCGGGCTGGATTTCTGGAAGCGGGATGGTCACCCCATGGCATGGGGCGATGAGGCGGGCGAATGGCCGCAGACAACGGCTGCGGCATCCTGTGGTTGCTGACTTACAGCACCAGCCAGAGCAGAAAGGCCAGTACGATCAGCCCGACGACCGCGGCCAGTAAGGGGCGCTCAGCCAGCGGTTTCAGCACGGGCGGCAGCGAGGCGGAAATCGGTGCCCAGATGGGGTGCGGATTCAACTCACTGTCGGCCAGCGCCTGCTCATGGGCTCGCTCTGCGCGCCGTGAAAACAGGAAGTTAAGCAGATCCTGCGTCTGGGTCGGCGTCAACACCGTCTGCGGGGTAGCCTGGAACCGTTGCTGGCTGTAATCCTCCAGCATTTGCTGTTCACGCTTGTCCAGAGGATGTTTCAGTGAGCTTTCAATCAGCTGCAGCGTTGGCGCGCTGTGCTGGCTCAGCGTCTGACGCACCTGGAGATACTGAGTCAGTAACGGGTAATGGCGTGAAGGAATCGGATCGCCACTGGTCAGGTTCACCAGCTTCAGCGCCGCCGTCCAGATTTTGCCGCTGGATTCGCCGGTGGCGGCCGCCAGGCGGACGATCTGCTGATTCAGCGCCTGGTGTTCGGCGGGCAGCAGAGAGCGATCGCTGGTGCGACTCTGTTGTGGCTGGGGGATTGCCATCTGACCATTTTGCAGCATGGTTAACACCTGACGCAGCTGGTCCTGCGTCAGGGCACTCAGCACCGTCTGACCAAACTGCTGACGGATAAAATCACTGACAGCCTGACGATTGTTTCCTTTCGGCAGCAATTCGGTCAGTTGCGTCATCAGCTGACGTGTGGCATGGCCATTTTGCACCTGCGCCAGGCGGGCGTTGAGAAACTGCTCGGCAGCCGGGAAGTGGCGCGACTGCAGTTCCGCTTCACTCTTCACACCCACTTCATGGCGCAGCCCAGCCCAGAGCTCCGGCGCTTTTAACGTGCTGAGGGACATGATGCGCACAATCAAACGCTCAAGCGTCGTACGCTGGGCAGGCGACAGCGGTTGTTCACCGGCAACGCTGCCCGGACGTGAAGTGTCAGTTTGGGGATTAACAGATGAACGATCGCCGACCGGCACACCGGGGCCGCTGACAGGTTGCATGGCGGATTCCTTGGAAAACAGACTAGCGTGGGGTGCGCCGGAAACAGAATACGCTATGATAACAAAAGCCCCCTGGAAATCCACGGGGCTGATGTGTTTCAACCAAAGATTTACTTACTGATGCGCAGGCGTGGCTTTACGGCGCAGACGTTTCCATACAAACGGAACAATCAATACCGCCACGGCCAGGATCAGCAGCACTTTGGCAATCGGGCTCTCCCACAAAATCGCCATTTCACCATTGCTGATAGACAGCGCACGGCGCAGGTTCTGCTCCAGCATTTCGCCCAACACGAAACCTAAGATCAGCGGTGACATCGGAAAGTCCATTTTTCGCAGGATATAGCCAAAAACACCAAGCCCGACCATCAACAGCAGGTCAAAGGTGGTGCTGTGTACGGCGTAAACGCCAACCGCAGAAATGGCGGCAATGGCCGGTACCAGAAACCACAGCGGAATGGTCAGCATACGCGCGAACACGTTGATCATCGGGATGTTCATAATCAGCAGCATCACGTTGCCAATTAACAGCGCCGCAATGAGCCCCCAGACGATATCCGGCTGTTCGGTAAACATCGCCGGACCGGGCGTGATGTTATATAGCGTCAACGCGCCGACCATCACCGCGGTGGTGCCAGAGCCCGGAATGCACAGCGTCAGCATCGGAATAAACGATCCGCACGCCGAAGCGTTGTTGGCGGCTTCCGGCGCAGCAACACCACGAATATCGCCCTTACCAAACTGGTCGCTGCCGCTGATTTTTTTCTCTGTCATGTAGGCGATTGCGCTGGCGATGGTGGCACCGGCACCGGGCAAGACACCGACAAAGAAACCAATAAACGATGATCGCAGCGTCGCCCCGGTCGACTGGGCGGCTTCTTTCATGTTGAACATCATGCGGCCACTGGCGCGTACCACCTTTTGTCCCGTATGGGTGGATTCCAGCATCAGCAAAATTTCGCTCACCGAGAACAGGCCAATGACCACCACGACAAACTGAATGCCGTCGGAGAGGTGAACGCTGTCAAAGGTAAAGCGGTAAACGCCGGTGTTGGCATCCACGCCAACGGTCGCCATGCTTAAGCCAATCAGGGCGGACAGAAATGACTTGAGCGGATTCTGGCTCATCATGCTGCCCAGGCAGGCAATGGCAAACACCATCAGCGCAAAATACTCCGCCGGGCCAAACGCCAGCGACCAGCGCGCCAGCAGCGGGGCGAACAGGATTATGCCGATAATCGCAATGGTGGAGCCGACAAACGAACTCACGGCAGAGACAGACAGCGCTACGCCCGCTTTTCCCTGCTGTGCCATGGGGTAGCCATCCAGCGCGGTCATAATCGCGCCAGCGTCGCCCGGCACATTGAGCAGTATCGACGAGATGCGTCCGCCGTATTCGCAGCCCAGATACACCGTTGCCAGTAAAATCAGGGCAGACTCCGCAGGCAGGTGCAGCGCAAAGGCCAGCGGCATCAGAATGGCCACGCCGTTGATCGGACCCAGACCGGGCAGCAGGCCAACAATCGTTCCGATAAAGCAGCCAGTTAAGGCAATCAGCAGGTTTTGCGGTGTCATGGCAACGGCAAAACCCTGCATGAGAAAAGACCAGATATCCATTTTTCTCTCCTTAGCTCATCAGGCTGCCAGCCGGCAGGGTGACATCCAGCAGATGGTCAAAGGCGTAAAACAGCGCCCACCCCATAACCGCGCCGGACAGGACGGCGGCCCACCAGCGCGCGCCAAACAGCATGCCGATGCCGAAGGTCAGGAGCGCGGTGGATAATGGGAACCCCAGACGTTCAAACAGCCAGCCATACACGAACAGCATGACAGCCAGCGCCACCAGACGTTTCATCGTCTGCGGTACGGGCCACTGGATAGCATCGGGCTTTCTCAGCAGCAGCATGACGGCACACAGCGCCATCAGGGTGAGCAGCACCAGCGGAAAAGGCCGCGGGCCGACGGGTTCATAACTGTATTCACTCTGGATTTGCCAGGCGACGACTAACCCTGCCAGACATAACACCAGCCACAGCGTGGCAAAAATACGATCGCTCATGATGCGCTCCGGTTACTTAGCCAGACCAAAGGATTTCGCCTGCTCACGGTAAGCGGCCACCTGATTCTTCACGTATTTATCCAGTTCTGCGCCAAAGAGATTGAACTCAAACAGGCCACGCAGTTCGCGCTGTTGCCTGAATTCGGGCGTTTGCACCATTTTTTCGAACGCGTTCTGCCACTACTGGTAATCCGCGTCGCTGACCTTCGGCCCCAGATAGAAGCCACGAATAATGGGCCATTCCACGTTAAACCCTTGCTCTTTCGCCGTCGGAATCGTGGCCAGCTGATCGGGCAGACGCTTGTCGGCCATCACCGCCAGGACGCGCAGTTTATCGCCTTGCAGGTGCGGCACCATTTCGCTGAGATCGCCCGACATCACCTGAATATGATTGCCCAACAACGCGGTGACGACTTCGCCCCCGCCTTCAAAGGCGACATAGCGCATCTTACGCGGATCGATACCGGCTTCTTTCGCCACCAGCGCGGTTTTCATCCAGTCCTGACTGCCGATGGAGGCACCCGCACCGACCACCACCTTGGTCGGATCTGCCTTCATGGCCGCCATTAATTCGCCCAGATTTTTCCACGGCGCGTCTTCCCGCACGGCGATCATGCCGTAATCTGTGCCGATGGCCGCTAACCACTTCACATCATCGACCGAGTAACGACCAAATTTTCCCTGCGACAGATTCAGCAGTGAGCCGCCCGAAAAGGCGACCACAGTGCCTGCTTCAGCCGGGCGCTGAGCCACAATAGCGTTATAGGCCACAGCACCCACGCCGCCAGGCATGTAGGTAATGCGCATCGGTTTTTCGATCTGTTTGGTTTCCATGAGTGAAACCTGAATCAGCTTAAAGGTCAGGTCGAAACCGCCACCCGGTTTGGCGGGGGCAATGCATTCGGTCCTGTCGGGGGCAGCGGCATTACCTGGCGACGGCAACATGAGAGCCAACAGGGCAGAGGCGAGGGCGGTGTGGATTATTTTTTTCATCGTGCGCTCCATCTTTCTTTCAGAGTGTGATTACTACCGACAATTCGGCGTTATTGAATTGTTAAATCGGTAACCTTTCATTTACCTTTCAGCCATCAGGTTTAGTGAAAGGATGTGATATGCGTCTCTTACTGATGGAAGACACGGCCGAGCTGGCGCGATGGTTACAGAAGGCGTTAACGCAAAAAGGGTTTGCTGTGGACTGGGTCGCGGACGGCGTTTCGGCGGATCACAGCCTGCAAAGTGAAGATTATGCGCTGGTCGTACTGGATGTTTCCCTGCCGCGTCTGGACGGCATTGAGGTGTTAACCCGGTTACGTCGGCGTGGACAAAATGTCCCGGTGTTGCTGCTGACCGCACGCACAACGCTGGACGACCGCGTGCGCGGCCTGAATACCGGCGCGGATGACTATCTGACCAAACCCTTCGAACTGGATGAGCTGGATGCGCGCCTGCGTGCGTTGCTGCGTCGTGCGCAGGGACACTCGGCCCGGCACCAGACCCTGGGCCAGTTGGTGCTGAACGGTGAAGGCTACTTTTTGCTGGCAGAGAAACCGCTGGCGCTGACACCGCGTGAATCCAGCGTACTGACCACGCTGATGCAGCGTCGGGGCCGCCCGGTCTCGCGGCAGCATTTGTATGAACAAACCTTCACCCTGGCGGATGACGCCAGCCCGGAAAGCATCGAGCTGTATGTACACCGGGTACGCAAAAAGCTGGCGGGCAGTAACGTGGGCATTGTGACGCTGCGCGGACTGGGCTACAGCCTGGAAACCCTGGCATGCGACTGATCACCTCGCTACGGGGCGAGTTACTGGCCTGGCTGGGGCTGCCGCTTTCCCTGCTGTGGGTGCTTTCTGTTTACACGCACTATCAGAGCGGACTGGCGGCGGCGAATCAGGCCTACGATCGCTCTCTGCTGGCCTCTGCGCGCACAGTCGCTGAACGGCTGGTGGTGCGTAACCAACACCTGGAGGTCGACGTGCCCTGGGTGGTGCTCGACAGCTTTGAGCGCAACATGAATGATCGCCTGTTTTATCAGGTGATTTCGCCGCAGGGGAAAACGCTGTCCGGCTATGACGGGCTTCCCCCGATCCCCGTCACCAGCGCGATGTCAGAGACCTATCCCGCGCTGGTCCATTTCTATGACGGCTATTATCAAAAGCAGCGCATCCGGGTGGCGGCCTTGTGGCAGCCCGTCAGCGAGACGGGCGCGGAAGGTATGGCGCTGGTGCTGGTCGCGGAAACCATCCATTCCCGTGAGGCTTTCGCGAAAGGGCTGATGCGCACGGCTTTGCTCAGCCAGAGCGCGCTGGTGTTAATTGCCGTGTTGCTGGCAAGCCTGATGCTACGCCGGGTGTTGCGGCCTTTACGCCGTCTGTCCCGCATTGTGCTGCGTCGCGATGGTGCTGAACTGACGCCGCTGCCGTCCCTGCCGTGGTCGGAGCTACAGCCGCTTATCGTGGCATTTAACCGCTATCTGGAACGGCTGCGGGGATTGCTGGCGCGTCAGGATCGGTTCAGCGCCGACGCCGCTCACCATTCTGAAAACCCAGATCGGCACGGCGCTGGACAGCCATCAGCCCGAACAGTGGCGGGAAAGCCTGCAGAGCATGCGCTACACGCTGGATGACACCATCCTGCTTACCGACCTACTGCTGCAACTGGCGCGTATCAAAGCCCGACACGGCGAAGATAAACCCATGGTGAAAGTGGATCTGGCGACGGTGGTGCGCGAGGCGTGCCTGAGCCGCTATGCGGCTGCGCGTGCGAAACAGATTGACCTGGGTTACGAAGGTGATGCGCACGGCGACGTCAAAGGCGATGCGCTGCTGCTGGGCGAGCTGTGCGCCAACCTGCTGGATAACGCTATTACCTATACGCCGGTGCAGGGTACGGTGACGGCGCGCCTGGAGAGCGGCAGATTATACATTGAGGATTCAGGTCCGGGCATTCGCCCGGAAGAGCAGCAAAGCGCGTTACGGCCATTTATCCGGCTGGATAACGCCGCGATGCAGACGGGAGCAGGTATCGGGCTGGCGCTGGTGCACGATATTTGCGCCTGGCATGGCGCAACCGTCACGCTGGATAGCAGCCCGTCACTCGGTGGGCTGCGTGTCACTATCCGGTTTAATGCGGATCGGCCTTAAGCGATTCCCGTCGCGTTAACGGCCTGCGCAGACGCTGTGCCAGCAGAACGCCCGCCAGCGTCAGACCGCCGCCAATCCAGTGATAACTGTGCAGATGTTCATGCAAAAACAGCACCGCAATCAGGGCGGTAAAGAGCGGTGTCAGATTCATAAAAATACTGGTGATGCTGGCCCCCAACTTTTGTACGCCATGAATCCACAGCCACGGGGCCAGAATGGAGGCGAACAGGCCGGCAAAGGCCACCAGGGGAAGATTCCGTGGCGTGAGCGAGACATCCGGTGTCATCAGAAAACCGGGCAGCAACAGCATCACGCCAGCGGCAATTTGCCCATACAGACTCTGCCAGACGGGCAGGGGAATCGACCAGCGTTTTGTCATCACGCCGTAAAGCGCATAGCAGGCTGAGGCCGCCAGCATCAGGGCTTCGCCCGTACCGATGCCGCGATGCAGCAGCTGGTCAGGCTTGCCTTCACTGACCAGCCAGATTAAGCCACAGAAGGAGATCAGACTGCCGGCCAGAATCCCCACGGTCGGGGCAATCCGCAGAATAAGGACACTGAGCAGCACGGTGAGTAGCGGGATGAGCGCGGCGATAATGCCCATAAACAGGGCGCTCACGCTATGGGCGGCGTAATAGGCCAGACTCTGATACAGCGCCATGCCCAGCAGGCCCAGAATCATCAGTCGTCCCAGATGCGGCCGGATCGTCTGCCATTGCCGCAGCACGCCCGGCAGGACAAAAGGCGTCAGCACCAGCAACGCCAGCAGCCAGCGATAGAACGAAATTGCGGCAGGCTCAATCGCACCTGCCGATAATTTATTCACGATAGCGTTAACCGACCAAATCAACACCGCAAACAGCGGAAATAAAAAAACCATAACAAGGCTCCCGTCTCAGACCCGCGGCAGTGTACGCCTGTGATGCCCCTTTCTGCCAGCCTTACCCGCCACTGCACTGCGTGGTTAGGCGAATGTCAGGCTTTTGTGCCAGAATAGCGCCCTTCAATACACAGACAGGAAAGCCGTGGTGAAAATTCTCGTCGATGAAAATATGCCGTATGCCCGTGAACTCTTTAGTCGTACGGGCGATGTAGTCGCCGTACCTGGCCGACCGCTTCCTGAAGCCGAGCTGGCGGATGCCGATGGTCTGATGGTGCGTTCCGTCACCCATGTCAACGCCGCGTTGTTGCAGGACAAACCCGTTAAGTTTGTCGGCACTGCCACGGCGGGCACGGATCATATTGACGAAGCGTGGCTGCAGCAGGCGGGCATCGCCTTCTCTGCGGCCCCCGGCTGTAACGCGATTGCGGTGGTTGAATACGTATTTTCTGCCTTGCTGCTGCTGGCAGAGCGGGACGGTTTCCAGTTGCGCGATCGTACTGTTGGCATCGTGGGCGTGGGAAATGTGGGCGGACGCCTGCAGAAGCGGCTGGAAGCCTGGGGCGTAAAAACCCTGTTATGCGATCCCCCGCGCGCCGATCGGGGTGACGACGGCGAGTTTCTCTCGCTTGATGCGCTGGTGCAACAGGCCGATATTCTGACCTTTCACACGCCGCTGTTTAAATCCGGCCCCTATAAAAGCTGGCATCTGGCCGATGCCGCGCTGCTGATAGCCCTGAAACCGAAGACGATTTTGATTAACGCCTGCCGTGGCCCGGTGGTCGACAATGCCGCACTGCTTGAGGTGCTGAACCTGCGTCACGATCTGAGCGTGGTGCTGGACGTCTGGGAACCGGAGCCGGATCTCTCCCTCGCGTTGCTGGATCGGGTTGATATCGCCACGGCGCACATTGCCGGTTACACCCTTGAGGGCAAGGCGCGCGGCACCACCCAGGTGTTCGAAGCCTGGTGCGACTTTATTGGTCAGCCGCAGCAGGTGCCCCTGAGCAGCCTGTTGCCTACGCCAGAGTTCAGCCAGATCAGCCTGAATGGGCCGCTCGATCAGCCAACGCTGAAACGTCTTGTGCATCTGGTGTATGATGTGCGCCGCGATGATGCGCCCCTGCGAAAAGTGGCGGCAAAACCGGGTGAATTTGACCGCCTGCGCAAGCAGTATGAAGAGCGTAGCGAGTGGTCATCATTGCAGGTGAACTGCGATGAGGCCGCGACCGCAGAAATGCTCACTCAGTTGGGCTTTAACGCCGTATTATCCTCCACCTGATTGTCAGCCTGCGTAAAACGCGGGCACAGGTGCAGGGATAAATCTGAATCCCTGGGCGGTGACATCACCGCCTTCTGTTTTTATGTCATTGTCTGAGGTAAACCAACATGTCTGACGGCTGGAATATTGCGCTTCTTGGCGCAACAGGCGCAGTAGGGAACGCTGTACTGGAACTGCTGGCTCAACGCCAGTTCCCGGTTGGTGAATTGTATTTGCTGGCAAGCGATAACAGCGCCGGTGAAAGTAAACGTTTTGAAGGCCGCTCTTTGCGGGTTGAAAACGCCGCGGAGTTTGACTGGTCACAGGCGCAGCTGGCCTTCTTTGTTGCCGGTCGTGACGCCTCGGCCCGTTATGCGGAAGAGGCGGCGGGTGCGGGTTGCCTGGTTATCGACAGCAGTGAGCTGTTTGCCCTGTCGCCGGACGTGCCGCTGGTGGTGCCGGATGTGAATCCGCAGGTGCTGGCCGATTACCGTAATCGCAATATCATCAGCGTGGCCGATAATCTGGTGAGCCAGCTGCTGACGGCTATCAAACCGCTGGTCGATGCCGCCGGTTTAGGCCGTTTGCAGGTCACCAATCTGATCTCCGTCTCCACCCACGGCAAAGTGGCTGTGGATGCGCTGGCCGGGGAGAGCGCCCGCCTGCTGAACGGCGTACCGGCGGATGACCACCATTTTGGTCGTCAGCTGGCTTTTAACCTGCTGCCACAACAGGCCGATGCAGAGGGCAGCGTGGAGAGTGAGCGTCGCCTGGTTGATCAGGTGCGTAAAGTGTTGCAGGACGACGGTTTGCCCGTGGCGGTCAGCAGCGTTCAGGCACCGGTGTTTTATGGCAATGCCCAGATCGTCCACATTGAAAATCTGCGCCCGCTGTCGGCAGACGAAGCCAGAGCAGAGCTGGCCCTGGCCGCCGATATTCGCCTGAGCGACGAAGAGGACGTTCCCACGCCGGTAACGGATGCCTCAGGTAGCGATGCGCTGAGTATCGGCAGTGTACGTAATGACTACGGTATTCCGGAGCTGTTGCAGTTCTGGTCCGTGGCGGACAACGTTCGTTTCGGTGGCGCGCTGATGGCGGTGAAAACCGCAGAGAAGCTGGTGCAGGAGTATATGTACTGATGTCGGAAGGTCAGACAAGAAAGCTGGCACTGGGCATTGAGTACGACGGCAGCCGATACTACGGCTGGCAACGGCAGCAGGAAGTGCGCAGCGTGCAGGAAAAGCTGGAGCGGGCGCTGTCGAAGGTCGCAGACCATCCGGTGAGCGTATTTTGCGCCGGGCGTACCGATGCTGGCGTGCACGGCACCGGACAGGTGGTGCATTTTGAGACCGTGGCGCAGCGAGCGGATGCCGCTTGGACATTGGGTGTCAATGCCAATCTGCCGGACGATATTGCTGTACGTTGGGTGAAAGCCGTGCCGGACGAGTTTCATGCACGGTTCAGCGCCACAGCCCGGCGTTACCGTTACCTGATTTACAACCAGCGCTTACGCCCGGCTATCCTGGGCAAGGGCGTGACGCACTTTTACTATCCTCTGGATGTGGAAAAGATGCAGCGCGCCGGGCAGAGCCTGCTGGGCGAGAACGATTTTACCTCGTTTCGCGCCGTACAGTGCCAGTCGCGTACACCATGGCGCAACGTGATGCACCTGAACGTCAGTCGTCACGGGCCCTATGTCATTGTGGACATTAAAGCCAACGCTTTTGTGCACCATATGGTGCGCAACATTGTCGGTAGTCTGATGGAAATTGGCTGTGGTAATCAGCCAGAATCCTGGATGGCAGAACTACTGGCCGCCAAAGATCGCACGCTGGCGGCGGCCACGGCAAAAGCCGAAGGGCTTTACCTGGTGGCGGTGGATTATCCCGCGCACTTTGCTTTACCTCAGCCGCCGATGGGGCCGTTGTTCCTCGCGGATTAATCAACCTTAGCTAAAGGGATCGTTATGGAGTTCATCCATTTTGTGGTCGATTTTATTTTGCACATTGATGTGCATCTGGCCGAATTAGTCGCGCAGTATGGCATCTGGATTTACGCCATTTTGTTCCTGATTTTATTCGGCGAAACCGGCTTAGTGGTTACGCCGTTTTTGCCAGGCGACTCGCTGCTGTTTGTCGCGGGGGCACTGGCGGCATTGCCCGGTAACGATCTGAACGTCCACCTGATGGTCGCGCTGCTGGTTATCGCGGCGATCCTGGGTGATGCGGTGAACTACACCATCGGTAAACTGTTCGGTGAACGCCTGTTCAGCAACCCGAACTCGAAAATTTTCCGCCGCAGCTATCTGGATAAAACCCATGCGTTTTATACCCGTCATGGTGGAAAAACCATTATTCTTGCCCGTTTCGTGCCGATTGTGCGTACCTTTGCCCCTTTTGTCGCCGGCATGGGCCACATGTCCTATCGGCATTTTGCCCTGTTTAACGTTACCGGTGCGCTGGCATGGGTGCTGCTGTTTTCCTATGCAGGCTATCTGTTTGGCGATTTGCCAGTGGTGCAGGAAAATCTTAAGCTGCTCATCCTGGGCATTATCGTGGTATCGGTTCTGCCGGGCATTATCGAAATCTGGCGTCATCGCCGCCAGGCTAAGCAGCAAAATTAACCCTGAGCAGGCTTACCGCTCAGGGGTAAGACCAGATTTTTATCCACAGTCTTAACTGGTTGTGGTTTAATGAGCGACATTTACCGTCTGCTGAAGCGGTTTTCAGCAGCATCAAGACGACTGGACCAGGTCAGTTTTTAACAGAAAGGTCATCAATGAGCTGGATTGAACGCATTTTTAATAAAAGCAATATTACGCCTGCACGTCGTGCCAACATTCCGGAAGGAGTGTGGACGAAATGCGACAGCTGTGGCCAGGTACTTTACCGTGCCGAGCTGGAGCGTAATCTTGAGGTCTGCCCGAAGTGCGACCACCACATGCGCATGCACGCCCGTGAGCGTCTGGCGAGCCTGCTCGATCAGGGCACGCTGGTTGAACTGGGCAGTGAGCTGGAACCCAAAGATCTGCTGAAGTTCAGGGATTCCAAAAAGTACAAAGATCGTCTGGTTGCGGCACAAAAAGCGACAGATGAAAAAGATGCGCTGATCGTCATGAAAGGCCAACTGCACGGTATGCCGGTTGTCGCGGCAGCCTTTGAGTTCGCGTTTATGGGCGGTTCAATGGGCTCTGTTGTCGGGGCGCGTTTTGTTCGCGCGGTCGAGCAGGCGCTGGAAGACAACTGTCCGCTTATCTGCTTCTCCGCCAGCGGCGGTGCCCGTATGCAGGAAGCGTTAATGTCACTGATGCAGATGGCGAAAACTTCTGCGGCGCTGGCGAAAATGCAGGAACGCGGTCTGCCCTATATTTCGGTGCTGACTGACCCAACCATGGGCGGTGTTTCCGCCAGCTTCGCGATGCTGGGCGATCTGAACGTGGCCGAACCGAAAGCGCTGATTGGCTTTGCGGGTCCACGCGTTATTGAGCAGACCGTGCGTGAAAAACTGCCACCGGGCTTCCAGCGAAGTGAATTTCTGATTGAAAAAGGCGCGATTGACATGATCATTCGTCGTCCGGAAATGCGCTTTAAACTGGCAAGTCTGCTGGCAAAAATGATGAACCTGCCGGCACCGTTGCACGATGGTGAAGAGTTCGCACCTGCGACGTCCCACCCGGAGAGTAACGAGGCCTGACAGGAGACAGAAGGCGCGCCGGTCGCGCCTTCCACCCATGCACCCTATACCTTGTTGCTTTCACCAGGTATAAATTTGCAAAACGGGACATATGGACAATCTTCACCTCCCTCAAGCCACGTCGCCTTTGGCCACGTGGCTTTATTATCTTGAGCACCTCCACACTCAGGCAATTGAACTGGGCCTGGACCGTATTCGCCAGGTGGCGCAACGTCTGGACCTGCTGAAGCCTGCCCCTTTTGTTTTCACCGTTGCCGGTACCAATGGTAAAGGCACTACCTGTCGGACGCTTGAAACCCTGTTGATGGCCGCGGGCTATCGCGTGGGCGTTTACAGCTCGCCGCATCTGGTGCGTTACACGGAGAATGTCCGGGTGCAGGGACAGGAGCTGAGTGAAGCGCAACACAGCGCCAGTTTCGCTGATATTGAAGCGGGACGCGGTACTATCTCCCTGACCTATTTTGAATTCGGCACGCTGTCGGCGCTTAAGCTGTTTCAGCAGGCGAAGCTTGACGTGGTCATTCTGGAAGTCGGGCTGGGTGGGCGGCTGGACGCAACGAATATTGTGGATGCCGATGTCGCGGTGGTGACCAGTATTGCGCTGGACCATACCGACTGGCTTGGCCCGGATCGCGACAGCATTGGTCGGGAAAAAGCGGGCGTATTCCGTCAGGGTAAACCTGCGGTGGTGGGTGAACCTGCTATGCCGGTGACGATTGCCGATGTCGCCAGGGAAAAGGGCGCTCAGCTCATTCAGCTTGGCCGTGACTGGCACTATCATGCGCAGGCAGAAAGCTGGTCTCTGCGCGATGCGCACGGTGAACTGAGCGATCTACCGCTGCCGCAGGTGCCCCTGCCGAATGCGGCAACGGCGCTGGTGGCGCTGCGTGCCTCGGGGCTCAACGTCAGCGACGCACATATCCGCGCCAGCCTGCCGCTGGCGGTGCTACCCGGGCGCTTTCAGACCGTCAGTGAGTCGCCTCGCGTGATTCTGGATGTGGCGCATAACCCGCATGCAGCAGGCTACCTGGCATCGCGCCTGGCTGCCTTGCCGACGCGGGGGCACGTTCACGCCGTGGTCGGGATGCTGCATGATAAGGATATCGCCGGGACGCTGTCCGCGTTGGCCCCGCAGGTCGATTTCTGGTACTGCGCGCCGCTGCCCGGCCCGCGCGGTGCCAGTGCAGAACAACTCATGGCACACGTAACGTCTGCCCGGGCATTCGCAGATGTCGAACAGGCCTGGCAACAGGCGCGGCAGCAGGCTGAACCGCAGGACATCATCCTGGTATGCGGCTCTTTCCTGACCGTCGCGCAGGTGATGGAATCGATTGAAACGGAGAGAGGACGTGGCGAGTAAGTTTCAAAACCGTTTAGTCGGTACCGTTATTCTGGTGGCCATCGGCGTGATTGTGTTGCCGGGGCTGCTGGATGGTAAGAAAAAACACTATAAAGAAGAGTTTGCGGCGATTCCACTGGTCCCGAAACCGGACGACCAGCAGGACAGCGAAATGGTGCCGCCGGTCACCCAGTCGCTGCCAGCCCATCCGCCTGCCGGCGCGGGCAGTGCGGTAAGTCATCCTGACGGGGGCAACTCACAGGCGCAAGAGGGCAGCACGCAGCCCGAGCAAAACAGTGCGCCGAGTGTCGTATCACCGCCGCCTGTACATTCGACGACAGCGAAAGAAAAACCAGCTGAGACGACAAAACCGAAACATACCGAGCAGGCTAAACCGAAGCCGGTAGAACAGACGCAGAGCAAACCGGTCGAGAAAACCAAACCGGTTGAGCAAGCGAAGCCCGTTGAAAAAACCAGGCCGGCCGAGCAGGCAGCGCGCACCGAGGAAGCGGCCCCGGCAGAGCAACCGAAAGAGACGCAACCCTCGGGACAGGCGTATGTTGTCCAGTTGGGCGCGCTGAAGAACGCCAGCAAGGTCAACGAGATTGTCGCGAAGCTGCGCCTGTCGCGTTACCGGGCCTATACGGTGCCGTCAACGCCGGTGCAGGGACAAATCACCCGCATTTATGTGGGACCGGATGCGTCTAAAGCGAAAATGCAGGCGGCAGTGGGCGAGCTGAAAAACGTCTCGGGTCTAAGCGGCGTGGTTAAGCCCTACAGCGCGCGTTAAATCCGTGATTGGCGCTGCCGATAAGAATAACAGGCAGCGGCAATCAGCCCTGGCTAAGCGGGGCGGGCAACGGTTAGCCAGGCTTTTCAAGGGGTTAACCGGATAACAATCTCACAGGCGAAGTTCGTTTTTTTCTTCGCCTTTTTTATGGATGCAGAACCTGAAAACCCCTACGCAAACGTTTTCTTTTTCTGTTAGAATGCGCCCCGAACTGGATGCAGGGGGGCAATGGCACTGGCGCTGGAAGAGTTCATGATCTGGATTGATTACGTCATTATTGCGGTAGTTGGTTTTTCGGCTTTGGTCAGCCTGGTTCGAGGGTTTGTCCGCGAAGCCTTATCTCTTGTTACCTGGGGATGCGCGTTTTTTGTCGCCAGTCATTACTATGCCTACCTTGCTGTCTGGTTTACAGGTTTTGACGACGAACTGGTTCGGAACGGAATCGCCATTGCGGTGCTGTTCATTGCGACCCTGATTGTGGGGGCGATAGTGAACTACGTTATCGGCTCGCTGGTAGAAAAAACCGGCCTGTCGGGAACCGATCGGGTATTAGGCGTTTGTTTCGGGGCCTTGCGTGGTGTGCTTATTGTAGCCGCTTTGCTGTTCTTCCTGGATACATTCACGGGTTTTTCAAAAAGCCCGGACTGGCAGCAGTCTCAACTTATTCCCGAGTTCAGTTCTATAATCAGGTGTTTTTTTGACTACCTGAAAAGCACGTCGAGTTTTTTGCCCCGGTGAGACCATCGGGCGTACGGCTTAATGAGGAAATGACAACATGTGCGGTATTGTCGGTATCACCGGTTTCATGCCGGTAAACCAGTCGATCTATGACGCGTTAACGGTGCTCCAGCATCGTGGGCAGGATGCCGCAGGCATTTGTACGATTGATGCGCTCAACTGCTTTCGCCTGCGTAAGGCCAACGGCCTGGTCAGCGATGTTTTCGAAGCCCGTCATATGCAGCGTTTACAAGGCAACATGGGGATTGGTCATGCACGCTATCCTACAGCGGGCAGCTCCAGCGCTTCTGAAGCGCAACCGTTCTACGTCAACTCGCCGTACGGGATTTCTCTTGCACACAACGGTAACCTGACCAACGCACATGAACTGCGTAAGCAGCTGTTCGAAAAAGGCCGCCGTCATGTGAACACCACGTCAGACTCAGAGATCCTGCTGAATATCTTCGCGCAGGAACTGGATCGTTTTCAGCACTATCCGCTGGAAGCCGACAACATTTTTGCCGCTATCGCCGCCGTGCATCAGCAGGTTCGCGGCGCGTATGCGGTGGTCTCGATGATTATCGGTCACGGCATGGTCGCCTTCCGCGATCCTAACGGGATTCGTCCGCTGGTGCTGGGCAAACGCGTCATTGCGGATGGCCGTACCGAGTATATGGTGGCCTCAGAGAGCGTCGCGCTGGATACACTGGGTTTTGAATTCATCCGTGACGTCGCGCCGGGTGAAGCGGTGTACATCACGGAGCAGGGCCAGCTTTCGACCCGGCAGTGTGCCGAGAACCCCAAAAACAATCCGTGCCTGTTCGAATACGTCTATTTTGCCCGACCGGACTCCTTCCTGGACAAAATTTCGGTCTACAGCGCGCGCGTCCGCATGGGCACCAAGCTGGGCCAGAAAATTGCCCGTGAATGGGAAGATCTGGATATCGATGTGGTGATTCCGATTCCGGAAACCTCCATGGATACGGCACTGGAAATCGCCCGCATCCTTGATAAGCCTTACCGCCAGGGATTTGTGAAAAACCGCTATGTCGGTCGTACTTTTATCATGCCGGGTCAGCAGCTGCGCCGCAGCGCCGTGCGCCGCAAACTCAATGCTAACCGCGCCGAATTCCGCGATAAAAACGTCTTGCTGATCGATGACTCTATCGTGCGTGGCACCACGTCTGAGCAGATTATTGAAATGGCACGCGAAGCAGGGGCTAAAAAAGTTTATCTCGCCTCTGCGGCTCCGGAAGTGCGCTTCCCTAACGTCTACGGCATTGATATGCCGAGCGCCACTGAGCTGATTGCCCATGGCCGCGAAGTCGAAGAGATTCGTCAGATTATCAAAGCAGATGCGCTGATTTTCCAGGATCTCACTGACCTCATCGAAGCCGTACGCGAAGAGAATCCCGATATCGTTCAGTTCGAGTGCTCCGTTTTTAACGGGGTTTACGTTACTAAAGATGTGGATCAGGGCTACCTTGAATATCTGGAATCCCTGCGTAACGACGACGCGAAAGCCATTGCGCGGCAGAACGAAGTCGAAAATCTTGAACTGCATAACGAAGGCTAATCAGGTCTAATGCAAAAAAAGAGGGCGGGACTTATCCCGCCCTCTGTGTTTTTTGTCGCGCTGCGCTATTATGGTGCACTTTGCCACTGCAAGGTTGAACGATGAAACGACTCATTATTGGTATTTCCGGCGCAAGCGGTGTGATTTACGGCGTGCGGTTACTGCAGGTCTTGCAGCAGGTCAGCGACGTGGAAACCCATCTGGTCATCAGTCACGCGGCGCGTCAGACGCTGAGCCTGGAAAGTGACTACAGTCTGCGCGATGTTCAGGCGCTGGCCGATGTGGTTCATGATGTGCGCGACATTGCCGCCAGCATTTCCTCCGGGTCGTTTAAAACCCTGGGCATGGTGATTTTACCGTGTTCAATGAAAACCCTGTCGGGCATTGTGCACAGCTACAGCGATTCCCTGCTGACGCGCGCGGCGGACGTGGTGCTTAAAGAGCAGCGCAAGCTGGTACTCTGCGTACGTGAAACGCCGCTGCATATTGGCCACTTGCGGATGATGACGACCGCCGCTGAATTAGGGGCGATTATCATGCCGCCGGTACCGGCGTTTTATCATCGTCCGACAACCATTGACGAACTGGTCGATCAAACAATTAACCGGGTTATCGATCAGTTCGACATTGAACTGCCTCAGGATTTGTTTGTGCGCTGGCAAGGTGCATAAGGTTCAGCTTGTGCACTTATTTAGTGCAAAAGCGCGGGAGCGATCACTGTTCCTGCATTTGATGAACTAAAAGTTCACAACATCGCTTTTTCTCTGTGACTTCACTGATATATTCCTTTCACAAACCCAGCCTTTATGTGGCAAAAACGGCGGGCTGGGCGCGCGGCAGACCTGCATAACTGGCACGAAACGTGCACAGGTTACTGGCAGTGTTCGTTGCAAACACACATCATGCATCACATAACAATAATTTGCTGAGGGTAATCTATGAAGAAGCGTGTTCTGGCTCTTTCTTTAATGTTGGGCCTGTCCAGTGTGGCCAGCGTATTTGCAGCCGTACCGGCCTCGATTCGTGTCGGCACTGACCCAACATACCCGCCGTTTGAGTCAAAAAACGCGCAAGGACAGTTAGTCGGTTTTGATATCGATCTGGCTAACGAAATCTGTAAACGTATTCAGACCAAATGTACCTATGTGGAAAGCGACTTTGATGCGCTGATTCCGTCGCTGAAAGCTAAAAAAATTGACGCTATTATCTCCTCGCTCTCTATCACCGCGAAACGTCAGGAAGAGATTGCTTTCTCTGACAAACTCTATGCGGCCAATGCCCGTTTAGTCGCGCCTAAAGGTTCGAAAATTCTGCCGACGGTTGAATCGCTGAAAGGCAAAAACGTCGGTGTGCTGCAAGGCACCACGCAGGAAACCTATGCTAACCAGTACTGGCGTCCAAAAGGTGTGACCGTCACGCCTTATGCGAACCAGGATCTGGTGTACCAGGATCTGACTGCGGGCCGTATTGATGCCGCATTCCAGGATGAAGTACAGGCGGCTGAAGGCTTCCTGAAGCAGCCTGTCGGTAAAGACTATGCTTTTGCCGGTCCGGCCGTGAAAGATGACAAGATTTTTGGCGTCGGTACCGGTATAGGATTACGTAAAGATGACACCGAGCTGAAAGCGGCCATTGATAAAGCGTTTGAATCCATGCGCAAAGACGGTACGTACGACAAAATTGCGAAGAAATACTTTAATTTCAACGTGTACGGTGACTAACCTGTCGACTTTGCCTCTGGTAATCGCCTGACCGGATAACGCCTGGTTGCCCTGGCCGCACTGGCCCCGGCAACCTCTGCGTTGTGGTTGATGCCTTACCAGAAGCAACGCTGCCCGCCCACGTGGCGGGTTCAGCGCCGTTTCCACCCCACGACAGGATCTTTTCCATGTTGTATGGCTATTCTGATGTCATTTTAAAAGGCACGTTGGTCACGCTGGAGCTGGCACTGAGTTCCGTGCTGCTGGCGGTGATTCTCGGGCTGATTGGCGCAGGCGCGAAGCTGTCACGTCATCGCCTGCTGTCGCTTATTTTTGAGGGCTACACGACGCTGATTCGTGGCGTGCCCGATCTCGTCCTGATGCTCCTGATCTTCTACGGTCTGCAGATAGTGCTGAACCACATCACCGATGCGCTGGGTCTGGCGCAGTTCGATATCGATCCTATGGTCGCGGGCATTATCACCCTGGGCTTCATCTACGGGGCCTATTTTACCGAGACGTTTCGCGGGGCCTTCATGGCCGTGCCCAAAGGGCAAATCGAAGCCGCGACCGCGTTTGGTTTTACCGGTTCCCAGGTTTTCTGTCGCATCCTCTTTCCGGCGATGATGCGTTATGCGCTGCCCGGGATTGGTAATAACTGGCAGGTGATCCTGAAAGCGACCGCGCTGGTCTCGCTGCTGGGGCTGGAAGATGTGGTTAAAGCCACGCAGCTGGCGGGCAAGAGCACCTGGCAGCCGTTTTATTTCGCCATCGTCGCGGGTGTGATCTATCTGGTGTTTACCACGCTGTCTAACGGCGTGCTATGGTGGCTCAATCGCCGCTACACGGTTGGCGTGAAGAGGGCAGAGCTATGATTGAGATTATCCACGAGTACTGGAAATCACTGCTCTGGACTGACGGTTACCGCTTCACCGGCGTGGCGATTACGCTATGGCTGCTGATTGTTTCGGTGTTGCTGGGCGGCTGTATGGCGGTACTGCTGGCGATTGCACGCGTGTCGCCGAATCGCTTTATCAGCCTGCCGGTCTGGCTCTTTACCTATGTTTTTCGCGGTACGCCGCTGTATGTTCAACTGCTGGTATTCTATTCCGGCATGTATACGCTGGAGATCGTGAAAGGCACCGAGTTGCTGAATGCGTTTTTCCGCAGCGGACTGAACTGTACCTTACTGGCGTTTACCCTGAATACCTGCGCCTATACGACGGAGATTTTCGCCGGTGCGATTCGTGCTGTGCCTCACGGGGAAATTGAAGCCGCGCGCGCGTATGGTTTCTCAACGTTTAAACTGTATCGCTGCATTATTTTGCCTTCTGCGCTGCGCACCGCCTTGCCGGTTTACAGCAATGAGGTGATATTGATGCTGCACTCGACCGCGCTGGCCTTTACGGCAACCGTGCCTGATTTGCTCAAAATCGCCCGGGACATCAACGCGGCAACGTATCAGCCCTTTACCGCGTTTGGCATTGCGGCCGTCCTGTACCTGATTATTTCCTACACACTGATTAGCCTGTTCCGCCTGGCGGAGCGTCGCTGGCTGGCCCATGTGAAACCTTCTTCATCGCATTGAGTAAGACTATGGCTGATAACAAATTAAGCGTCACCGAACTGCATAAACGTTACGGTGAACATGAAGTATTAAAAGGCGTGTCTTTACATGCTAATGCGGGCGATGTCATCAGTATTATTGGATCGTCCGGCTCAGGGAAAAGTACCTTTTTGCGCTGTATTAACTTCCTCGAAAAACCGAGCGAAGGCACCATTACGGTCAATAACACCGCCATTTCGCTGGTCCGTGATACCGACGGTCAGCTAAAGGTGGCCGACAAAGAGCAGTTGCGCCTGCTGCGCACCCGCCTGACGATGGTGTTTCAGCACTTTAATTTATGGAGCCACATGACGGTGCTGGAGAATGTCATGGAAGCGCCGATTCAGGTGCTGGGCCTGAGCAAAGCCCAGGCGCGCGAATGCGCTGTCACCTATTTGAATAAAGTCGGCATTGATGAGCGGGCGCAGTCAAAGTATCCGGTGCACCTGTCAGGCGGCCAGCAGCAACGTGTGTCGATTGCCCGCGCGCTGGCGATGGAGCCCGAGGTGCTGTTGTTTGATGAGCCAACTTCTGCCCTTGACCCGGAACTGGTCGGGGAAGTGCTGCGCATCATGCAGAAGCTGGCCGAAGAGGGCAAAACCATGGTGGTGGTGACGCATGAAATGGAGTTTGCCCGTCACGTTTCCAGCCATGTGATTTTCCTGCATCAGGGTAAGATTGAAGAGCAGGGGCCGCCGACAGAGTTGTTCGGCAATCCCAAAAGCCCGCGCCTTCAGCAGTTCCTGAAAGGTTCTCTTAAGTAAGCCGATCCGCGCCTGTTGAGCCATCGCTTAACAGGCGCGTGGCGGTAGATTCGTCCGTGACCAGACCCGAGATCCAGCCGCCTGTTAATGCCGCCCGAATGGCGGCAAATTTGCGCTCGCCGCCTGCAAAACCGATGATTGGACGCGTTGTCCGGCTTTCCAGCGTGACGCTGGTGAGCAGCGCATCGGTCTCGCCCATCACACGTTCACCCTGTTGATTGAAAAAGTGGCCAAGCATTTCGCCAACGACGCCGCGCGCGTTGAGTGCCTGAACCTGGCTGTCGGTGATAAACCCTTCAGCATGGAGCGGACAGCCGGGTGTGACTTCGCCGATGCCGAGAAAGGTCATACTGGCCTGTAAGGCACGACTGACCACGCGTTGATAGACCTGATGCTGGCACCACATCTGTTTATCTTCCGGACTGTCGGCATACAGCGGCGCAGGGATAAAGAAATACTTGCCCTGCATTTTTTCAGACAGCTTGAGCGGCACGTCATAGCGGGTGCCGGAGTCGTCTCGCGCAATAGCACCAATCATGGAAACACATTGGTGCTGGGGCCGCTCCACCCAGGGCAGGGCATCAATAATCGCCCGCAGAGTTTTACCCGAACCGATACCAAACACCTGCGGCTGGTCATCGTTGATAAACTGCGACATAACCTCTGCGCCTTCGACCGCCAGCATTTGCTGAATAGCGTGGTCATCCAGCCCGGCAGAAGGGACTACACGACAGTGCTGCAGGCCAAAGGCTTCCTGCACCGCGTGTGCCAGGCGCAGGCAGTGCGTGACAGGATGGTCAATCTTGACGCTGACCATACCCATTTCGCGTGCGCCTGAAATCAGGCGCTGGGCAACCTGCCTGGAGAGTCCCAGCGCCCGGGCAATCTCTTGCTGTGTTAACCCGGCCACGTAATACATCCAGGCGGCGCGTGCAGCCAGTTCCTGCTTTTTCTCTTCTTTGTTCATCACGGCATTCCCTTCTCAGCGAATCGCTAGTTTATCGCGTATAGCCGGCAAAAACCTATCAGGGCAAAAGCTCAAATATTGGGCAATTGCTTTTATCGTGAGATCTGTCACAGATAATACTCGTAACCTCTGATTAACATACAGCGTTCGGGCAATTGCCCTCTGTTATGACAAATGCTTATTGAGGTGACTATGACAACATCCGTGTGGATGCATATTGGGGCAGGCTCTTTTCATCGCGCTCATCAGGCATGGTATCTGCACCGGCTGATGCAGCAAGGGGACAGTCGGTGGCACATTGCGCTGGGGAACATCCGTGAGGATGCGTCACCGCTGTTGACCCAGTTGGCTGCGCAGCACGGCGAGTATGTGCTGGAAACGGTCACGCCGCAGGGCGAACGCGACTATGAAACGATTACCTCGATTCGCAAGATTCTGCCCTGGGATAAGGCGCTTCGCGCCCTGGTGCATCAGGGCGCCGATCCTGCCACCCGGATCCTTTCTTTTACCGTGACGGAAGCCGGTTACTACCTGACGACGGAACATGCGCTGGATCTACAGCAGCCCGATATTCGCGCGGATCTGCAGGGCGAGGCGCGCACCCTTTATGGTGCGCTGGCGCGGATCCTGGCGGCGCGCGTCGCTAACGGCGGCGGCCCCGTTACCTTGCTGAACTGCGATAATCTGCGCCATAACGGTGAGCGTTTCCGCCAGGGCTTTTTGGCGTTTCTTAACGCACAAGGGAACGAGGCGCTGGCTGACTGGGTGCGGACTCACACCACCTCGCCGAATACCATGGTGGACAGGATCACACCGCGTCCTACGGCGGATATTGCCGGACGTGTGCTGGCGGCCACGGGTAAAGATGACGCGGTGCCGGTGATGGCGGAATCCTTTATCCAGTGGGTGATTGAGGATGACTTTATTGCCGGGCGTCCGGCGCTGGAGCAGGTCGGCGTTGAGCTGGTGGAGTCGGTGTTGCCCTGGGAAGAAGCCAAGATCCGCATCCTCAACGCCACCCATAGCGCGATTGCCTGGGCGGGCACGCTGATCGGCTTGCGCTACATCGACGAAAGTACCCGGCAGAAAGCGATTCATCAGATGGCCCGGGAGTATGTCTCGCAGGATGTCATCCCGTCGTTGTCTCCCAGTCCCTTAAATCTGGCTGAATACCGCGATGTCGTACTGTCGCGCTTCAGTAACCCCTGGATCAAAGACACCAACCAGCGTGTGGCGGCGGATGGCCTGTCGAAAATCCCGGCGATGGTCACGCCCACTTTGCAGGCGTGCTATCAGCGCGGAACGCCACCTGCGGCCAGCGTGGTGTTACCGGCCCTGTTTTATCTGTTTTTGCAGCGCTGGGCGAACTGCCTTACGACTATCAGGATGGTGTTCTGCAACCCGACGTGATTCAGCAGTGGTTCACCCAGCCCGATCCGTTGCGGACCTATATGACGCAGCCTTCCCTGTTTGGGGCGCTGGCGACTTCCGCCGATTTTCATGCGCGCCTAACCGCTACCGTGGCCGGGCTCACGACATGGCTGGCCCAGCCGGAACAGAAACTGGCTGTGGCATAGGGGAACGACATGTACCTGGGTATCGATATTGGCACATCCGAGCTGAAAGCGCTGATCCTGAATGCGCAGGGCGACATTGTGGCATCTGAACATGCCACCTTGCAGGTGCAGCGGCCGCATCCGCACTGGGCAGAGCAGCATCCGCATGACTGGTGGCACGCCTGCCAACAGGTGATGGCGCGTCTGCGTCAGCAGGCGCCTCAGGCCTGGTCGGCTGTCACGGCGATAGGCCTGTCCGGCCAGATGCACGGTGCGGTGCTGCTGGATGAACAGGGCGACATTTTGCGGCCCTGTATTTTGTGGAACGACACGCGCAGCGCGGCGGAATGTAACTGGCTACATCAGCACCATCCCGAGATGATGCAAATCAGCGGCAACATGATCATGCCAGGCTTTACGGCACCCAAACTGCGCTGGGTTGCGCAGCACGAGCCCGCCTGCTTTAGCCGCATCAGCAAAGTGTTGTTGCCGAAAGATTACCTGCGCTGGCGGTTAACCGGACGGTGGGTGACGGATCCCTCCGATGCCGCCGGGACATTATGGCTGGACGTGGCGACGCGCGACTGGTCAGACGCGCTACTGGCCGCGACAGGGCTGCGTCGCAAGCAGCTGCCTGAAATCGTGGAGGGCAATGCGGTCAGCGGCACGTTGCGACCTGACCTTGCCCGCGAATGGGGCCTGTCGACAGCGGTGATCGTTGCCGGCGGCGGTGGCGATAACGCTACGTCAGCGGTCGGCGTCGGTGCCATCCACCCTGGCGATGCGTTTATTTCCCTTGGGACCTCCGGCGTGATTTTTGTGGTCAACGATCGGCTACGGGCCGATCCGCAGTCCGGTGTGCATGCGTTCTGCCATGCGCTGCCTGGTCGCTGGCACCAGATGAGCGTCATGCTCAGTGCTGCAAGCTGCCTGCGCTGGGTATGTCAGCTGCTGTCGGTCAGTGAAAATCAACTGCTTGAGGACGTGGCTGAGCTGAGCCCAACACAGAAACAGCGGGCCCCACTTTTCCTGCCCTATCTCTCTGGCGAGCGCACGCCGCATAACGACCCTGATGCCACGGGCGCGTTTTATGACCTGCGCCACGAAACTCAGCGCGCCCTCCTGGGGTACGCGGTGCTGGAAGGTGTCGCGTTTGGCCTGGCCGACGGTCTGGCCGTTCTGGGCGACGGACGGCAGGACATCACGCAGTTCAGCCTGACCGGTGGTGGCGCGCGCAGCAGCCTGTGGGCGCAGCTGATTGCCGATGTGCTGGACTCTCCTGTGGTGACGCATCCGGCCAGCGCGTCCGGCGCGCTGGGCGCGGCGCGACTGGCCTGGCTGGCGACGGGCGGGGATGAAACGACCGTGTGCCGCAAACCCTCCGTGCAGGCGCGCTATCTGCCAGACCCCGAAGTTCGCGCGGTGCTGCAACAACGTCTGGCACGATTCCGCGCGCTATATCACCAACAAGTTCAGACCCGTTCACTGGCCTGATTAACCTGTAACCGAACAGAGAAGGACCATCGTTATGCATGCAACTGCGTACTGGTTTGGCTTGCCCAAACAGCTGATCTGGGGATTCGTCGCCATTGCGATTTTTATGGCAGGAGACGGTTTCGAAATGGCATTTCTGCCACGCCATATCACCGATATGGGCTTCACGCCGGGCCAGTCGGCGCTGGTGTTTACCTGTTACGGTTTAGCGGTCGCGCTGGCCGCCTGGGCCTCCGGCGTGGTGGCGGAACTGATTACGCCTCAGCGCGCCATGTTAATCGGTTTTGTCTTGTGGATTGTCATGCATGCCCTGTTCATGAGCCTGGGGCTGGGACTGCGTAATTATCCCCTTATGCTGCTGTTCTACGGCATTCGCGGCCTGGCTTATCCGCTGTTTATCTATTCTTTTATGATGCTGCTGGTCCAGGTGTTACCGCGTGAACGCCTCGCGGCGGCGACGGGCTGGTTCTGGGCAATGTATTCTGTAGGGATTGGTGTGGTAGGGAGCTATCTGCCCAGCCTGATTATTCCCTCTCTTGGTGAAACCGGGACATTATGGCTGGCGATTGCCTGGGTGGCCTGCGGTGGCGTACTGGCGTTTTTTAGTCTGCGCCATGTGCCGGTCGACCGCTCACGCGTGCACTTACCGATGCGCGAGAAAATGACGGAAATGTCCCGGGCGGTGACCATCCTGTTTACTAATCAGCATGTGTTTTACGCCTGCCTGATCCGCATTATTAATACGCTGTCGCTGTTTGGTTTTGCCATCATCATGCCGCTGCTGTTTGTGGATCGGCTGGGTTTCACCTTGTCGGAATGGTTACAAATCTGGGCGGTGTTTTTCTTTGTCACCATCTTCACCAATATCTTCTGGGGCATCATGGGCGAGCGGATTGGCTGGATCCGTCAGGTGCGCTGGTTTGGCTGTCTGGGCATGGCGCTCTCCAGTCTGGCATTCTACTATCTGCCCGTTTATGCCGGTCATAACTTCATGGTCGCCCTTATTCCGGCCGTCATGTTGGGGATTTTCGTCGCGGCGTTTGTGCCGATGACGGCCGTCTTTCCCACCCTGGAGCCGTATCATCAGGGCGCGGCGATCTCGGTTTATAACCTGTCAGCGGGGATGAGCAATTTTGTCGCGCCGGCCATCGCCTCTATGCTGTTGCCGTTTTTTGATATCGTCGGGGTGGTGTGGGCTTATACCGGCTTGTATCTGTTTGCCGGGGTGCTGACGTTTATTATCCGTGTGCCGCAGCCTCATCATGGTGCGCAACGTACAGCGCGCAAGTCAGGGTCCGCAGTAACATCGCAATAGAAGAAGGGGAGCCACAGGCTCCCCCGGCATTACCCCTTAACCACGTCCTTTAAGGCATCATGCAGGTCATACCAGCGGAAGCGAAACCCTGCGGCCTCCAGCCGTTTAGGCAGCACATGTTGTCCACCGAGCACCAGCACCGAGGATTCGCCCATCATCAGCTTAATGGCGCTGGCGGGCGTGCGCATGAAAGCCGGGCGGTGCATGGCCTCGCCCAGCGTGGCGGCAAACTGCTCGTTGCGCACCGCATAGGGCGCGACCATGTTATACGGGCCCTGGCAGTCGTCATGATCCAGAAGCCACAGGATGCCGTTGACCATGTCATCGATGTGGATCCACGGCATATACTGTTTACCGCTGCCGAGCGGGCCACCGACGCCGAGCCTGAACGGCAGTTTCATTTTGCTCAGGGCGCCGCCCTCACGCGCCAGCACCACGCCGGTGCGCAGCAGGCAGACGCGCGTCCGGTCACTTTGTGCCGTCAGTGCCAGCTGTTCCCAACGGGCACAGAGCGTATGCGTAAATTCATTCTGGCCGGGATCCTCTTCGGTCAGGACCACTTCACCACTGTTGCCGTAAAAGCCGGTCGCCGACCCCGAAATCAACACGCGCGGCGGCGTGGTGCTGGCATTGATGAGTGAGGCAATACGTTCTGTGATTTGCCAGCGGCTCTCGCACAGTTGCTGCTTATGCGGCTCGGTCCAGCGTTTATCGGCAATCGGTTCACCGGCCAGGTTGATCACGGCATCCACCCCATCCAGCGAATGCTGCTGTGCGAGGCCAGACCAGAAGGCGATATTTTCGCCAAGCGTTTCCCGTGCGGCTACGACATCGCGGATCACCACGCTGATCGTGTGACCACGCGCCTTTAACTGCGGAATAAGATGGCGGCCAATAAGCCCGGTTCCACCGGTCATTAAGATATGCATAGTGCGGCTCCGTCTGATTTTTTATTTTTTGCTTACTTCATCATAGAAGAGTCGTTCCCGGCTGGCGTGAGCCGCTTCGTAATTTCGTGCGGTGGCGGCAAACATCGGACCAGCACCGGGTTGTTTTCAGAAATAAAAATCGGTAAACATGATGCACCCCTGTCAGCGATATCGAGGTAGCAGATGAATTACCCCTCCATTACCCTGTGGTCAGATTCATCGTTTTTCAGTCCTTATGTGATGTCGGTTTACGTTGCGCTGACGGAAAAGGGGATCCCTTTTAGCGTCAGGCGCATTGATTTATCCCAAAACCAGCAGCTTGACGACACCTACCGTAGCCTGTCACTGACCTGCCGTGTGCCAACGTTACAGGTTGATGAGTTTATGCTGAGTGAGTCCTCAGCCATTTGTGAATACCTTGAAGAGCGCTTTGCCGCGCCAGAATTTGAACGGCTCTATCCTAAAGATCGCGAGAAACGCGCGCGCGCCCGGGAGATTCAGGCCTGGCTACGCAGTGATTTGCTGCCGATCAGACAGGAGCGTCCCACAGAAGTGCTGTTCGCCGCAGAGCGCTTTGCGCCGCTTTCGCCCGCTGCGCTTCAGGCGGCCGATAAGCTGATAAGTGCCGTACAGCGGCTGTTACCGGAAGGGCAGCAAAACCTTTTTGGTGAGTGGTCGATTGCAGATACCGATTTGGCTGTCATGCTTAATCGACTGGCGCTTCACGGTGATCCCCTGCCAGCCCGTTTACAGCATTATGCTGAGTTTCAGTGGCAGCGTGCATCGGTGCAGTTGTGGTTGACGGAGAGCGGTAAACATCGCTAGCGATCGGCGCTTGCTCAAGTTGTCATAAGTGATTACCTTACGACACACTATGATATAGATGTGGCAAACAGCGCGTGCATGAAGACACGCTAAACAGGAAAGGGTTACGGATGGTGGATCAAACTGCTGGTGGCGAGATCGAGTGGGTCGATATCGTAAGCGAAGAGAATGAAGTCGTTGCGCAGGCTACGCGCGCGCAGATGCGTGCACAATGCTTACGTCACCGCGCGACCTATATCGTGGTTCACGATGGTATGGGGAAAATACTGGTTCAGCGCCGTACTGAAATCAAAGATTTTATGCAGGGTAAACTGGATGCAACGGCAGGCGGCGTGGTGCAGAGCGGTGAGGATATGCTGGAATCTGCCCGACGTGAAGCGGAAGAAGAGCTGGGTATTGCCGACGTGCCCTTTGCGGAGCATGGCAAGTTCTATTTCGAAGATGAGCACTGCCGCGTCTGGGGCGGATTGTTCAGTTGCGTCTCTCACGGCCCGTTTGCGATGCAGGAAGAAGAGGTCGATGAAATCTTCTGGATGACGCCGGATGAAATCACTGCCCGTTGCGACGAGTTTACCGATGATTCACTCAAAGCGCTGTCGTTGTGGCTGAGCCGCAATAACGAAAACAGCAACTGAGTTTTCTGCTTTGCGAACGCCTTGCCGTTCGCAAAGCATCCTTCCTTCTTTTGCGGCAACGCGCTCCACAATACGATTGACGGCAGCCTTTTCCTGGTGGGCAGCGTCATTCTTCCTCGGGCGTCGGCTTTCGCTTTTCCGCCACCGCGCCAGTCTGTCTTGACGATGTCTCAGTCGGGTATTGCATTAAGACATTTGATCGTTAAGCCATTGCGAGGATCGTGGCTGACATCACGCGCCTGTGCCCGGGATCAATAAAAAATCGCCCTCTCAGTAGAAAGGGCGGTGTGGTGCGTGCGCAAAGCAAGTCACGAGGATCAGACCGGCTGCGCCTGACGCATTTTTTCGCCACGGCGGCGCAGCACTTCCATCACGATCAGGAGCAACAGAGAGGCCGCAATCATAATGGTGGCCGCCGCTGCAATGGTGGGATCGAGGTTCTCGCGGATACCGGCAAACATCTGAATCGGTAGCGTCCGCTGCGTAGGGCTGGCAAGAAACAGCGTGACGACCACTTCATCAAAGGAGGTCGCGAAGGCAAATAACGCCCCGGAAAACACGCCCGGTGCAATCAGCGGCAGGGTGAATTTACAAAACGCCAGCAGTGGTGAGGCGCCGAGACTGACGGCGGCGCGCGTCAGGTTGGTGTCGTAACTTTTCAGGACGGCCACGACCGTGATCACCACAAACGGGACGCCCAGCAGCGCATGAGCCAGAACCAGCCCGAGATAGCTGTTTAGCAGGGACAGTTTGGCAAAGAAGAAAAACATGCCCACCGCGATGATCACCACCGGTGCCACCATCGGTGAAATGATGACTGCCATCACCAGCGCTTTACCGCGAAAGTCGCCCCGTACCAGGCCCATCGCGGCCAGTACGCCCAGCACGGTGGCCAGCACGGTGGCCAGCAGGGTGGCCAGCACGGTGGCCAGCAGGGTGGCCAGCGGAGCCACCAGCAGGCTGTTCATCAGCGCGCCCAGCCATTCGTTAGAATGGAAAAACGCGTCGTACCAGCGCAATGAAAAGCCACTGAGGGGATAGCTTAAAAACGAACTGGCGTTAAACGACAACGGCACGATCACCAGCACCGGCACTATTAAAAACAGCAGGGCGGCGGCACCGTAAAAATTAAACAGGTAACGCCAGACCCGCAGCAGCGTGGAACCTTGTTGTCTCATCATTTGCTCCTTAACGCACCGCAGCTTCAGAAGAAGTGCGGGTAACGCGCGAATAGACCACATACAGTAACGTGACAATGATCAGTAACTGGCTGCCCAGGGCGGCGGCCATGCCCCAGTTCATCGTGCTGTTAGTAAAGAAGGCGACAAAGTAGCTGACCATCTGGTCGTCCGGTCCGCCCAGCAGGGCTGGCGTCACGTAGTAGCCAATCGCCATCATAAACACCAGCAACGCACCTGCGGTGATCCCGGCAAAGGTCTGTGGCACATAGACGCGCCAGAAGGCGACAAACGGATGCGCGCCCAGCGACACCGCTGCGCGGACGTAGCTGGGGGATATGCCTTTCATTACGGCATACAGCGGCAGCACGATAAAAGGCAGCAATATATGTGTCATGGAGATGTAAACCCCCACCCGGTTAAACACCAGGGTGAGCGGGCTGTCGATAAGCCCGGTGCCCATCAGCGTGCGGTTGATTAATCCGCCGGACTGTAACAGCACAATCCAGCTGGCCGTCCGCACAATCAGTGAGGTCCAGAAGGGCAGCAGCACCATAATCATCAACAGATTGGCCCGGTTAGAAGGCTGTTTCGCC
Organism: Pantoea stewartii subsp. stewartii; assembly: GCF_008801695.1. Taxonomy (GTDB): domain Bacteria; phylum Pseudomonadota; class Gammaproteobacteria; order Enterobacterales; family Enterobacteriaceae; genus Pantoea; species Pantoea stewartii. The sequence goes on from NZ_VZPF01000001.1 coordinate 59,937, forward strand.
AGCCAGTAGGCCAGCGGATAACCCAGCCCTACGCACAATAACGTCACGACGGTGGCCATCCATAAGGTGCGCAGCAGGACGTTGACATACAGCGCCTGATCCGGCGACTGCGCGGTGATTTCACCCGTTCTGGCATCGACTTTATGGTCAAACACCGACAGCAGGTAATAGCTGGTATAAGGCTTTGCTACGCGCTTCAGGGTTTGCCAGGTGGATAACTCGCCCCACAGGGGCTGTTTGTCGATAAGGGTGGCTTTGACGTTAAGGCCATCCTCGGGTGCTTGGCGCGGTACGGCCAGGATCAGGCGGCGAAACGCGTTATCTTCATAACTTAACCGCTTCGCAATCCCCGAAATCTGCCCCTGTTCGCGTGCCGCGCTGACTTCTTTTGCAAGCAGTGCATACAGGCTCTCATCCGGTAGTGCTTTACCGTCCCATTTCGCCAGGGCCTGGCTGGTTTGGGGTAAGGCGTCATTAAGCTCAGGATTGCTCACGCTCATGCTGAGGATAGAGCCGATAGGGAATAAAAAGCACACCACGACGAAAATCAGTAACGGGGCCACTAAAAACAGAGAGCGTTGTGTTTTTAACCAACCTGCCCGGTTGAACGAGTGGCGCAGGCTGAACGCGCGTTCTGTACGTCTGACGGGCGCTGAATCCATCACGGGGTTTTGACTCATGCCGACCTCCTGAAAAGGGGCTACCGGATCGCGTCCGGCAGCAGGTTATTTCGCGGCCCAGGCGTTAAAACGCTGTTCCAGTTCTTCACCATGCTCCAGCCAGAACGTGGCGTTAACCTGTACGGCTTTGGCCATGTTTTCGGGCGCTGTTGGCAGTTGAGCCAGACGATCCGCCGCCAGCAGTTTGCCTGCTTTGATATTGGCGGGGCCATAAGGAATATTTTCGGCATAGACCTTTTGGTTCTCAGGCTGCAGCGAGAAGGCGATGAATTTCTCTGCCAGCGCTTTATGTTTTGAGCCTTTCACAATCGCCCAGTTATCGAAGTCATACAGGTTGCCATCCCAGACGATTTTAAAGTTATGGCCTTCTGCCTGGGCGGTGCCGATACGGCCGTTATAGGCCGAGGCCAGCGTCACGTCGCCTGATACCAGCCACTGCAGCGGCTGTGCCCCGGATTCTCACCACTGAATATGGGGCTTGAGTACATCAAGCTTCTTAAAGGCGCGATCCACGCCCGCAGGTGTGGCCAGCACCTTATAGACATCTTCACGCTTCACGCCATCCGCCATCAGCGCGATTTCCAGGGTATATTTTGCGCTCTTACGCAGCGCACGTTTGCCCGGGAATTTTTCTACATCCCAAAAATCGGCCCAACTCGTGGGGGCGGTTTTCAGTTTGTTGCCATCGTAGGTCAGTACCGTTGACCAGACGAAGAAACCGGCACCACATTCGCTGACGCTGCCTTTGGCAAAGTCCGCTTTATTGCCAATCTTGCTCCAGTCCAGGGTTTCAAACAGACCTTCTTCACAACCGCGCTCCAGTTCCGGAGTTTCCAGTTCGACGACGTCCCAGCCGATCTGTTTGGTTTCGACCATGGCGCGGATGCGGGCCATCTCACCGTTATATTCGCCTGCTTCGATGCTGTCTTTTCCCTCGGCCATGAACGGCTTATAGAACGCTTTATCCTGTGCGTCTTTATTCGTCCCGCCGAAGGACACTACCGTGAGGGTTTCCGCCTGTGCCTGCAGCGCCACGGCTGCCAGCACCATTGCCGCTATTTTTTTCATCATCCCCGAACTCCTGAATTATTCTTGTCAGGCAGAACTCACTGCCTGGTGTTTGCGTTGCAATCCTGATGCCATCAGTTCAGCTGACTGCGGAACGGGCAGCCAGCTCAATTTAGTGTTGACCGAGAATGCGATTCAGCAGATTTAATGCCGTGCGGAACTGCGCATCCGGGATGGTCAGCGGATAAAGGAAGCGAATCACGTTACCGTGGACACCGCAGGTGAGCAGAAGTAAGCCTTCGTCCAGTGCCGCCTGCTGGATGGCTTTGGCGATGTCCGCGCGCGGTTTTCCTGTGCTGTCGCAGAACTCAGCCGCTATCATCGAACCCCGCCCACGCACGTCCGCCAGCGCGTTACAACCCGCGCCTTTCAGCGTTTCGGCCAGTTGCCCGCCCAGTTGCAGGGCGCGCTCGCACAGGTTCTCCTCACGAATCACCTCCAGTACGGCCAGTGCGGCTGCAATGGCAGGAGGGCTTCCCGCATAGGTGCCACCCAGCCCGCCGGGTAACGGGGCATCCATAATCTCAGCCCGTCCGGACACGGCCGACAACGGCATCCCGCCGGCCAGGCTTTTCGCCATGGTGATCAGGTCAGGCTGCACATCGGAATAGTACTCACTGGCAAACAGTTTCCCGGTGCGGGCAAAACCACTTTGAATCTCATCGGCAATCAGCAGGATGCCGTGTTCATCGCACAGCTTACGTAGCGCGGTGACGAAGCCCGCCGGTGCGACATTGAAACCGCCTTCACCCTGGATCGGCTCATAAATGATCGCTGCGACCTGCTGCGGGCTGATATCGCAGCGAAAAATCGTTTGTACACTCTCCAGCGCGTCCTCGACGCTACAGCCATGCAGTGCATTCGGGTAGCGGGCATGAAATACTGAGCCAGCAAAAGGGCCGAAACCGGTTTTGTACGGGGTCACTTTGCCGGTCAGCGACATCGTCATGTTGGTGCGCCCGTGAAACGCGCCGGTAAACGCGATGATGCCGGGACGGCCGGTCGCCGCGCGGGCAATTTTTACCGCGTTCTCAACCGCTTCCGCGCCGGTGGAGAAAAAGGTGGTTTTAGCAGGGCCGTTGACTGGCACCCGCGCATTCAGTTTTTCCGCAAGGGCGATGTAATTTTCATAGGGCACGATCTGAAATGCAGTATGGGTAAAACAGTCGAGCTGTTCTTTGATGGCGGCGATGACCTTAGGATGACGGTGTCCGGTGTTCAGTACGGCAATGCCGGCACTGAAATCGATGATTTCGCGGCCCTCGTGATCCCACAGCGTGGCGTTTTCAGCTTTCACCGCATAGAAATCGCACATGACGCCCACGCCGCGTGGCGTGGCATTGAGACGACGGACCTGCACTTCACTGTTACTCATAACGCGACCTCGTGGTGTTTGTTTCCATATTGTTACAGTGGAATTTGCCTTCTTGGTTTTAGCGTTTTCAGGGTTTTATAATCCAGAGCCAGTTTTTTTTATTTTGAGGTACCAATTTTGCGAAGCTTACTCGGTGACCTGCTTGCACAACGGCTGGCCGCGCTGTCCGGCGGTACGCTGAATAAGCGACTGTATGACGCGCTGCAGGCGGCGATTCAGGATGGATCCATTGCCACCGCAACACGGCTGCCCGCCAGCCGCGACCTTGCTCGCGAACTCGCGGTCTCACGCAATACCGTACTGGCCGTGTATGAACAGTTGCAGTCAGAGGGGTACTTACAAACCCGCACAGGCAGCGGCACGTTTGTCAGTGCGGTGCTGCCTGAAGAGGTGCCAGACGGGCCGCTGGTCAGGCCGGTTTCGCCGCCAATGAAGCCCGTCAGGCTGTCCCGTCGGGGATCGCGATTACTGGCAAACAGCGGTGCCGGAAGTCATCAGTGGGGGGCGTTTATGCCCGGCGTACCGGATGTCAGTCACATGCCGCACGACATCTGGCGCAAAATCCAGCTTCGTCTGAGCCGACGCCTGCCCGTTGAGAACCTGAGCTATGCCAGCCACGGCGGCTGCACCGAGCTGCAACAGGCGCTGGCCGATTACCTGCGGGTGATTCGTTCCGTCAACTGCAGCCCCGAGCAGGTACTGGTGACCGCAGGCACGCATCAGTCGCTGGATCTGCTGGCAAAGATGCTGTGCGATCCGGGTGACCGGGCGCTGGTAGAGGAACCTGGCTACTGGGGCATTCGTAACGTGCTGGCGGTGAACGGCGTTACGCTGATCCCTACGCCGGTTGACGAGCAGGGGCTGGTGCTGCCCCCGGAGCAGCCTGACAGCCCTGCGCCGCGTTTAATCTGCGTGACGCCTTCCCATCAGTATCCACTGGGTGCGGTGATGAGCCTGCAACGGCGGCATGAGTTACTGGAGCGTGCGAAGCGCAGCGGCAGTTGGGTGGTGGAAGATGACTACGATGGCGAGTTCCGTTTTTCCGGCAGCCCGATACCCGCGCTGCAAGGGCTGGCGGCGGATGCGCCTGTCATATACCTGGGGACGTTCAGCAAAACGTTGTATCCTGGCATTCGACTCAGTTACATGGTGGTGCCTAAATCCATGGCTACGCGTATGAAAATGGCGCACTCCGAGCTCTATCGCGGCGGTTATGGGCTGGTGCAGCTCACGCTGGCCGCGTTTATCCGCGAAGGGCACTATGCGGCTCATGTACGGCGGATGCGGCAGATCTACAGTCGTCGCCGCGCGGCGCTGGTCGCCGTGATCAGCCAGTCGCTGGGGGCCGACTGGATTGTGCATCACAGCAATGCGGGGCTGCATCTGGTGCTAAGACTGCCCGACAGCATCGACGATGTGGCGTTCAGCGCTGAGCTTGAACAATGCGGTGTGCTGACGCGCCCGCTGTCTTCCTACTACCTGCAAGGCACGCCGCAGCGTGGGTTACTTTTGGGCTATGCCTGCGTTGACGAAGCGGATATCCCCAGTGCGTTCGCGCCTGTCCTTGCCCGTCTGGAACACCACCTGCAAATCGCCTCAGTTTCCCCCTGATGCACCACAAGTGTGCAACCTCTTACCTTGCCTGATTCTGTGATCTCATTCACGTTAATGTAATGTTAAATTTAAAAAGGCAATAAAATACAAAGGCCTGCATGAAGGTTTTGCAAGCCTGTTCGTTTTATTTTGTCAAATTCTGCTTGTGCGAATCAGCGGCGTTATGGTAGTGCTAAAAAAAGGCCCGCCAGGATTCGCATGTCAAACGGATGATGCATGAATCGTGCCGAAACCCTTTCCATCCTGTTTTCGAGAATACGCCATGAGAAATTTTGTCAGTTTCAGGAATATCAAAAAGAGTTACGACGGCGACAAGCTGGTGGTGCGCAACCTTAATCTGGACGTGGCAGAAGGGGAGTTTTTGACGCTGTTAGGGCCCTCAGGATCGGGGAAAACCACCAGCCTGATGATGCTGGCGGGCTTTGAAACGCCCACCGATGGCGAGATTCTGCTGCGTGATAAACCCCTGCACACGCTGCCGCCCCATCAGCGTGATATCGGCATGGTGTTTCAGAATTATGCGCTGTTTCCCCATATGACCGTGGCGGAGAATCTGGCATTTCCCCTATCCATACGTCGCCTGAGCAAAGCGGATATCAAAGTACGGGTTAAGCGCGTGCTGGATATGATTAAACTGACGTCGCTGGCCGATCGCTATCCTGCCCAGATGTCGGGTGGCCAGCAGCAACGTGTAGCGCTGGCGCGGGCACTGGTTTTTGAACCCAGGCTGATCCTGATGGATGAACCGTTAGGGGCACTGGATAAACAGCTGCGTGAGCATATGCAGATGGAAATCAAGCAACTGCACAACCTGCTTGGGCTGACCATCGTTTACGTCACGCATGACCAGAGCGAAGCAATGACCATGTCAGACCGGGTCGCGGTGTTTAATGATGGCATGATTCAGCAGATGGACAGCCCGAGTAAACTTTATGAGCAGCCAGATAATGCCTTTGTTGCACAGTTTATCGGCGAAAATAACTGCCTGTTAGCCACACAATCGGGTCAAAAGGGCGAGTATTATCAGGTGGCGCTGGATAATGGCGTTCATCTGGACGCGCTGAAAGTCCGACCCAGTTCGCCTGGCAAACGTATCCAGCTCAGCATCCGGCCCGAACGCATCAACGTGAACGCACCAAAACCGGGCGACCAGTCTGTGCAGGCTACCATTCAACAGTTTATCTATCTGGGTGATCATGTCCGCATGCTGACCGACGTGGCCGGGCAGGGGAATTTTATGGTGAAACTGGCCTCATCCGATGTCGCGCCTGATTGGAAACCGGGGAGCGAGGTTATGCTTTCCTGGCAGCCACAGCATTTACGTGCGCTGGATGTGACATTGCAATAAAAAAAGAGCATGCGGGCTGCATGCTCTTTGTTCTCACTACCGGTCAGGCGGTTTGTTACTGGCCTTCCGCCTGGAGTGACTGAATCGCTGTCAGGGCAATGGTATAGACGATGTCGTCCACCAGCGCACCGCGCGACAGGTCGTTAACGGGTTTACGCATCCCTTGCAGCATCGGTCCGATAGAAATCAGATCGGCTGAGCGCTGTACCGCTTTATAGGTGGTGTTACCGGTATTCAGATCCGGGAAGATAAATACCGTTGCGCGACCCGCGACCTGCGAGTTTGGCGCTTTCGATTTCGCGACGTCTTCCATAATCGCCGCGTCATACTGCAGCGGACCGTCAATGACGAGATCCGGGCGTTTTTCCTGTGCCAGACGGGTAGCTTCGCGCACTTTTTCGACGTCGCTTCCTGCCCCGGAGTTACCGGTCGAGTAGGAGATCATCGCCACGCGCGGATCAATACCGAAGGCTTTGGCGGAATCGGCAGACTGGATAGCAATTTCAGCCAGCTGTTCAGCGGTAGGATCCGGGTTAATCGCGCAGTCGCCATAGACCAGCACCTGCTCCGGCAGCAGCATAAAGAATACCGACGAGACCAGAGAGCTGTTCGGGGCGGTTTTAATCAGCTGTAACGGCGGACGAATGGTATTGGCCGTGGTATGCACCGCACCTGAAACCAGGCCGTCTACCTCGCCACGCTCCAGCATCATGGTACCGAGCACCACGTTGTCTTCCAGCTGTTCCTGCGCCACCACTTCGGTCATGCCTTTGTTTTTACGCAGTTCAACCAGACGCGGAACGTAGTTCTGGCGAACCACTTCAGGGTCAACAATCTCAATGCCTTTACCCAGCTCAACGCCCTGTACTGCGGCCACGCGCTGAATTTCATCCGGGTTACCTAACAGCACACAGGTCGCAATGCCGCGATCGGCACAGATCGCGGCCGCTTTCACGGTGCGAGGCTCATCGCCTTCTGGCAGGACGATGCGTTTACCGGCTTTACGTGCCAGCTCGGTCAACTGATAACGGAATGCCGGCGGGGACAGACGACGGCTGCGTTCAGAGGTAGCGGTCAGCGACTCAATCCAGTCTGCATTGATGTAGCCTGCGACATATTCCTGCACTTTCTCAATGCGCTGTGTGTCGTCTACCGGCACTTCCAGATTGAAGCTTTGCAGACTCAGTGATGTCTGCCAGGTATTGGTTTTGACCATAAAGACCGGCAGACCGGTCTGGAACGCGCGTTCGCACAGTTTGGCGATCCGCTCGTCGATCTCGTAGTTACCGGTTAACAGAATAGCCCCAATCTCTACGCCGTTCATGGCGGCCAGACAGGCGGCAACCAGTACATCCGGACGGTCTGCGGAGGTGACCAGCAGCGAGCCTGGACGGAAGTGCTCAAGCATATGAGGAATGCTGCGGGCACAGAAGGTTACCGACTTCACGCGGCGCGTCTGAATTTCACCTTCATTAATGATGCGCGCGTTCAGGTGGCGGCACATATCAATCGCGCGGGTCGCGATCAGATCAAAGCTCCACGGCACGCAACCCAGGATGGGCAACGGGCTGTTGGCAAACAATTGGTCGGGATTGATATTGGCAATGCTGGCCTTCGTGGAATCATCGAAGATTTCAGACAGGTCGGGACGCGTCCGGCCCTGTTCGTCGACCGGCGCGTTCAGCTTGTTAATAATGACGCCGGTGATGTTTTTATTCTTCGCACCGCCAAAGCTGCTTTGCGTCAGTTCGATACGTTCTTTAAGCTGGGCCGGCGAGTCATTACCCAGCGCGGTCACAAACACAATTTCAGCGTTCAGCGTTTTGGCAATTTCGTAGTTAAGGGCGCTGGCAAACTGATGTTTGCGCGTGGGCACCAGGCCCTCCACCAGCACCACTTCTGCATCCTGCGTATTTGCATGATAGCGGGCAATGATTTCTTCCATCAGCACGTCCTGCTGATTGGATCCCAGCAAGGATTCAACGCGTGACATGGGCAGCGGTTCTGCCGCAGGAATACCGGAATTTTTGCGTACGATGCTGGTGGTTTGGTCGGGCGCATTGCCACCGGCGCGTGGTTGAGCAATGGGTTTGAAAACGCTCAGTCGAACGCCTTTACGTTCCATGGCGCGAATAACGCCAAGGCTAACGCTGGTCAAGCCGACGCTGGTGCCGGTCGGAATGAGCATAATTGTACGTGACACGATTGCACCTCTCAGAGTTCACTGGGTGTCAAAATAACACCGTCAGCCTGAGCTGACGGAGAAAGGATATCAGGCGGTAAGACGCGCGGCGTCCCTGGCGATGACTAACTCTTCATTCGTTGGGATAACCAGTGCCGGACGCGAGCCCTCTTTGTTGATGAAGCCCGCTTTACCAAAACGCGCGGCCAGGTTGCGGTCATGATCGAGTTCAAAGCCCAGCAGAGCCAGTTTCTTCAGCGTTAACTCGCGGACCATCGCCGCATTTTCACCGATACCACCGGTGAAGATCACGCCATCAAGACGGCCGTCCATCAGCGCAGTATAGCTGCCGATGTATTTGGCGAGGCGATGGCAGAATACGTCCATTGCGCGTTTGGCATCGTCTTTCGTGGCGTAATTATCTTCAACGTAGCGGCAGTCGCTGGTGACTTCGGTCAGTCCTAACAGACCGGACTCTTTGGTCAGCATCTTGTTGATAGCATCCACGTTCATGCCCAATGTATCGTGCAGGAAGAAGATAATGGCCGGATCAATATCCCCGCTGCGGGTGCCCATCACCAGGCCTTCCAGCGGCGTCAGCCCCATGGAGGTATCCACACATTCTCCGTTACGGATGGCAGAAACCGATCCACCGTTACCGAGGTGACAGGTGATGATATTCAGGGTTTCCAGCGGCTTATTCAGCATTTTTGCCGCTTCGTGGGTCACATAGTAGTGGCTGGTACCGTGCGCACCGTAGCGACGCACGCCGTGATCTTTGTAGAGCGCATAGGGCAGCGCATAGAGATAGGATTCTTCCGGCATTGTCTGATGGAAAGCGGTGTCAAAAACCGCCACATTCTTGTCAGACAAATGGGGGAAGTTTTTCATCGCTTCATCAATGCCGATCAGGCCCGCAGGATTATGCAGCGGTGCAAAAGAAGCGGCATCTTTGATACCCTGAACGACAGCGTCAGAGATCACGACCGATTGCGTCAATTTTTCACCGCCGTGGACGATGCGATGACCTATTGCAGCGATTTGTGCCGAAAGCTCTGGTTTTTGTGCCAGAATTGTTTTAACAATGAAATTCAGTGCTTCGCTGTGGGCAGCGCCAGCATCTAAAGGTGCTTCCTGTTTTTGGCCGTCAAGCTTCCACTTGATCCGCGCTTCGGGCAGGTGAAAACATTCAGCCAGACCTGACAGAAATTCGTCTCCGGTGGTGGGATTCAGAATGGCAAACTTAAGGGATGAGCTGCCGCAGTTCAGGACCAGTACTAACTTACTCGACATGGAAGTACCTATTTGTTAAAAGTGGCTAAAAAAAACGCAATCAGACATACAGCGTAGCCTATTGAAGCTGCCAGATTAATGACAAAAGTCATACCCGGGTCAAAATAATGCGTTATACGCAAAAAAAGTTGAGTTTTTACGCATAAATTTTAAATCACGCTTAAAACGGGTCTTATCGCCTCTGTGACAAAGAAGGTTGCGACACTGACGCGACTAAAACGGCGTCAGAATAGCCGGAGTCACCTTTAAAGACAAAAAGATTTGAAGGATGTTACGTAAAGTTGTGTCGTTATAGTTATTTTTCAAAAAATACAGCATTAGTTGAGGCGAGCCATGGCGAATCAATCTAACACGGGCTGGTTCCGGATGTTTCAGCGCGGACAGCATTATATGAAGACGTGGCCCAATGATAAACGTCTGGCACCAGTCTTTCCCGAAAACCGGGTATCAACGGCCACGCGTTTTGCCATTCGCTTTATGCCCCCGCTGGCGGTGTTTACACTGACCTGGCAGATCGCGATGGGTGGGCAACTGGGCCCTGCCGTCGCGACAGCGCTTTTCGCCTGCAGTTTACCGATGCAGGGATTGTGGTGGCTGGGCAAACGTTCGGTCACGCCACTGCCGCCGACGCTTCTGCGCTGGTTTCATGACGTGCGCACCAAACTGGAAGCCGCAGGGCAGGCGATTGCGCCGGTTGAAGGCACGCCAACGTATCAGGCGCTTGCCGATCTGCTGAAGCGCGCCTTTAAGCAACTGGACCGGACTTTTCTGGACGATCTCTAACCTGCAGCGTGCCGAAATATTGCATGTGAATCTGTGGTTAAATCAATGAAAAGCGATGTGGCAACCTCCGCATCGCTCCCCCTGTGTCATCATCCTTCCCTCGTATAAAACCTGAACAGCCTCTGGGCTGAGGGAGAGAAAGATGGAAATGACCCATGCACAACGCTTAATTCTGGCGAACCAGTACAAAATGATGGCGATGCTGGAGCCTGAGAATGCGGAGCGCTTTCGGCGTTATCAGACCATTATTGAGCGCGGCTACAGCCTGCAGATGCGTGAACTGGATAAAGAGTTCGGCGAACTCTCTGAAGCCACCTGCCGTACGCTCATCGACATCATGGAAATGCACCATGCGCTACAGATTTCCTGGTCTAATCTGAAAACCGAAGGAGAGATCGATACCCGGCGCCTGGCGTTTCTGGGATTTGATGCGGCTACGGAATCCCGCTACCTTGGCTATGTACGCTTTATGGTGAATACGGAAGGGCGCTACACGCATTTTGATTCCGGCACGCACGGCTTCAATGCACAAACACCGATGTGGGAAAAGTATCAACGCATGCTGGCTTTATGGCAGACTTGTCCCCGCCAGTACCATTTAAGCGTAAACGAGATTGCGCAAATCATTAACGCCTGATGAGGAGTGACGTGTGGAGTACAGTGGTTTTTTGTTTGATTTAGACGGCACCTTAGTGGATTCATTACCGGCGGTTGAACGTGCCTGGTCTAACTGGGGCGCACGTCATGGCATTGCGGCTGATGAAATTCTGGACTTCATTCACGGTAAACAGGCAATCACCTCACTGCGTCATTTTATGGCCGGTCAGTCAGAGGCCGCGATTCAGGCCGAGTTCCTGGCACTGGAAAAAACGGAAGCGGAAGATACGGACGGTGTGAAGGCGTTACCAGGTGCCCTGGCGCTGCTCACTCAGCTTAATGAACTGCAGATCCCCTGGGCAATTGTTACTTCAGGTTCTGTGCCAGTGGCTCATGCCCGCCACAAAGCGGCGGGCCTGCCTCTGCCTGCGGTCTTCATTACGGCTGAGCAGGTAGCAAAGGGTAAGCCTGAACCCGATCCCTACCTGCTGGGTGCCGAAAGGCTGAAACTGTCTCCAGCCGACTGTGTTGTGGTTGAAGATGCGCCTGCTGGCGTGATCGCCGGGCTGTCGGCGGGCTGTGCCGTCATTGCTGTCAATGCGCCAGACGAGACACCGCGACTGGATGACGTGGCGCTGCGCCTGACTTCACTGGCGTCACTAATCATTACCAGACAGCCAGCGGGTAAGTTTGCCTTTCACAGCCAGCCTTAAGTGCAGAGTGGCGGCATCGGGCCGCCCGAATCAGAGCGGTGTATCTTGCGAGATTTCGTCCAGAGACAGGCTAAAGCTTGGGATAAACACCTCAACAAAATAGCTCATTTCAGGCGAGCGACGCTGAGTCAGGGTTTTTTCCAGCCGCGCCTTGGCGAGTAAGAATTCATTGTTGCCTGCCGACAACTCTTCCAGGCATTTAACGTAGGCGCAGAGTGCGTCGGCCTGCTTCACTACCGCTTTCTCATCTTCACTGTGCAGATGTTCATCAATCAGCGGGCGATAAACGTCCTGCAACTCGTCGGGCAGCATCTCAATCAACTTCTGCTGCGCGATTTTCTCAATCTTTTTGTATTCATGGGCAATTTGCGCGTTGTAATACTTCACCGGCGTAGGCAAATCGCCCGTGAGCACTTCACTGGCATCATGGTACAGCGCCATCATCGCGATGCGCTCGGCATTCAGGTTACCGTTAAACTTTTTGTTCTTGATGATGGCCAGCGCATGGGCGACCATCGCCACCTGTAAACTGTGTTCAGAGACGTTTTCGGTCCGCACGTTACGCATCAGTGGCCAGCGGTTAATCAGTTTGAGGCGTGAGAGGTGGGCGAAGAAATGGCTTTGAGTCATGGTCGTTCCTGTTTACGACAGGGGGAGAGGTCAACTCTCCCCAAAATGACATCAGTATAGATGCAACAGGACTACTGGCGGTAGCCTTGCAGGAAACGGCCAAACTTATTGATGGCCATTTCCAGGTCATCGACGCGCGGCAGGGTTACGATACGCAGATGATCGGGCCACGGCCAGTTAAACGCGGTGCCCTGCACCAGCAGCACTTTTTCCTGTAACAGGAAGTCCAGCACCATCTTCTGGTCGTCCTGAATATTGAATTTTTTGGCATCAATTTTCGGGAACATGTACAGCGCTCCCTCCGGCTTCACACAGCTGACGCCGGGAATATCGTTGATCAGTTCCCAGGCACGCTGACGCTGTTCGTAGAGACGACCACCCGGTGCGATGAACTCACTGATGCTCTGATATCCCCCCAGGGCGGTCTGAATTGCGTGCTGCGCCGGAACGTTGGCGCACAGGCGCATGGAAGCCAGCATTTCCAGCCCTTCTATATAGCCTTTTGCGTGCTTTTTCGGGCCATTCAGCACCATCCAGCCCTGACGGAAGCCCGCCACGCGGTAGGTTTTTGACAGGCCGTTAAACGTGACCGTTAACAAGTCCGGTGCCAGTGCGGCAATAGAGTGGTGCTGTGCGGCATCGTAGAGAATCTTATCGTAGATCTCGTCAGCAAATATAATCAGGTTATGCTGACGGGCTATCTCAACCACATCCATCAGCAGCTCTTTGCTGTATACCGCGCCGGTAGGGTTGTTGGGGTTGATGATAACAATGCCGCGAGTGCGTGGCGTAATTTTGCTACGAATATCATCCAGATCCGGGAACCAGCCGGCGGACTCATCACATAAATAGTGCACGGCTTTTCCGCTCGACAGCGACACGGCTGCCGTCCAGAGCGGATAGTCCGGTGCCGGAACCAGCATTTCATCTCCGCTGTTCAGCAGCGCCTGCATCGCCTGAACGATCAGTTCTGAGACACCGTTTCCAATGTAGATATCTTCTACTGTGACATCGCGCATATCCCGCGCCTGATAATGCTGCATGATGGCCTTTCGGGCGGAATAGATCCCTTTGGAATCGCAATAACCTTGTGCACTGGGCAGGTTACGGATCACATCCACCAGAATTTCATCGGGCGCTTCAAAGCCAAACGGCGCGGGGTTACCGATGTTCAACTTGAGAACTTTATTACCTTCTTCTTCCAGGCGCTTGGCCTCTTTTAAAACCGGCCCACGAATGTCATAACACACATTGTCCAGTTTGCCGGATTTATCAATTTGAAAAGTCATTTTTGGCCGCCTTAATATGCAGAATCCTTTTGCCTGCCGCTGAAAACAAACCTGCACAATGTACTCTCCTCACGAACACAAAAGAAGGGCGCGAGGTGGTTTTGGCGTCTTCAGCATCTTTGTCTCCGTCCAGACGACGTAATGCATATTGCTTATGACCCTGTATGGTTTAAAAGTCTGCTTGAGTCATCATTGATGGTTTTTTATGCTGCTTGATAAAAGGGCTTTGTTTGGCGCGTTGCTGTTTTTTTTATGCCGACAGGGAACGTAATCGACATAGTGAAATCAGAACAGGCCTAATGCGTCATAAATGAAATAGTTTAATTATGCTTTATTGATGCATAAATTTTGCACGATAGTGCATAGCGTAAGTAGGGTGTGACAGCCGTGCATTAATCGTTAATACGGTTAACTATTTTATCTCTAAGGACTTTTTTTCGTTTTTTGAAGCCAGGCTAAAAAACAGAGAGCATCTTTAGTACAGGTTTACCTGTCTAAAAGTCTTATTCACTGTTTTTGGGCGGGTTGAATGCGCACAGGACGTGCAGGACGTGTTGGAAAATGCGATCCGATCAAAATTTGCAATGCTTTTCATAAAAACATTTCCATTTTGCGGTCAAAAATGATTAAGTATAATTTACTATTTGATGTGATTAAACGCGATACAGCGTGTGTGTATGACAGACCCATTTACCCCGGCGTAATGACTTTTTTGGGGTTGAAAAAGACAACTACACAGCTTCCCGCAATTTTGCATCCAGTGCCTTCGGTACAGAAGTTGTCTCTGTCTTCAGGTGACGGCTTCCGTGTTTTACAGGAACGTGCCGTGCGCCTTCGTAAGTAAATTTTATGTCGGCCCTGTGTTGGGACGGCATGAAGCATCATTACCGCTTATCGCTTTGATAAGCTTGTAATAACACCAGGATAGTAGTTCTTAAAACTCTAATAAGTGAAGAAAAACATGACTAATGCAAATCGTCCGATACTTAATCTCGATCTCGATCTGCTTCGAACTTTTGTTGCTGTTGCGGATTTAAACACCTTTGCAGCCGCGGCTGCTGCGGTATGCAGAACGCAATCGGCAGTAAGTCAGCAGATGCAGCGTCTGGAACAACTGGTCGGTAAAGAGTTGTTTGCCAGGCATGGCCGCAACAAATTATTAACAGAACATGGCATTCAGCTTCTGGGTTATGCCAGAAAAATTCTGCGTTTTAACGATGAAGCCTGCACATCGCTGATGTACAGCAATATTCAGGGCGTTCTGACAATCGGGGCGTCAGACGATACCTCCGATACCATTCTGCCGTTCCTGTTAAACAGCGTTACCTCTGTTTATCCCAAACTGGCCATTGACGTTCGTGTGAAACGCAATCCATTTATGATGGAAATGCTGAATCAGGGCGAAGTCGATCTGGTTGTTACCACCTCCAGTCCGGGTAACTTTACACATCAGGTACTGCGGACATCGCCAACCCTGTGGTATTGCGCAGCGGACTATGTGTTCCAGCGTGGGGAAGCGATCCCTCTGGTATTGCTGGATGAACCCAGCCCTTACCGTGATATGGCGATTGACCATCTGAACGAAGCAGGCATTCCCTGGCGCATCTCTTACGTCGCTTCAACGCTGGCAGCGGTGCGTGCTGCCGTTAAAGCTGGTTTAGGCGTGACCGCGCGTCCGGTGGAGATGATGAGCCCGGAACTGCGCGTAATGGGTGCAGCAGAAGGATTACCGGTGCTGCCAGATACTCAGTATCTGCTGTGCCGCAACGCGGACAACGACAACGAACTGGCGCTGGCCATTTTCAACGCCATGCAGTCTACCCACGATCCCTACAACATGATCGGCAATGCCGATGGTGCCTTACTGCTGGACGATGAAGAGTAAATCCCGTCTTCTTTCGCAAAAAATGCGAAATCTGCCGGCACGTTAATCTGAGTAAATGCGCCTTTTGTTCTGTAACCGGAACAAGAGGCTTTTTTTTGCTGCTTTTCTGACCCGTGGTTTTCTTTTTCAGTCCTGTTCTGTCAATTACCTGTTCATACTCTGGCCAACAGGGCGAGTGGGGAAGGGAAAGCACGAAGTGGAGATTTGTTGATGCGAAGCAGGCTGATAACTGATTAAATTTAACACAAAAATGATAATTCTGTGTTCTGGATCAACAAAATAGCCCTTCTAAAAGCAAGGCAATCCCGCCGAATCCTGTCAAACTATGCGCGTTGATAACCCGATCCACACGTTGAAATACCCGCTACACTGAAATTACCCCTACAGACTGAAGCGATTTAGCTGGAAACACGCGCGTCATATGTTAATAATATGATGCAGGTGTAAAATAATGTTTGGATACTTTTGTCAAAGTTGACAAAAGGTTATAGAAAGGAGTAAAAAACCACATAAAATTGCTGCTTATTGCACAGTAACAGCAAAATTTGTAAGGTTTTTATCCTTCCCTTTGAATCGATGTGGTGAGTTTGCTGCCAGAACCAGAGCAGGATGCCAGCGCCACTTTTGATGAGTAAGCAATGAGTATGTCAACTACCACCGAAATCATCGCTCAGCATTGGGCATTCATCGTTTTTATCGTCATCGCATTTGGCCTCTGTGCGTTTATGTTGACCGGAGGATGGCTGTTAGGCGGCAGAGCTCGTGCCCGTCATAAAGACACGCCTTTCGAATCCGGTATTGAATCCGTGGGTGATACTCACATCCGCTTATCCGCCAAATTCTACCTGGTGGCGATGTTCTTCGTTATCTTCGACGTCGAAGCTCTCTTTTTATACGCATGGGCGACCTCAATCCGTGAAAGTGGATGGGTCGGCTTTGTGGAAGCCGCAATTTTCATTTTGGTGCTCCTGGCGGGCCTGGTTTATCTGGTGCGCATTGGCGCGTTGGACTGGACTCCTGCACGCCGCCGAATCGTGGTTAAAACTCCCACGGTAAGTCACACCAATCCTCACAAGCAGTAAAAGAGAGGCAATAAGATGGACTATACGCTCACCCGCATAGACCCGAACGGTGGTGAGAACGACCGTTACCCTCTGCAAAAGCAGGAAATCGTCAGCGATCCGCTGGAGCAGCACGTTCATCGCAGCGTTTACATGGGCAAGCTCGAACATGCCCTGCACGACATGGTGAACTGGGGACGTAAGAATTCCCTGTGGCCCTACAACTTTGGTCTTTCCTGCTGCTACGTTGAGATGACCACCTCCTTCACCGCCGTGCACGATGTGGCGCGTTTTGGTGCTGAGGTTATGCGTGCCTCACCGCGTCAGGCCGACTTTATGGTTATTGCCGGTACGCCGTTCACTAAAATGGCCCCGGTGATTCAGCGTTTGTACGATCAGATGCTGGAGCCGAAATGGGTCATTTCCATGGGGGCCTGTGCCAACTCAGGCGGCATGTACGATATCTATTCTGTCGTGCAGGGCGTGGATAAATTCCTGCCGGTTGACGTTTACATTCCAGGTTGCCCACCGCGCCCTGAAGCCTACATGCAGGCTCTGCTGTTACTGCAGGAGTCGATTGGTAAAGAGCGTCGTCCTCTGTCCTGGGTGGTCGGCGATCAGGGCGTTTACCGTGCCAATATGCAGTCTGAGCGTGAACGTAAGCGTGGCGAGCGTATTGCAGTAACCAACCTGCGTACACCAGACGAAGTTTAAGTTAACCGTATGGATGGAATCAGTGCCTGCAGCGACAATACACAAATTAATGCATGGCACCATCCTGACGCCTTCATTTGAGCGCCTGTTAGCAGGCCGGAATGGTGAGTAACGTATGACAGATTTGACCACGCAAGATCTCGCTCAGCCGCTATGGCAAACCCGGGATCATCTGGATGACCCGGTAATTGGCGAATTGCGTAATCGTTTTGGGCCGGATGCCTTTACTGTTCAGGCAACACGTACCGGGATTCCGGTGGTATGGGTTAAGCGTGAACAGCTACTGGAAATCATCACTTTCCTGCGTAAATTACCCAAGCCTTACGTCATGCTCTATGACCTGCATGGTATGGACGAACGTTTACGCACCCACCGCGCCGGGTTACCTGCCGCGGATTTTTCCGTTTTCTACCACCTGCTTTCGATTGAACGCAATCGCGACATCATGCTCAAGGTGGCATTGTCTGAAAACGATATGCACGTGCCGACCATCACGAAAATTTTCGCCAATGCGAACTGGTATGAGCGCGAAACCTGGGAGATGTTCGGCATCACTTTTGACGGTCACCCGCACCTGACCCGCATCATGATGCCGCAGACGTGGGAAGGGCACCCGCTGCGTAAGGATTACCCTGCGCGCGCCACCGAATTCGATCCTTTCACGCTGACCAAACAGAAAGAAGATCTGGAAATGGAAGCGCTGACGTTCAAGCCAGAAGACTGGGGCATGAAACGCAGTACTGCCAGTGAAGACTTCATGTTCCTTAACCTGGGTCCTAACCACCCCTCCGCGCACGGTGCGTTCCGCATCATTTTGCAGCTGGATGGTGAAGAGATTGTCGACTGCGTTCCGGATATTGGTTATCACCACCGTGGTGCCGAGAAGATGGGCGAGCGTCAGTCCTGGCACAGCTATATTCCCTACACTGACCGCATCGAATACCTCGGTGGCTGCGTCAACGAAATGCCTTATGTGCTGGCGGTAGAAAAACTGGCCGGCATCGTGGTGCCCGATCGCGTTAACGTAATCCGCGTGATGCTTTCAGAGCTGTTCCGCATCAACAGTCACCTGCTGTACATCTCCACCTTTATTCAGGACGTCGGGGCCATGACGCCGGTGTTCTTTGCCTTTACCGACCGTCAGAAAATTTATGACGTGGTGGAGGCGATTACCGGTTTCCGTATGCATCCGGCCTGGTTCCGTATTGGCGGCGTCGCACATGACCTGCCGAAAGGCTGGGAACGCCTGCTGCGTGACTTCCTGGACTGGATGCCAAAACGTCTGAAAGAGTATGACAAAGCGGCGCTGCGCAACACCGTACTGATGGGCCGTTCGCAGGGCGTAGCCGCCTATAACATGGAAGAAGCGCTGGCCTGGGGCACAACCGGTGCCGCGCTACGTGCAACGGGTCTCGATTTTGACGTGCGTAAATGGCGCCCCTACTCAGGCTATGAAAACTTCGATTTTGAGGTTCCTGTGGGCGCCGGCATCAGTGATGCCTATACGCGCGTACAACTGAAAATGGAAGAGATGTGGCAGTCGCTGCGTATCCTGGAGCAGTGCCTGAACAACATGCCGGAAGGGCCGTTTAAGGCGGATCATCCGTTAACCACGCCGCCACCGAAAGAGCGTACGCTGCAGCACATTGAAACCCTGATCACCCACTTCCTGCAGGTTTCCTGGGGCCCGGTCATGCCGGCCAACGAATCTTTCCAGATGATTGAGGCGACCAAAGGGATCAACAGTTACTACCTGACCAGCGACGGCAGCACGATGAGTTACCGCACGCGTGTGCGTACACCGAGCTTCCCGCACCTGCAGCAGATTCCATCGGTAATCCGTGGCAGCCTGGTATCCGACCTGATCGTATACCTCGGTAGTATCGACTTTGTTATGTCAGACGTGGACCGCTAATTATGCACGATCAACACATTGCTATTAAAACGATCGACCCTAACGAGGTCTTCGTGCTGAGTGCGGAAGAGCACCATGCGATTGAGCACGAAAAACACCATTACGAAGATGCGCGCGCTGCCTCCATTGAAGCACTGAAAATTGTGCAGAAGCAGCGCGGCTGGGTGCCTGACGGTGCGATCCATGCGATTGCAGAAGTGTTAGGAATTCCTGCCAGCGACGTAGAAGGCGTGGCAACGTTCTATAGTCAGATTTTCCGTCAGCCTGTTGGCCGTCACGTGATTCGCTACTGCGACAGCGTGGTGTGCCACATCACCGGTTTTCAGGGGATTCAGGCGGCACTGGAAGAAAACCTGAATATTAAGCCTGGCCAGACGACAACCGACGGTCGCTTTACCTTACTGCCGACCTGTTGCCTGGGTAACTGTGATAAAGGTCCAACCATGATGGTGGATGAAGATACCCACGTTCATCTGACGCCGGAAGGCATCGCCTCTTTGCTGGAGCAGTATCAATGACAATCAAACAGATCATTCGTACTGCTGAAACCCATCCCCTGACCTGGCGCATGCGCGAGGATCAGCAGCCGGTATGGCTTGATGAGTATCGCAGCAAAAACGGCTATGCCGGTGCGGAAAAAGCCCTGAAAGGGATGGCACCTGACGAAATCGTCTCACTGGTAAAAGATTCCGGTCTGAAAGGGCGCGGCGGTGCCGGGTTCTCGACGGGCCTGAAGTGGAGCCTGATGCCGAAAGATGAATCCATGAACATCCGTTACCTGCTGTGTAACGCCGATGAAATGGAGCCTGGCACATATAAAGACCGCCTGTTGATGGAACAGATGCCGCATCAGCTGGTGGAAGGCATGCTAATCAGTGCGTTTGCCCTGAAAGCTTACCGGGGCTACATCTTTCTGCGCGGCGAATACATTGAAGCCGCAGTGCATCTGCGTCGTGCGATTGCGGAAGCCACTGAAGCAGGCCTGTTGGGCAAAAACATTCTGGGTACCGGTTTTGATTTTGAACTGTTCGTCCACACCGGTGCGGGACGTTATATCTGCGGTGAAGAAACGGCACTGATTAACTCCCTGGAAGGTCGCCGTGCCAACCCACGTTCTAAGCCGCCTTTCCCGGCAAGCGCGGGCGTGTGGGGCAAGCCGACCTGCGTGAACAACGTTGAAACGCTGTCGAACGTGCCGGCTATTCTGGCCAACGGCGTCGAGTGGTACAAAGGTCTGTCAAAAAGCGACGACGCCGGTACGAAACTGATGGGCTTCTCCGGCCGGGTGAAAAACCCTGGGGTGTGGGAACTGCCATTTGGCATCACCGCACGCGAAATCCTTGAGGATTATGCCGGCGGTATGCGCGACGGCCTGCGTTTTAAAGCCTGGCAGCCGGGTGGCGCGGGGACCGACTTTTTAACGGAGCAGCACCTCGATCTGCCCATGGAATTTGCCAGCATTGGTAAAGCCGGCAGCCGTCTGGGTACCGCTCTGGCAATGGCCGTGGACCATGAAATCAACATGGTTTCACTGGTGCGTAACCTGGAAGAGTTCTTTGCCCGCGAATCCTGCGGTTGGTGTACGCCATGCCGTGATGGCCTGCCGTGGAGCGTGAAGATTCTGCGCGCGCTGGAGCAGAAAAAAGGCCAGCCGGGGGACATTGAGACCCTGGAGCAGCTTTGCCGCCAGCTTGGCCCGGGCAAAACCTTCTGTGCCCACGCGCCGGGTGCGGTCGAGCCGCTGCAGAGCGCCATTAAATATTTCCGTGAAGAGTTTGAAGCCGGCATTGCGCCGCAGGTGTTTGGCAATACCCGATCTATCGGCGGTATTCAGCCAAACCTGCTGAAAGCGCGCTGGTAATTCGCCGTTATCCACGGGAGCTGGCCCTGTGCCGCCGTCCCTGTTGCAGTGTGCAGGGGCAAGAATTTGATTAACGCTCGTTTCTGACGAGCCTGACGGAAGCATGTCACTATGGCTACAATCCATGTAGACGGTAAAGAATATGATGTGAACGGAGCGGACAACCTGCTACAGGCATGTCTGTCTCTGGGCCTTGATATTCCTTATTTTTGCTGGCATCCGGCGCTGGGAAGCGTGGGTGCCTGCCGCCAGTGTGCGGTGAAGCAATTCCAGAACGCTGAAGACACCCGCGGCCGCCTTGTCATGTCCTGTATGACACCGGCGTCCGATGGCACCTTCATCTCAATTGATGATGGCGAAGCGAAAGAGTTCCGTGAAAGCGTGGTGGAGTGGTTAATGACTAACCACCCACATGACTGTCCGGTATGTGAAGAGGGCGGTAACTGTCATCTTCAGGATATGACGGTCATGACAGGCCACAGCTTCCGTCGCTATCGCTTCACCAAACGTACTCACCGCAATCAGGATCTCGGTCCGTTCATCTCGCACGAAATGAACCGCTGTATCGCCTGCTACCGCTGCGTGCGTTACTACAAAGATTATGCCGACGGTAAAGATCTGGGCGTGTATGGTGCGCACGATAACGTGTATTTTGGTCGTCCGGAAGACGGCACGCTGGAAAGCGAGTTCTCCGGTAACCTGGTCGAAATCTGCCCGACCGGCGTGTTCACCGATAAAACTCACTCCGAACGCTATAACCGTAAATGGGATATGCAGTTCGCGCCAAGCATCTGTCAGCAGTGCAGCGTAGGCTGTAACACCAGCCCCGGTGAGCGCTACGGCGAACTGCGTCGTATCGAAAACCGCTATAATGGCAGCGTTAACCACTACTTCCTGTGCGATCGTGGTCGCTTTGGCTACGGTTATGTCAATCTGAAAGATCGTCCTCGCCATCCGGTCCAGTTGCGTGGCAACGACAGCGTGAAGCTGAATGCCGAGCAGGCCGTTAACGCCGGAGCCGATGTCCTGCGTCAGGCGAAGCGCGTCATTGGTATTGGTTCGCCGCGTGCCAGCATCGAAAGTAACTTTGCTCTGCGCGAACTGGTCGGTGCGGAAAACTTCTCTACCGGTATGCCCGCGGGCGAACAGGCGCGTCTTGAACTGCTGCTGAAAGTGCTGCGTGAAGGCGGCATTTATACGCCTTCACTGCGCGAGATCGAGAGCTACGACGCGGTGCTGGTGTTAGGCGAAGACCTGACACAGGTTGGCGCACGCGTGGCCCTGTCAGTGCGTCAGGCAGTAAAAGGCAAAGCCCGCGAAATGGCCGCTGCGCAGAAAGTCGCAGACTGGCAGATCGCCGCGATCCTCAATATCGGTCAGCACACTAAGCATCCGTTATTTGTCACCAACGTTGATGAAACCCGTCTGGACGACATCGCGGCGTGGAGCTACCGTGCCCCGGTTGAAGAACAGGCGCGTCTTGGCTTTGCGATTGCCCACGCGCTGGACGACAGTGCGCCAGCCGTCAGCGATTTCGACAGTGCGCTGAACGGTAAGCTGGATGTGGTGGTACAGGCGCTGGCCGGTGCCAAAAAACCGCTAATCATTTCCGGCGTGCATTCAGGCAGCAGTGCCATGATCGAAGCGGCCGCGAACGTGGCCAAAGCCCTGAAAGCGCGCGGTGCAGACGTCGGTATCACCCTGCTGGCTGGTCATGCTAACAGCATGGGCCTGGGCCTGATGGGGGGCAATACGCTGGATCAGGCACTGGAACAACTGCAGAACGGCGAAGCCGATGCGGTCGTGGTGCTGGAAAACGATTTGTATCGCCATGCGCCAAAAGCGCAGGTCGATGCGGCGCTGAACCATGCGGCTAACGTGATTGTGGTCGATCATCAGCGCACCGCCACGGTGGAAAAAGCCGGACTGGTGCTTTCCGCTGCCAGTTTTGCCGAAAGCGACGGTACGTCAATTAACCATGAGGGCCGCGCACAGCGCTTCTTCCAGGTGTACGATCCTGCCTACTACGATAACAGCATTGTGATGCTGGAAAGCTGGCGCTGGTTGCACTCGCTGCACAGCGCGCTGGAAAGCCGTCACGTTGACTGGACGCAACTGGACCATGTCATTGATGCCGTTGTGGCAAGTCTGCCACAACTGAAAGGGATCAAGGATGCGGCGCCGGATGCCAGCTTCCGTATTCGTGGTCAGAAGCTGGCGCGTTCTCCGCATCGTGCCAGTGGGCGTACTGCTGCGCGCGCGAATATCAGCGTGCACGAGCCGCGTCAGCCGCAGGATCAGGACACAATGTTTGCCTTCTCGATGGAAGGAAACAACCAGCCGAGCGCCCCGCGTTCGCAAATTCCGTTTGCGTGGGCACCAGGCTGGAACTCACCGCAGGCGTGGAACAAATTCCAGGATGAAGTGGGCGGGAAACTGCGTCATGGTGATCCCGGTGTGCGTTTGTTCGAAGCCAGCGATGCGCAGCTTGCCTGGTTCAGCAGCGTGCCAGAAGCCTATGCCACGCAAGGTCAGTTCCGCGTCGCGCCTTACTACCAGTTATTCGGAAGTGAAGAAATGACGCAGCGTGCGCCGGTTATCCAGCAGCGCATGTCGGCACCAACCCTGGTTCTGAACCCGGAAGATGCCGCGAAGCTGGGCGTGAATAACGGTGCAGCGGTGGAATTAACCTGTGCAGGTGAAACCGTACGTTTGCCAGTGCGTTTCTCGGCTTCTTTGCAGGCAGGGCAGGTTGGGCTTCCACTCGGTATGCCGGGTGTCCCGCCCTTCCTGGCGAATGCAAAAATTGATTCTCTGCAGGAGGCGGCGCAATGAGCTGGTTAACACCGGATGTTATCGACATTCTGATCGCCATTGGTAAAGCGCTTGTGATTTTGCTGGTCGTGGTGGCCTGCGGTGCGTTTATGAGCTTCGCCGAGCGTCGTTTGCTCGGCCTGTTTCAGAACCGCTATGGGCCGAACCGTGTGGGCTGGGGCGGATCGTTGCAGCTGGTTGCTGACATGATCAAGATGTTCTTTAAAGAGGACTGGGTTCCCCCGTTCACCGATCGCTTTATCTTTACGCTGGCGCCGGTCATCGCGTTTGTTTCCCTGCTGCTGGCCTTTGCTATCGTCCCGGTTTCACCGACCTGGGTGGTGATCGATCTCAATATCGGGTTGCTGTTCTTCCTGATGATGGCGGGCCTGGCTGTGTATGCCGTGCTGTTTGCGGGCTGGTCGAGTAATAACAAATACTCGCTGTTAGGTGCGATGCGTGCCTCTGCGCAGACCTTGAGTTACGAAGTGTTCCTGGGTCTGTCACTGATGGGCGTGGTAGCGCAGGCGGGTTCGTTCAACATGACCGATATCGTCAACAGTCAGACGCATCTGTGGAACATCATCCCGCAGTTCTTTGGGTTTGTGACCTTCTGTATCGCGGGCGTGGCCGTTTGTCACCGCCATCCGTTTGACCAGCCCGAAGCCGAGCAGGAACTGGCTGACGGTTACCACATTGAATATGCCGGTATGAAATTTGGTCTGTTCTTTGTCGGCGAATATGTCGCGATTACCACCGTTTCAGCGCTGATTGTGACGCTGTTCTTTGGTGGCTGGCACGGGCCTTTCCTGCCGCCGTTCATCTGGTTCGCCCTGAAAACGGCGTTCTTTATGATGATGTTCATCCTGATTCGTGCTGCGCTTCCGCGTCCACGCTATGACCAGGTGCTGTCGTTCGGCTGGAAAGTGTGTCTGCCGTTGACGCTGTTGAACCTGCTGGCGACCGCCGCAGTGATTCTTTATACAGCGCAGTAAGGGGTAACAAATGACGTTAAAAGATATTGTCGTAGGCTTCGGCACGACAGTGCGCAGTATCTGGATGATTGGCATGCACGCCTTCGCGAAACGCGAAACCCAGATGTATCCAGAAGAGCCGGTCTACCTGCCACCGCGTTACCGTGGCCGTATTGTGTTGACCCGCGATCCTGATGGTGCAGAGCGTTGTGTTGCCTGTAACCTGTGTGCGGTAGCCTGTCCGGTAGGCTGTATTTCGCTGCAAAAAGCGGAAACCAAAGACGGCCGCTGGTATCCAGAGTTCTTCCGTATCAACTTCTCACGCTGCATTTTCTGCGGCCTGTGCGAAGAGGCCTGCCCAACCACCGCTATCCAGCTGACGCCGGATTTCGAACTGGGCGAGTTCAAGCGTCAGGATCTGGTATACGAAAAAGAAGACCTGTTGATCTCGGGGCCGGGTAAATATCCGGAGTACAACTTCTACCGTATGGCAGGTATGGCAATTGACGGTAAAGATAAGGGTGACGCAGAGAACGAAGCGAAACCTATCGACGTCAAAGGCTTACTACCTTAAGGAGCAGGGCATGGAATTTGCGTTTTATCTTTGCGGACTGGTGGCGGTGGTGACGACGTTGCGCGTGATCACCCACACTAATCCGGTACATGCGTTGCTGTACCTGATCGTTTCGCTGTTATCGGTGGCTGGCGTCTTCTTCTCTCTGGGTGCCTACTTTGCAGGTGCGCTGGAAATTATTGTGTATGCCGGTGCCATCATGGTGCTGTTCGTGTTCGTTGTGATGATGCTTAACCTGGGCAAAGCCACGCAGAAACAGGAGCGTGAATGGTTAAGTCCGTCGTTATGGATTGGTCCGGGCCTGGTTTCGTTGCTGCTGCTGGCAGTGATGATCTACGCCATCATGACGGCACATGACCAGGGTATTGACGGCAAAATTATCGATGCGAAAGCGGTGGGCATTAGTCTGTTTGGCCCGTATGTGCTGGCGGTTGAACTGGCATCAATGCTGCTGCTGGCCGGCCTGGTTGTGGCTTTCCACCTGGGCCGCGAAGAGCGCCAGGGCGAAGTCCTGAGCAACCGTTCAAACGATGCCGCGCAGGCGAATAAGGAGCAAGCATGATTCCCTTACAACATGGATTGATTCTGGCGGCGGTGCTGTTTGTGCTGGGGCTGACCTCGCTGGTGTTGCGCCGTAATCTGCTGTTTATGCTGATAAGCCTGGAAATCATGATCAATGCCGCGGCGCTGGCGCTGGTTGTTGCAGGCAGCTACTGGGGAGAGGCTGACGGTCAGGTGATGTATATTCTGGCTATCAGTCTCGCCGCAGCGGAAGCCAGTATTGGGCTGGCCCTGCTGCTTCAGCTCTATCGTCGTCGTCAGACGCTGAACATTGATACTGTGAGCGAGATGCGCGGATGAACCTTCTCTATTTAACTGTCTTATTTCCGCTAATCGGCTTTCTGCTGTTAGCGTTCTCCCGTGGCCGCTGGTCAGAAAACCTGTCCGCGACCGTGGGCATGGGATCGGTCGGGCTGGCCGCGCTCACCACGGTGTTTGTGGGTTTCGACTTCTTTGCCCACGGGCAGCAGGTCTTCACTCAGGCGCTGTGGACCTGGATTCATGTCGGCAATTTTAATATTCAGGTCAATCTGACGCTGGATGGCCTGTCGCTCACCATGCTGTCGGTGGTGACCGGTGTCGGCTTCCTGATCCATATGTTCGCCTCGTGGTATATGCGTGGAGAAGAGGGATATTCACGCTTCTTCGCTTATACCAACCTGTTTATCGCCAGCATGGTTGTTCTGGTCTTGGCGGATAACCTGATGCTGATGTATCTGGGTTGGGAAGGGGTAGGGCTGTGCTCCTATCTTCTGATCGGCTTCTATTACAGCAATCCGGAAAACGGCAAGGCGGCGATGAAGGCATTCATCATCACGCGCGTCGGTGATGTCTTCCTGGCATTTGCGTTGTTCATCCTTTACAACGAACTGGGTACGCTTAACTTCCGCGAAATGGCGGAACTGGCTCCGGCACACTTTGCGGCGGACAACCACATGCTGCAATGGGCCACGCTGATGCTGTTGGGTGGCGCAGTAGGTAAGTCTGCGCAGCTGCCGCTTCAGACCTGGCTGGCCGATGCGATGGCAGGTCCAACGCCGGTTTCCGCGCTGATTCACGCCGCCACCATGGTGACGGCAGGGGGTTACCTGATTGCCCGCACCCACGGCCTGTTCCTGTTGACGCCTGAAGTGCTGCATCTGGTCGGCATTATCGGTGCGATTACGCTGGTACTGGCGGGTTTTGCTGCTCTGGTCCAGACGGATATCAAACGTGTACTGGCTTACTCCACCATGAGTCAGATCGGCTACATGTTCCTGGCGCTGGGTGTGCAGGCGTGGGATGCCGCCATTTTCCACCTGATGACCCATGCCTTCTTTAAAGCCTTGCTGTTCCTGTCCTCAGGTTCGGTTATCCTGGCCTGCCACCACGAGCAGAACATCTTTAAGATGGGCGGACTGCGTAAAAGCATCCCACTGGTGTACACCTGCTTCCTGGTCGGCGGTGCTGCCCTGGCCGCATTGCCGCTGATTACCGCCGGTTTCTACAGTAAAGATGAAATCCTGTTTGGTGCACTGGCGAACGGCCATTTGAACCTGATGGTCGCGGGTCTGGTAGGGGCGTTCCTGACCTCAATCTACACCTTCCGCATGATCTTTATCGTCTTCCACGGCGAAGAGAAAATCCATGCACACGCGGGCAAAGGCATTACCCATCATCTGCCACTGATTGTGTTGCTGGTGCTCTCAACGTTTGTGGGTGCATTAATTACCCCACCGCTGGCGGGCGTTTTACCGGCCAATGAGTTTGGTGAGAACGGTAAAGTCACGCTGGAGATCGCGTCCGGCCTGGTCGCGGTTGCGGGCATCGTTATCGCCGCTGCACTCTGGCTGGGCAAGCGTCAGCTGGTCAGCAGCGTGGCCAACAGTGCGCCGGGCCGTTTCTTCGGCACCTGGTGGTTCGCCGCCTGGGGCTTTGACTGGCTCTACGACAAAGTCTTTGTCAAACCGTATCTGGGCATTGCGTGGTTGTTAAAACGCGATCCTCTTAACGGCCTGATGAACCTGCCTGCGTTGCTTTCACGTATCGCCAATAAAGGTCTGGTGGTCAGTGAAAACGGGTATTTGCGCTGGTATGTCGCGTCGATGAGCGTTGGTGCCGTCGTTGTGCTGGCGCTGCTGCTGGTAATTTAAAGATTGATGAGCGGGTAGGTGTGAAAACTTACCCATTAAGAATGTCAAAGATTGTCTGATGTAAGGGCGTAATCGGCGCAGTCCGTTTTGCCACCGCCAGCGCACAGCAACCGGAGCGTACTGAAGTACGTGAGGATTGCGAGCACTGCCGGGGGCGAAACGGGTAAGTGAGATAGCCCGAGCCAGGACAAAAAAAAGGGAAGTATGCCGTGTTATTACCTTGGCTAATTTTCATACCCTTCTTCGGTGGTTTCGTCTGCTGGCTCACCGAGCGCTTCGGCGCGAAGGTGCCTCGCTGGATCGCACTGATCACCATGGGGCTGACGTTGGCGCTCTCGCTGCAACTCTGGTTGCAGGGGGGCTATTCACTGACGCAGGCAGCGGGTATTCCGCAGTGGCAATCGAGCTTCTCAGTACCCTGGATTCCCCGTTTCGGCATTAATTTCCATTTAGCGCTTGATGGCCTTTCGCTGTTAATGGTGGTGCTGACCGGACTGCTCGGCCTGATGGCAGTGCTGTGTTCCTGGAACGAAATTGAAAAGTATCAGGGCTTCTTTCATCTGAACCTGATGTGGATCCTGGGCGGCGTTATCGGCGTGTTCCTCGCCATTGACATGTTCCTGTTCTTCTTCTTCTGGGAAATGATGCTGGTGCCGATGTACTTCCTCATCGCGCTGTGGGGACATAAAGCATCGGACGGTAAAACCCGTATTACCGCCGCGACCAAATTCTTTATTTATACTCAGGCATCCGGTCTGGTGATGTTGATTGCGATTCTGGCGCTGGTGTTTGTTCACTACAACACCACGGGCGTCTGGACGTTCAACTACGAGCAGTTGCTGAAGACGCCAATGTCGCACACCGTGGAGTACCTGCTGATGCTGGGCTTCTTCATCGCGTTTGCGGTGAAAATGCCGGTTGTCCCGCTTCATGGCTGGCTGCCTGATGCGCACAGTCAGGCTCCGACCGCAGGTTCAGTTGACCTGGCGGGTATCCTGCTGAAAACCGCCGCCTACGGCTTACTGCGCTTCAGCCTGCCGCTGTTTCCAAACGCCTCGGCAGAGTTTGCACCGATCGCGATGTGGTTAGGGATCATCGGGATTTTCTACGGTGCCTGGATGGCGTTCTCGCAGACGGATATCAAACGCCTGATTGCTTACACCTCTATTTCGCACATGGGCTTTGTCCTGATTGCGATTTACACCGGTAGCCAGTTGGCCTTCCAGGGCGCGGTTGTACAGATGATCGCGCACGGCCTGTCAGCAGCGGCGCTGTTTATCCTGTGCGGACAGCTTTACGAACGTCTGCATACCCGTGATATGCGTCAGATGGGCGGTTTGTGGTCGCGCATCAAATGGATTCCAGGGTTATCCCTGTTCTTTGCTGTCGCCAATCTGGGTATGCCAGGTACGGGTAACTTCGTCGGGGAATTCATGATCCTGACCGGCAGTTTCCAGATCGTTCCGGTCATTATCGTGATTGCGACCTTTGGCCTGGTTTTCGCCTCGGTCTATTCGCTGGTGATGATGCAACGTGCCTACTACGGTGAAGCGAAATCGAAAGATCCGCTGCCGGGCATGTCGGCGCGTGAATTCCTGACCATTGGGGTGCTCGTGGTCCTGCTGGTGCTGCTGGGTGTTTATCCTCAGCCGATTCTGGATACCTCACATGCTGCAATGAGCAATATTCAGCAGTGGTTTACCGCTTCAATTTCAACTACAAGGCCGTAATTCGCCATGACAATAACTCCTCAACAATTGATCGCGTTGCTGCCGCTGTTAATCGTCGGATTGACGGTGGTGGTTGTGATGCTGTCCATTGCCTGGCGACGCAACCACTTTGTTAACGCCACGCTAACAGTGGTTGGCCTGAACCTGGCACTGCTGTCACTGTATTTTGTCGGTCAGGTTGGCGCGATGGATGTCACGCCGCTGCTGCGTGTAGACGCGTATTCGATGTTCTATACCGCCCTGGTGATGCTCGCCAGCCTGGCAACCTGTACTTTTGCCTATCCGTGGCTGGCCACGTTCCCGGACAACAAGGACGAGTTTTATCTGCTGGTTCTGATTGCTGCACTGGGCGGTATTGTGTTGTCAGCGTCTAACCACCTTGCATCATTGTTTATCGGGATTGAACTGCTGTCACTGCCGTTGTTTGGTTTGATTGGTTACGCCTTCCGTCAGAAACGTTCGCTGGAAGCGGCCCTGAAATACACCATCCTGTCGGCGGCGGCATCGTCTTTCCTGCTGTTTGGTATCGCGCTGATTTACGCTGACTCGGGCAACCTGGGCTTCGTCAGCCTGGGTAAAAGTCTGACGGACAGCATGATTCAGGAGCCGCTGCTGCTGGTCGGTCTGGGCATGTTGATTATCGGTCTGGGCTTTAAACTGTCACTGGTGCCATTCCATCTGTGGACGCCGGACGTTTATCAGGGCGCACCCGCACCGGTTTCTACTTTCCTTGCCACCGCCAGCAAAATTGCGATCTTCGGCGTTATCATGCGCCTGTTTATGTACGCGCCGGTGACCGACAGCGAAGCCGTACGGACGGTACTGGCCGTGATTGCCTTTGTCTCCATCCTGTTCGGTAACCTGATGGCGATTTCGCAAAGCAATATCAAGCGCCTGCTGGGTTACTCTTCCATTGCGCATCTGGGGTATCTGCTGGTCGCGCTGATTGCGGTGAAAGATCATCAGCTGTCGCTGGAAACCGCAGGGGTTTACCTGGCCGGTTACCTGTTCAGCAGCCTCGGCGCGTTTGGTGTGGTAAGCCTGATGTCCAGTCCTTATCGTGGCCCGGATGCCGATTCGCTTTACTCCTATCGCGGGCTGTTCTGGCACCGTCCGATTCTGTCGGCCGTGATGACCGTGATGATGCTGTCGCTGGCGGGTATCCCCATGACGCTGGGCTTTATCGGTAAATTCTACGTGATTGCCTCTGGCGTGAGCGCCAACCTGTGGTGGTTGACCGGTGCGGTGGTAGTCGGCAGTGCGATTGGTCTTTACTACTATCTGCGCGTTACCGTCAGTCTTTATCTCAGCCCGCCTGAATTGCTGAGCCGCGATACGCCAGCAAACTGGGCCTTCACCGCCGGTGGCGTGGTTGTCTTGATCTCCGCGATTCTGGTGTTGGTGCTGGGCGTTTATCCGCAGCCGTTAATCAGACTGGTGCAGATGGCCCAGCCGCTGATGTAATGTCACGCTGTTGCGATCAATCAGGCCTTCGGGCCTGATTTTTTTTGTCTGAAAATCGACACAGGTGATTTTTGCATAGCCTTCGCAATATCACGTCGCGTCCGCTTTTCTCTTCGTTTTCATTCTGCATCTTCATTCTGTTTCCACAGTTTCGTGCTGAAATGGGCGAACAGATAAGGGGGAGCATTGCTTATGGATCGCCGACATTTTCTGCTGGGGTGTACCGCAACGCTGCTGACGGCAAAAAGCACACTGTCATTCGCCGCGCGGGCCGCTGTCGCCCAAACCGTTATTCCCCTCTGGCCCGGCTCGCCACCCGGCGGTGGCGGGCCAGAAGGGCCGGTTGAGACATCGCCTTCAGGCGCAGAGCGTCATATCGCCGTACCCACCTTAACCGTCTTACGACCGGGCATGGGGAACGGTCATGTTGTCCTGATCGCCGGCGGTGGCGGCTATAAACGGATAGAAATGGCAAAAGAAGCCTGGCCCGCGGCTCGCTGGTTAACGGCGCGCGGCTACACTGCGGCGATATTGCGTTATCGTCTGCCGTCCGAACACTGGGGCGATGGTAACCGGGTTGCCCTGCAGGATGCGCTGCGTGCCCTGCAACTGGTCAAAGCGCAGGCAACAGGGTTAACGGTGCTGGGGTTTTCGGCCGGTGCGCATTTGCTCGGGATGGCCATCAGCCCGATGGGCGCGCGCATGGGGGCGGTGACAGAGGCACAGGACAGCGCACCTGTTCAGGTTGACGGTGCCGCGCTGATTTATCCCGTCATTACGCTGGAAGCGCCTTATACGCACACATCCACTCACCGCATTTTGCTGGGGGCGCATCCTACGGCGGCAGAAGAAGCCGCCTGGTCGGTGCAGAATACGGTGACAGCAGCATCACCGCCTTTTTTTCTGGTGCAGGCCGAAGATGACCCGATATCCGATCCCCACAACACGCTGATCATGGCGCGAGCCTGTCAGCAACATCACGTAAATGTGGAGATGATCCGCTACCCAACCGGCGGGCACGGTTTTGGTATGGGGAAACCCGGCACACCCACCATGGCCTGGCCTGCGCGTTATCAACACTGGCTGCAAAGCCGCTAGCAGGCTACAGTGATGGGTCGGTTATTGAATGAGGATGAGACATGCATATCAGTTGGCTGGATCTGCACCAGCAGGCATTAAGCGTCCCGCAGCTTTATGCAGTACTGGCGTTGCGCTGTGAAGTCTTCGTCGTGGAGCAGCAGTGCGCCTATCTGGATGTGGATGGTCAGGATTTGCAGGGGGAGAATCGTCACCTCCTCGGCATGGCGCAGGATGACCTGCTGGCCTATGCGCGCATCCTGTCGCCCCGGCGCGCCGAGACAGAGGTAAAAATTGGGCGCGTCATCATCTCCAGCAAAGCCCGTGGCCTGAATTTAGGTAACCAGTTGATGGTGCAGGCGATAGCCAGCTGTGAACAGCACTGGCCAGGGCATGCACAGTTTCTTTCTGCCCAGGCGCATCTGGCGGGGTTTTATCAGCGTCACGGTTTTGTGGCGGTCAGCGACAGCTACCTTGAGGACGATATTCCTCATATTGATATGCGCAGAGCAGGGGGAAATAAACCGCGCTAACGACCTGACGGTTTTATTCCTCCCTCAGCCTGTCGCGTGTTCTTTTCACGTACGCAAAAAAAATGCATCCCGGCGCCAGGCCTGAGATGCATTATGCCGTGAGATGGCCGTGTTAGCTGACGGTCATCTGGCGATCGTCAACGTATTTACGCTGGTCTGGCGGGGGCGGCACATACTGATAGAGCCACGTTTCGCTCAGCGTTTCGTCTTTGGTGCGCAGGAACAGACGCATCTCAACGGGTTGTACGCTGTCGCTGTCAGGATACCAGTCAAAGAGGATACGGTACCCTTTGATCGGCTCAACATACAGAATCTCAACCTGCTTAAAGGTGCCGGAGGACACGGTAATCACCGGTTCAATGCCCTTTGGTGCGGCGGCCTGCAAATCGCCGCCGATAAAGTCGACAGCAAAACGACGGCACCACACATCCGGGAAGTGCTCGCCTGGCGCCCAGCCTTCGGGGAAGCCGCCGATGCCGGTGCGGGTTGCATCCACGCGCGCCAGTTGGCTCTGTACGGGCGGCAGTGCGCTCCAGTAGAGTTTGTACGAAAAGCTGAACGCGTTGCCCGCTTTGATCGGTTCGGCGGGCTGCCAGAAGCAGACGATGTTATCGAGCGTTTCACCGGTCGTGGGGATTTCCATCAGGTTGATGGCACCTTTACCCCACTTACCAACCGGTTCCACCCACAGGCTTGGCCGCTTGTTATACCAGCCAATCACGTCCTGATAATTCTCAAAGTCATGATCAAGCTGAAGCAGACCAAAACCACGCGGGTTTTCATCTTCGTAGGCGTTGAACTGCAGGCGCTGAGGGTTATTCAGCGGACGGGCAATCCATTCCCCTTTCCCGCTCCACATTGCCAGACGATCGGAGTCGTGAATCTGGGGATGGTAGGTGTTACACATCCGACGCTCGTTGGTGCCGCAGCTGAACATACTGGTCATCGGCGAAATGCCTAACTGACGAATATCCTTGCGGGCAAAGAGATGATTCTCAATGTCCATCACCACGCGTTCGGCTTCGCAGTGAATCACAAACTTGTATGCGCCAGTGATGCTGGCCCCATCCAGTAAGGCATAGCAGGTGAAGGTTGTGTCTTCGGCTTTCGGCGTTTCAAACCAGAACGCCGTAAAGTCCGGAAACTCTTCCTGACCATTGCTGAAGGTGTTAATGGCGACGCCACGCGCGGACAGGCCGTACTGGTAAGTATCATCGACAGCACGGAAGTAGCTGGCACCGAGAAAGGAGACGATATCGCGGCGGGCCAGTTCGGGTTTTTTAAAGGCACGGAAGCCCGCAAACCCCAGATCGGTTTTGCCTTCCAGCTGTTTAGTGTCGACTTTCGCATCGTTGTAGTTAAACAGCTCGGTGCGGAAGTGGATTTCGCGTGCCTCACGGCTGGCACTGTCGACGGAAAACATGCGGATGCGGCGTTTAAAGCCCATGCCGACGTGGAAAAACTGCACATCAAGCTCGCGATTCGGAATGTTGTTCCACAGCGAGTGATTAGCATCGTACTGAATATCGTTGTAAGCCTGCGGCGTCAGGTTAGCCAGCGTTTGCGGCAGCGGGCCCGGTGGACCACCCCACGGCTTTTTGGCCAGTGCGGCCGCGTTCTTTTTTAACTCGTCGAAATCGAAGCGCACTGCGATTCCGTCAGCAATGCCATCATCTGCCCAGGCGGATTGCGCGAATAGCGTTGATAAGCCTGTCATACCGCTCACCGCGGAGAAGGCC
The DNA here is from genome assembly GCF_008801695.1 of Pantoea stewartii subsp. stewartii. Classification (GTDB taxonomy): domain Bacteria; phylum Pseudomonadota; class Gammaproteobacteria; order Enterobacterales; family Enterobacteriaceae; genus Pantoea; species Pantoea stewartii. The sequence goes on from NZ_VZPF01000001.1 coordinate 94,543, forward strand.
ATTGACGCTTTCATAAACATTCTTCGATTCATGCCGGAGATCATTCCTTAGCTTTTCGAGTTTGTTGTGACTGTCGTGTCGAAGCACAGAGCCTGATTATTACAGGCAACAGCAGGGTACGACAGTCGGCTTAGAGAAAAATTCAGTTCGCTGAAAATTTATCAGATAAATCAAATAAACGAAGCGAAATTGCTTTAAGCAAGTCATCTCTTACACTTCTTTGCGTAATCACAGCCTGCCATAAGTTGACGCGCGTGCGCTTTCCTTGCGCCGATTTTCAGGTGATTCCTGGTAAGGGGCCGCGCAAAGCCCTCATTTATGGCTATAGTTAACCAGGTGCATTGCAATTCACATGGAGGAAATGATGGTAAAACAGACTGAATCTTTCGACACGGGCTATGACGACGATATCGCACTGCTGACTGAAACGCTGGAAGAAGTGCTGAAGTCATCAGGTGATCCGGCCGATCAGAAATATATCGAACTGAAAACCAAAGCTGAACGCGCGCTGGAAGATGTTAAATCACGTGTCAGCCAGACCTCAGATAGCTATTACTACCGTGCCAAACAGGCCGCGTACCGTGCTGATGATTACGTCCATGAAAAACCGTGGCAGGGCATTGGCATCGGTGCTACTGCAGGGCTGGTATTAGGCCTGCTGCTGGCGCGTCGCTAATCTCAATCGCCTAAAACGGGCAGGCGCTGTCCTGTCCGTTCTCCCTTTCTGGTTCTTCCGCACTTCTGTCACCTGCCTGAAAATGCCGTTACCCGGTTAATTCCTGCCCGCAGATTGTGTTTTGTTCAGGGGCTTTCTAAAGTAAAGCGACAGGCACAAGGAGAATGAATGTGATAAGAGTTGAAATGCTGTCCACGGGCGATGAAGTGTTACATGGACAAATCGTCGATACCAACGCCGCCTGGCTGGCTGATGTGTTATTTCAACACGGGCTGCCGATGACCAGCCGGACTACGGTGGGTGACGCAATGTCGTCGCTGGTGGAAACGCTAAAGGCCCGCAGTCTTGAGGCGGACGTGCTCATCGTGAATGGTGGACTGGGTCCAACCACTGACGACCTTAGCGCCCAGGCCGCGGCCAAAGCGAGCGGGGTCGGGCTGGTGATGCAGGAAGCCTGGCTGGAAACGATGGAAGCCTGGTTTGCCAGCCGCGGACGGGTTATGGCTGAGAGCAACCGTAAACAGGCAGAAATTCCCGCTAACGCCGAAATGCTGGATAACCCGGTCGGCACCGCCTGTGGCTTTGCACTGCAACTCAATCGCTGCTGGATGTTCTTTACGCCAGGCGTTCCCTCTGAATTCAAGGTGATGGTCGAACAACAAATCATTCCGCGTCTGAAAGCGAAGTTTGACCTGCCTGAACCGCCCGTTTGCCTGCGGCTGACCACCTTTGGCCGGGGAGAAAGCGACATTGCGAATGAACTGGAACCCTTGCCGCTGCCGGAGAACGTGCTGATGGGCTACCGTTCTTCCATGCCGATTATCGAAATCAAACTTACGGGGCCAGCCGAACAGCGCGTCGCGATGGAGCAGGTCTGGCAGCAGGTACGTTTGTTGCTGGCCGAGTGTACGATATTTGAAGGCACTGAGGGGCTGCCTGCACTGCTGGCGCGGGAACTGCATCAACGTCACTGGCGGCTGGCGATCAGCGAACAGTACACCGCAGGGTTACTTCACTGGCAACTGGCTTCGGCTGACGTGCCCCTTAGCGCCAGCGAAATTCTGCCGCAGCAGGACGAGAGTCTGGATGTTCAGGTCATGCGCACCCAGGCGCTGGCGACGCGCTTGCAGACTCAGCTTGCCCTGTCCGTCGGCAGCCTGAGCGAAGACGCGATCTCTGTGGCGCTCCATACACCGGAAGCGACCTGGGGACAACGTGTTAAATTCAATAGTGGTCGTCACAACCTGGAAACCCGTCAGAAAGTGGTGGCGATGATGGCAATGAACATGCTGCGGCGCTGGTTACACGGCAGCGAGGTCAGCACAGGGCACGGCTGGATTGATGTGCTTGAAACTATTAAGCATTAAAAATACGGACCGGTGCCAAACGGCACCGACCGCCTTCTTTTCTGTTCCCCGCCTTTCCTCAACTAACACGTTGTTTAGCGCCGTAGCCCCGTCGCCAGCACGGTAAAGGTCGCCGTGACTTTAGCCAGCGTGGCCTGGGGCTCGGCGCTGGCGGCCACCCACAAGGCGGCAGTAAACGCCGCACCATTCAGCAAGCGGGCAGCGGCTTCAACATCCACAGGCTTCAGCACGCCGCTCGTGACCATCTCCTCCAGTGCATGCTGGGTTGCGGTCAGGCAGGCGTTCTGGCTGGGCCACAGGGAGGGATCGCCAAGAAAGGCCGGGCCATCCAGTAATACAATACGCTGCACTTCGGGGTCCAGCGCCATCTCGATATAGGCGATACCTTCCGCCAGCAACTGGTTCCAGCTGTCGCCCGCACTGGCCGCGCGCGCTTTTGCACGCTGGGCGATTTCACTGTCGACTTCCGCGACCACAGCGGCGAGAAGGCCACGTTTATCGCCAAAATTGTGATAAAGCGCACCGCGCGTTAAACCAACGCTCGCCGTCAGCTCATCCATGGACGCGGCAGCAAACCCCTTTTCGGCAAAGGCTTTACGTGCGGCGGCAATCAGTTTAAGGCGATTTTCTTCCATCGTGACCGCACGAGGTCGTCCTGCCATGGTTCTCTCCTTTTCGTATACGTCGCGTATCTGAAATTGACATGCGGGGCGTATGTGTGTTTTATTTCACATACGGGAAGTATATTAAATCATGTCGTCATGAGGCGCATGATTTCCTGATAACAACTCACCAGAGGGTAAAACAATGAGCAATCGTGAAGCAGTTTTCCCGGCGGGCCGTCATGCGCTGTATGAAAGGCATGGCTATTCCGCTGCGATCCGCTCGGGCGACCTGCTGTTCGTCTCGGGTCAGGTTGGCAGTCGCACGGACGGATCGCCTGAACCGGATTTTGCTGCTCAGGTGCAACTGGCCTTTGAGAATCTGCGCCAGACGCTGGCGGCGGCAGGCTGTTCGTTCGATGATCTTATTGATGTCACCACGTTTCATACCGACCCTGAAACGCAGTTCGCTACCATTATGGAAGTGAAAAAAGCGATATTTCCGCAGCCACCTTATCCTAACTGGACGGCGGTCGGCGTTAACTGGCTGGCAGGATTCGATTTTGAAATCAAAGTCATTGCCCGTATCCCCTGATTCAGCACCCGGCGAAAAAAACCGTCATCCGGTTGGGATGACGGTTTTTTTAAACGCTCTGGGGCTTTGTTGAATAATAGGTAATCATTCTGTTTTGTCTGCACTGTTTTGGTAGAAAACGCTGATGCCAGACAGAACACCGTCATACGCAAGCATGTAATGCATTGATTTTATGTTATCTGAAACAACCGTTTTCATAGTACCACAGCATAAAATCCATTTATTCAACAAAGCCACGCTCTGGCTCAACCACTAGAGTTCAAGCTCGATTTCACCTTTCGCCTTACAGCAGCAGGGCAGGATCTCCCCCTGTTCAATAAAGGCCAGCGGGGTTTCCGCGTAGTCGACCTCGCCGCGCAGTAACCGCATACGGCAGGAGCCGCAGTAACCTTCCCGGCACTGAAACTCCACGCACAGGTTGTTGGCTTCCAGCATGGTCAACAGATTAGGATGATCGTCTGCGCACTCCAGTCGGGTGCCGGAACTGCGCAGAATAACAACAGAACGGCTCATCGTTATAACTGGAAGTCGTCGAAGTCGTTTTCGCCCACTTCTGAATCAATCTGACCCACCAGGTAAGAACTGACTTCCACTTCCTGCGGGGCAACCTGAACGTTATCGGACACCAGCCAGGCGTTGATCCAGGGAATCGGGTTCGAGCGCGTTTCAAACGGCAGATCGAGGCCAACCGCCTGCATACGAATGTTGGTGATGTATTCGATATACTGGCACAGGATATCTTTGTTCAGACCGATCATGGAGCCGCCGCTGAACAGGTAATCTGCCCACTCTTTCTCCTGTAAGGCCGCTTTCTTAAACAGCTCGAAGCACTCTTCACGGCATTCGGCGGCAATTTCTTTCATTTCAGGATCGTCTTCACCGGTGCGCAGCAGATTCAGCATGTGCTGGGTGCCGGTCAGATGCAGAGCTTCATCGCGTGCAATCAGCTTGATGATTTTGGCGTTGCCTTCCATCAGTTCTCGCTCAGCAAACGCAAAAGAGCAGGCAAAGCTGACGTAGAAGCGGATCGCTTCCAGCGCATTGACGCTCATCAGGCAAATATACAGCTGCTTTTTCAGCGCGCGCACGTTAACCGTAATGGACTTACCATTGACCTGATGCGTACCTTCACCCAGCAAATGCCAGTAGTTAGTCATCTCAATCAGGTCATCGTAGTATTTAGAGATGTCCTGCGCACGCGCGAGAATCTGCTGGTTGGTGACGATATCGTCAAACACCACAGACGGATCGTTCACGATGTTGCGAATGATGTGGGTGTACGAGCGAGAGTGGATCGTTTCGGAGAACGCCCAGGTTTCGATCCAGGTTTCCAGTTCCGGAATCGAGATCAGCGGCAGCAGTGCCACGTTCGGGCTGCGTCCCTGAATCGAGTCCAGTAACGTCTGGTATTTCAGGTTGCTGATGAAGATATGCTTTTCATGATCGGGCAGGGCCTGGTAGTCGATGCGATCGCGCGAGACATCGACTTCTTCAGGACGCCAGAAGAACGAAAGCTGCTTTTCGATCAGTTTTTCAAAGATATCGTATTTCTGCTGATCAAAGCGCGCCACGTTAACGGACTGACCGAAAAACATAGGCTCTTTCAGCTGGTCATTTTTGTTTTGTGAAAAAGTGGAGTAAGCCATAAAAAACTGTCCATGGTAGACGAGGCTCAGCACCGGCCTCGCGGAAAAATGTGGGCGGGAAAGGCTTCCGCCCGACCGTCAGATCTTACAGGCGCCGCTTTCGCAGCCATCATCCTGAATAGAAGGTGCCAGATCGTCCTGCGCATCTTCCGCACCATCACGGGTGTTTTGGTAGTAGAGCGTTTTCACGCCAAACTTGTAGGCGGTCAGCAGATCTTTCAGCAGTTGCTTCATCGGCACTTTGCCATTCGGGAAGCGCGACGGATCGTAGTTGGTATTTGACGAAATCGCCTGATCGATGAATTTCTGCATTACGCCAACCAGTTGCAGGTAGCCATCATTGGACGGCATATCCCACAGCAGTTCGTACTGATCTTTAAGACGCTCATATTCCGGCACCACCTGACGCAGGATACCGTCTTTAGACGCTTTAATACTGATATGGCCGCGCGGCGGTTCGATACCGTTGGTGGCGTTTGAAATCTGCGACGAGGTTTCAGACGGCATCAGGGCAGAAAGCGTCGAGTTGCGCAGGCCGTGGGTTTTAATCTGCTCGCGCAGGGTTTCCCAGTCCAGGTGCAGCGGCTCGTTGCAAATCGCATCCAGATCTTTCTTGTAGGTATCAATCGGCAGCACGCCCTGTGCATAGGTGGTTTCATTGAACCACGGGCAGGCGCCTTGCTCTTTAGCCAGCTCATTTGAGGCTTTCAGCAGGTAGTACTGAATGGCTTCAAAGGTTTTGTGCGTCAGGCCATTCGCGCTGCCGTCGGAGTAGCGCACGCCGTGCTTCGCCAGGTAGTAAGCAAAGTTAATGACGCCAATGCCCAGCGTACGACGACCCATCGCACCCCGTTGCGCGGCCGGAATCGGGTAATCCTGATAATCCAGCAGTGCATCCAGCGCGCGTACGGCCAGCGTGGCCAGCTCTTCCAGATCGTCCAGGCTGTCAATCGCACCAAGGTTAAATGCTGACAGCGTACAGAGCGCAATCTCACCGTTTTCGTCGTTGACGTCATTGAGCGGTTTAGTTGGCAGCGCAATTTCCAGACACAGGTTCGACTGGCGTACTGGCGCAATACTGGCGTCAAACGGGCTGTGTGTGTTGCAGTGGTCAACGTTCTGGATGTAGATACGGCCGGTAGAGGCGCGTTCCTGCATCATCAGCGAGAACAGATCCACCGCTTTCACACGCTGCTTACGAATGCTGCTGTCTTGTTCGTATTTGGTGTAAAGACGTTCAAATTCGTCCTGATCGGCAAAGAACGCATCGTACAGGCCAGGTACGTCTGACGGACTAAACAGCGTGATGTCCTTGCCCTTCAGCAGGCGCTGGTACATCATTTTGTTGAGTTGCACACCGTAGTCCATGTGACGCACGCGGTTACCTTCCACCCCACGGTTGTTTTTCAGGACTAACAGGCTTTCCACTTCCAGATGCCACATCGGATAGAACAGCGTTGCTGCGCCGCCACGGACGCCGCCCTGCGAACAGGATTTCACCGCCGTCTGGAAGTGCTTGTAGAACGGGATACAACCGGTATGGAAAGCTTCACCGCCGCGAATCGGGCTGCCCAGCGCGCGGATACGACCCGCGTTAATACCAATACCTGCGCGTTGTGAAACGTATTTCACAATAGCGCTGGAGGTCGCGTTGATGGAATCCAGGCTGTCGCCACATTCAATCAGGACACAGGAGCTGAACTGACGGGTTGGCGTACGTACTCCCGACATGATTGGCGTCGGCAGGGAGATTTTAAACGTGGAAATCGCATCGTAGAAACGCTTGATGTAATCCATCCGGGTCGCACGCGGATAGCCTGAGAACAGGCAGGCGGCTACCAGAATGTACAGGAACTGGGCGCTTTCATAGATCTCACCGGAGACGCGGTTCTGAACCAGATATTTGCCTTCCAGCTGTTTCACGGCCGCGTAGGAGAAATTCATGTCGCGCCAGTGGTCGATGAAGCCGTCCATCTGCTCGAACTCTTCACGGCTGTAGTCTTCCAGCAGATGGCGATCGTATTTGCCCAGGTCAACCATCTTAACGACCTGATCGTACAGCGCGGGCGGCTCAAACTGGCCGTACGCTTTTTTACGCAGGTGGAAGATCGCCAGACGGGCGGCAAGATACTGATAGTCAGGGGCATCGCGAGAAATAAGGTCTGCAGCGGCCTTGATGATCGTTTCATGGATGTCAGAGGTTTTGATGCCATCATAAAACTGAATGTGGGAACGCAGCTCTACCTGTGAAACCGACACATTGTTCAGCCCTTCAGCTGCCCAGTCGAGGACACGGTGAATTTTGTCGAGATCAATGCGCTCCTGGCGGCCATCGCGTTTAGTAACGAGCAGACTTTGGTTCATGTCGCGTTTTTACCTTTGCGTGAGTATCCAATAATTAAAAGAAATCCCGATTTATACACAGCATATTCATTGTGAATAATGTTGTGGATAAACACTACATCTTGGGGTTGTCGAAGATAAGTATAACAATATGGAGGCTTATTCTAGTATTTTGCTGGCGCTTAACAAGAGGAAAAAATGATGTCTGCGGGGGTTGTATTTTCTGCGGGTTTTCTTAGGCCGCGTCTCGTAAGGCCGCAGGTCTTGTCAACCAGTCTGAGAAAATATTGCGATTTATGATCGACCGCTGATTTTTCAAACATTGCGCGACTTTTTCCAGCATTGGTCTATGCGAAATCCTGTTTTGAGCCATAGCCGTCGTGCCAGAGGGCTTAACGCGTAGCGGCAGGGAGGATAGCGTTTTGTGATGACAGTGGGATGACAGCAGCGTGGGCAAAGCCGCACGCTGCACAGGAATTAAGCCTCGCCGTGATGCGTGTGGATCATGTAGTTCACGTCCACACCTTTGCCCAGACGGAACCGATCGGTAAGCGGGTTGTAGTGCAGGCCCGTCATGTCGCGTTCACGCAGTGGGGTTTCATCCACCCAACCCAGCAGCTCAGAGGGACGGATAAATTTCTTCACATCATGCGTCCCACGCGGCACCATGCGCAGGACATATTCCGCACCGAAAATCGCCATTAGCCAGGCTTTGGGATTACGGTTAATGGTCGAGAAGAACACCTCGCCACCGGGTTTAACCAGCTGCGCGCAGGCGTGCACCACCGAACGTGGATCCGGCACGTGCTCAAGCATCTCCATACAGGTCACCACATCGTACTGGCCTGCATGCTGGCTGGCATGCTCCTCGACCGTTTGTTGCACATAGTCGAGCGTCACGCCGCTCTCCAGCGCATGCAGTCGTGCCACTTCAAGTGGCTCCGCGCCCATATCCAGCCCGGTGACGATTGCACCTTCCCGGGCAATGCTTTCCGCCAGGATACCGCCACCACAGCCGACATCGAGCACTTTTTTACCGAACAGCCCGTGACTGTGTTGCGCAATGTAGCCCAGCCGCAGGGGATTAATACGGTGCAGCGGTTTAAATTCGCCCTCCAGATCCCACCAGCGCGAGGCAACGGCCTCGAACTTGGCAATTTCCTGTGCATCGACATTGTGCTGAGGGTTCTGTGGTTGTGCATTCATTGAATCGTGACTCCTGACAAAATGTGACATCAGTATAAACGCTTAACTTATCATGGCGCACCTTATCAACATGAGTAAAAGCACCTTAATAAGGTGGTTAACGTTCACCAGTGAATTGCGGTGTGATATACTTTCGCACCTTTAAAATCCGGGATTAGTAGAGGGATAGCGGCTCCATGAGCGACCTTGCGAGAGAAATTACACCGGTTAATATCGAAGAAGAGTTAAAAAATTCTTACCTCGATTACGCCATGTCGGTCATTGTTGGCCGAGCTTTACCCGATGTGCGTGATGGCCTGAAGCCAGTACATCGCCGCGTACTCTACGCGATGAGCGAACTGGGTAATGACTGGAACAAACCCTATAAAAAATCTGCCCGCGTCGTCGGTGACGTTATCGGTAAATATCACCCGCATGGTGATTCTGCCGTTTACGACACCATCGTACGTATGGCCCAGCCTTTCTCCCTGCGTTACATGCTGGTGGACGGTCAAGGCAACTTCGGATCCATCGACGGCGACTCCGCTGCGGCGATGCGTTATACCGAAGTGCGCATGTCTAAAATCGCCCACGACCTGTTAGCTGATCTGGAAAAAGAGACCGTTGATTTCGTACCGAACTACGACGGTACCGAGCAGATCCCTGAAGTTCTGCCCACCAAAATCCCTAACCTGCTGGTCAACGGATCGTCCGGTATTGCCGTCGGTATGGCCACTAACATTCCGCCGCATAACCTGCGCGAAGTGATTAACGGCTGCCTGGCTTATATTGAAGATGAAAACATCAGCGTTGAAGGGCTGATGGAACACATTCCGGGGCCTGATTTCCCGACGGCGGCCATTATCAACGGGCGTCGCGGCATTGAAGAAGCCTATCGCACCGGTCGCGGTAAAGTTTACATCCGTGCCCGTGGTGAAGTGGAAGTGGATGCCAAAACCGGACGTGAAACCATCGTCATTCACGAACTGCCCTATCAGGTGAACAAAGCGCGCCTGATAGAAAAGATTGCCGAGCTGGTGAAAGAAAAGCGCGTCGAAGGAATCAGTGCGCTGCGCGATGAGTCTGATAAAGACGGCATGCGTATCGTCATTGAAATCAAGCGTGACGCCGTTGGTGAAGTGGTTCTCAATAACCTCTATTCCCTGACTCAGTTGCAGACCTCTTTCGGTATCAACATGGTCGCTCTCCATCAGGGCCAGCCGAAGATTATGGCGCTGAAGGAGATTCTCGAAGCCTTCGTTCGCCATCGCCGTGAAGTGGTGACACGCCGTACTATTTTCGAACTGCGCAAGGCGCGCGATCGGGCACATATCCTTGAAGGTCTGGCGATTGCGCTGGCTAACATCGATCCGATTATCGAACTGATTCGCCGCGCACCAACGCCAGCGGAAGCAAAAGCGGGTCTGATCTCGCAATCGTGGGCGCTGGGCAATGTGGCCGCGATGCTGGAACGTGCAGGCGACGATGCGGCCCGTCCAGAGTGGCTGGAAGCGCAGTTCGGTATCCGTGATGGTCAGTATTACCTGACAGAACAACAGGCGCAGGCCATTCTGGACTTACGTCTGCAGAAGCTGACCGGCCTTGAGCATGAGAAGCTGCTGGACGAGTACAAACAGCTGCTGGATCAGATTGCAGAATTACTGCACATCCTGTCCAGCTCAGAACGTCTGATGGAAGTCATTCGCGAAGAGCTTGAGCTGATGCGCGATCAGTTCGGCGACGACCGCCGCACTGAAATTACGGCTAACAGCGCCGACATCAACATCGAAGACCTGATCAATCAGGAAGATGTTGTGGTGACATTGTCGCATCAGGGCTATGTGAAATATCAGCCGCTGAGCGACTATGAAGCCCAGCGCCGTGGCGGTAAAGGCAAGTCTGCCGCCCGAATCAAAGAAGAAGACTTTATCGATCGTCTGCTGGTGGCGAATACCCACGACACGATCCTGTGCTTCTCCAGCCGTGGCCGGCTCTACTGGATGAAAGTCTACCAGTTGCCTGAAGCCAGCCGTGGTGCACGTGGGCGTCCTATCGTTAACCTGTTGCCGCTGGAAGCCAACGAACGTATTACGGCGATTCTGCCGGTACGTGAATACACCGAAGGCTTTAATATCTTCATGGCTACCGCCAGCGGGACCGTGAAGAAAACGGGTCTGCAGGAGTTTAGCCGCCCACGTAGCGCAGGCATTATCGCGATTAACCTGCGTGATGACGATGAGCTGATCGGTGTGGCGCTGACGAACGGCAACGATGAGGCGATGTTGTTCTCTGCGGCCGGTAAGGTGGTGCGCTTTGCAGAATCCGCGGTACGTGCCATGGGCCGAACGGCTTCGGGCGTACGGGGCATTAAGCTGGCGCAAAACGATCGCGTAGTTTCGCTGATCGTGCCGCGTGAAGAGGGCGCTATTCTTACGGTTACGCAGAACGGCTACGGTAAGCGTACCGCGAACAGTGAGTACCCGACCAAATCCCGTGCAACGCAGGGCGTGATTTCCATCAAAGTAACTGAGCGTAATGGCCCGGTTATTGGTGCGGTACAGGTTGTCGACAGCGATCAGATCATGATGATCACCGATGCCGGCACACTGGTAAGAACCCGTGTCTCCGAAGTCAGCATCGTGGGCCGTAATACCCAGGGTGTGATCCTGATTCGTACAGCCGAAGACGAGAATGTTGTCGGTCTGCAGCGCGTAGCGGAACCGGTGGAAGAAGAAGAGCTGGATGCTATCGATGGCAGCGTGGCGGAAGGGGACGATGATATCGTACCTGAAGTCGACAATGACGACGATGATGAACCGGCAGTGGACGACGACGAGTAAGTTACCCGTCGTACGTTAAACCGCAACGGCAGGTCAGGGGTAACCCGGCCTGCCGTTTTTTTTGGCTGTGAAGACAGCGAGAGGAGAGGTGGGCGGCAGGTCAAACATTCTCAAACTGCGCCCTGAGCCCGGAGTCGACTGGCTTTTTCGCTGCGATAAAGCTAGTGTATGAACATCAAAAATCCAACAATGCGACTAACCTTGCCACCTGCGAGTCACCTTTGAAATATCTAGTTTCTTTCCGCACGACGCTGCGCATTTCGCGCAATCTGTTTCGCGCGCTGGCACTGCTCATCTGGTTGCTGGGCGCTGTTTTGACGACGTTCTATATTATCAGCGTCCTGCATGACAAAGAGAATAAGGTACGTCAGGAGTTTGCCAGTAACTACGGCACCATTGACTGGTACGTCCGTCATTCTGCGGGCATGATGCGTGAACTCAAATATATTGCTGAAAACCGGCTCGCCAGACCTGCACCCATCGGTCAGTCCCAGGCGGACAATCTGATTCAGCCGCAGTTTATGCCGTTATATTCCGGTGACGACTGTGCCTCCATGAGCACCACCTGGCGCAACTCGCTTGATTCCTTAGGCAACTACATTAACTACTGGAAAAGCAATTTCGCCTCCTCCTACGAGCTGAACCGGGTCTTCCTGATTGGCGGCGATAACAGGTGCCTGGCTGACTTTACCGTCAGCAATAACAATAATAATGTCAGTCGCGATCGCAGTCTGAAGCTTCTGCGGGAAAACCTGCAGCGTTACCGTAACAGCCCGGAAGAGGACCAGCGTAATCCGGCTTACTGGGTGAGCAGCTCCGCTCAGCCTGGTGTAGGCAGCTTCTCTGTGGTGATGCCGGTCTATGTGGCCGATAAACTGCAGGCTTTGCTGGGCGTAGAGCAAAATATCCGCCTTGATGAATTTATCCAGCCCGGCAGCCTGCCGGTGACCGCGACCATAACCGACGAAAATTATACGCCGTTGCTGACGTCACGCCGGGGAGGCGTAGGTTTCTCGCTAAACGAATTACCCGACGATAAAACCTGGTTTGGTTATCTGGACGGTTATCGCCAGCTGGTGCTCAAGAAACCCTTACCGCCATCAGAACTCAATGTGATCTGGTCGGTGTCAACGGATGTCCTGGTCGATCAGCTCAGGCTCATGATGATTAACGCGGTGCTGCTCAATATCATGAGTGCGGTACTGCTGTTTACGCTGGCCTGGTTATTTGAGCGGCGCATGTTTTTGCCTGCGGAAGAGAATGCACACAGGCTGGAAGAGCATGAGCAGTTTAACCGTAAGATCGTGGCGTCAGCACCGGTCGGGATCTGTATTCTGCGCACCAGCGATGGCACCAACATTCTGAGTAATGAGCTGGCGCATAACTATCTTACGTTGCTGACGCAGGAAGACCGCAAGCGGTTAAATGAAATTATCGGCGGCCAACAGGTCAACTTTGTGGATGTCCTGACGGGCAGCAACACCAATCTGCAAATCAGCTTTGTGCATTCCCGATATCGCAATGAAAACGTCGCCATCTGCGTGCTGGTTGACGTGTCCGCGCGCGTTCGTATGGAGCAGTCATTGCAGGAGATGGCGCATGCCGCTGAACAGGCCAGCCAGTCGAAATCGATGTTTCTGGCCACGGTCAGCCATGAACTGCGCACGCCGTTATACGGCATTATTGGTAATCTGGATTTATTACAGACACGACAGTTGCCCAGCGGTATCGACTCGCTGGTCACCGCCATGAACAACTCCTCCAGTCTGCTGTTAAAAATCATCAGCGATATTCTCGATTTCTCGAAAATCGAGTCGGAACAGTTGAAGATTGAACCGCGTCCTTTCTCCCCGCGTGAAGTGATTACCCATATTGTCGGTAACTATCTGTCGCTGGTGGTGAAAAAACGCCTGACACTGTACTGCTATATTGAACACGATGTTCCGCAGTTCCTCGATGGCGATCCCCTGCGTCTGCAACAGGTGATTTCTAACCTGCTCAATAATGCGATCAAATTTACGCATACCGGATGCATCATCCTGCATGCATACGTCACCCAGGGCTATCTGGCCTTTCGTATGCGTGATACCGGCGTCGGGATTCCGGCAAAAGAGCTCACCCGGTTATTCGATCCGTTCTTCCAGGTCGGAAATGGCGTCCAGCGTAATTTCCAGGGCACCGGGCTGGGCCTGGCGATTTGTGAAAAGCTGATCAACATGATGGACGGTGATATTGAGGTGGAGTCAGAGCCGGGAATGGGAAGCCAGTTTATCGTGCGTATCCCCATCTACAATGGTAAGCAGCCGTCCATTCCACTGCTTGACGGGCTTCAGGATAAGAAAATCTGGCTGGCAATGCGCAATGAGTACCTGGCCCAGTATCTGGACAGGCTGTTGAAGCAACATGGCTTCCAGGTCGCCGATATGCTGGCAAACCCTGGCAGTGATGATGTGGTGTTAACCGACTATGCAATGGAAACATTCCCCCAGGTGCGTGCGGTTATCACGTTTGACGGCGCGCATGTGGATATGCCGCGTGAGCCGCAGGCAGGGCGCTGGATCCACAGCACGGCAACCCTGCATGAACTGCCGACTTTACTGGCGCGTATTTACCGCATTGCCGTGGAAACCGAGAGCACGGACGCGCTTTCTCTGAGCGGGCCGGTCGAAGAGAAAATCCATAATGACGACATTATGGTGCTGATCGTTGACGATCATCCTATCAACCGCATGCTGCTGTCAGAGCAGCTTGGCACGCTGGGTTATCAGGTGAAAACCGCCCAGGATGGTGTTGACGCCTTAAATGTCTTAAGCCGTAATACAATTGATATTGTGCTGACCGATGTGAACATGCCCAATATGGACGGTTATCGTCTGGCTCAGCGCCTGCGTCAGTTAGGGCATGTGTTCCCGGTGATAGGCGTCACGGCGAACGCGCTGGCCGAAGAAAAGCAGCGTTGTATGGACGCAGGGATGGACAACTGCTTGTCGAAGCCCGTGACGCTGGATGTGCTGAAATCAACGCTGGGTATCTATGCGGAGCGGGTACGTAAAGCCCGGCAGGGATAAAAGAGAAGCGGAAGGAGGCGGTGCGAGTGCACCGCCTGAAAACTTACTCTTTGTCGATCTGGGTCGCGCTGACCGATGACAGATAGTTGAGCAGGGCAATATCGTTATCCACACCCAACTTCATCATGGCCGATTTTTTCTGGCTACTGATGGTCTTAATACTGCGGTTCAGCTTCTTCGCAATTTCCGTTACCAGGAAGCCTTCAGCGAAGAGACGTAATACTTCGCTCTCTTTAGGCGAAAGACGCTTATCGCCATAACCGCCGGCACTGATTTTCTCCAGCAGTTTCGCCACGCTTTCCGGCGTATATTTCTTGCCTTTCTGCAGCGCAGCCAGCGCTTTAGGCAGATCGGTTGGCGCACCTTGCTTCAGAACGATACCTTCGATATCCAGATCCAGCACGGAGCTGAGGATGGCCGGGTTGTTGTTCATGGTCAGAACAATGATCGACAGATCAGGATAATGGCGTTTGATATATTTGATCAGCGTAATACCGTCACCATACTTTTCACCCGGCATAGAGAGGTCGGTGATCAGCACATTGGCATCAAGCTTGGACAGGTTGTTAATCAGTGCTGTTGAGTCTTCAAACTCACCCACAACGTTAACCCACTCAATTTGTTCCAGAGATTTTCGGATACCGAAAAGAACAATTGGGTGATCATCGGCAATAATTACATTCAGGTTATTCATCTTATTGGTTACCTTGCTGCAGCAGTTGATTGACATAAGCGTCAATATTACTGGTGGTATTTTTAATGTTTGAATCGTCACACACTTTGATGTGGTGTTCTAATTCTTCACAAAGCTGTTTGCCCGGTGTCAAATTAAGCATAGCAAACACGCCTTTAAGGCGATGGGCAGTCTGAGCAAGCGAGGCATAATCGTTTATCGCTGACTCAGTATACAATCTCTTTACATCATCCGGTACTGTCTCAGTAAACAGCTGGAAATAGCCTCCACTTAGCAGTGGCGTGCTGGCGTCATCTTCTTCAGTGTTATCCTCCATTACATCGTGGGACAATTGCTTCTCAATCAGTGCCAGTAATGCATCCAGTAGTGCATTACTGAGATTGAAATTGACGCGATACTGTTGATCGTTCAGCGCATGATGGCCCGGTTCGTCTTCTGCCAGTAACAATGCCCAGCCACTCAGTTTGCCCGGATCGTCGGTGATCTGTACGTCGTGATCCTGACCCGAAATACGTTCATCAGGCGTCAGGCAGCGCGCGCCCCAGTTTTCCAGATGGCGACAAACAATTTTGTGGACATCTTCAACGGCGATCTCCACCAGCGCGGTTACGCCTTCCAGGATTTTCTCTTCCTCCTCATCACGCTGTTCCTCTAGCGTGAGGGGCAGTTGAATGTTATAGCGTGTGCCGATATCGGCTTTCGCCACAATCTCCAGGCTACCGCCCATTTGTTTACACAACTGCTTGCACAGGAAAAACGCCATACCGGACGCCTGACCATAACGATCCTGACTGGTATCGCCCAGGAACGGGAAGTCCACGTTGGCCAGTTCATCCACGGTCAGTCCGGCACCGGTATCCACCAGTTCAATATAGACCCGGTCAGGCTGGTTCTCTGCCGTCTTCACCGCCAGGGTAATCTTGCCCCAGCGGGTGGTAATCAGCGCATAATGCATCAGCGTGGTGAGGATTTTGCGCAATGCACGTCGATCGCCAAAGCGCATCTCGTCATTTGCCAGATGATTATTCACCACCAGGGACAGGCCTTTGCGGCGCAGCAGCGGCAGGCTCTCCAGCGTAATTTCGTCCAGTAACTCTTGCAGGTTAAATACCGACGCATCAGGTGACCAGTCATGCGCTTCAAGACGATTGAGCAGCACGATATCGTCCACCAGACGAGCCAGTGACTGGCTCTCGTCCAGAATATCCAGCACGCTTTCGTCGTTATCACGCTGACTCAACTGCACCAACTGCGAGACGATTTTTTCCAGCGGCTGGTTTAACGCATGGCCAAGGTGATGCAGCAACTGCTGACGCATCTGGTGGTTGCGATCCAGCACCTGCTGTGCTTTTTGCAGTTTCTTGTTGACCAGTAATTCCCGATCCTGATCGCGCATCATAAACAGCTGTGTATGCGGCGATAAAACGCTACGCGCATGGCGTATTTCGTACACTTCGTTGTTGATCGTAGCCTGTAATACACCCTGATGCTGATCGGACATATTGATGATCTTTTGCAGGTTCAGGTGAGGCAAAAGATGCTCGGCGATCTTATTACTTAACAAGGTACGGTTACTCGCAAAGTCGTACACCAACAGGCCCACAGGTAAGCTGGCCACAATCTCCTGATTGAGTACGCGAAGGGAGTCCAGTTCAGCACTCTGGTTTTCACTGGGACGAAGCGATTGTTTGCGTAGTAACAATACGCCACTCAGTGAAAGTAAAAACAGCACCAGGTTAATCAGTAGTGGCCACATCAGGTTATGCGCACTGTCGAGCAGCAGGCGAACAAGGGGGACCCGGTAAACCAGCTGCAGCGAGGTGCTGGGCAGGGCTGCGGCTATCTCAATGTCGTGGCTGACCAGCGAAACCTGGGTTGTCTCAAGGCCTTCCTGGTTTGTACTGGTGTTATTGGTAAAGCTGGCATCCTGACGCAACTGGAAGTTCTCTACCGGCATATTAAGCGGGATTAAGTCATTCACAGGCAAATCAAACGCGACGACAGTAGCCAGATGGCCGGGCTGATTGAACGTCGTACGCAGGGTAAAGTAGTGATCGTTCTGGAAAGCAAGATGACGCAGAGGCGAAAAGCTTTCGCGTTCATCCAGCGCATTCGCCTGCTGCAGCATTTCAGCACGGCGCGCATCCACTAATGAACTTAACGCATTCTTTTTATAGCGAGTGGCCAAATCATTCAGCGGCAGGGTCGATATCATAATCAGGCTGTTGTCCTGACCATTTAAGAAATACATCGACCAGGTCGGCGATTCGGCACCCCACAGCGTATCAAGATAACTGGACATCCGCATCGTCATATCCAGCGTGCTGCTGTCATGCGAACCAAAGATCAGCGCTTCGGTTTTACGTCGGGTTTTTTCGAGGTAATAGACATCAGGACGCAGACGCGTCTCTTGTAAATTGCTGGCAGGGACGGAACCTGCCGCACTGGCCGAGAGGTTTTCATAAATTTGCCAGGTCACAAAACGATAGGTATCAATACGTTTTTGTACGTCGTGCGCCATATCGGCCATGGCATAGCGTTTATCGGTTAGCCAGGCATTAATTGAATTTTGCACCATACAACCCAGCGCCAGTAACAGTACCAGGTTAAATACGATAAAAAAGCGGGTGACATTGCTGGATGTCAGAGGAAACTTATACAACATAGCGTCTCAGATACCTGATTTATCGCGCAACGTTGCGCGCACTGACAGCCACAGCCAACAAGAGCAGTGCAATCAGTAAAAATGCACCGCTAAGGCTAATCCATTGAGAGATGAACCCGATCAACGCCGGACCAGAAAGAATACCTGCATATCCCAACGTTGTCATGGCTGAAATCGCCAGGTTAGCGGGCATTGCATGCTGATTACCCGCCGCGTTAAATAACATAGGCACGGTATTGGATAAACCAAATCCCACCAGTAAGAAAGCCAGTAATGACGCTTCCGGCCAGGGCAGCAGGACGGCGAGCGCCAGGCCCGACGCCGCGGCCAGCGCGCCCATGACCATCACTGGATAGCGGCCAAAACGTTGAATAATCTTATCGCCAGTAAAGCGTCCTGCCGTCATCGCTACAGAGAATACGGCATAGCCCAGGCCCGCATGTGCCGTCGACATTGACGGATTTTGCAGCAGCAACAGGGCACCCCAGTCCAGTACTGCGCCTTCTGCCAGAAACAGGATAAAGCACAGTACGCCCAGGAAGGCGTCAGTCTGAATCAATGGTGCGGTCGTATCTACAGTCACGGTGCGGTCGACGGAAGTCACGTTGCCCGCAGCATCGCTGAGCTGGGCATTGATGACCGTTTGACCCTCGGCGAGTGCCTGCATATCACTGGCCGGTACGCTGGTTGACCAGGTGCCGTCAGTCTGCACGACGGCGGTGTAGGTTTTGCCGTTGAGCGTCACCGTTACTGCGCGGCCCGCCTCACTGGTGTCCGAGGTACCGCTAATGGTCTGGCGTACCTGAGTTTCGCCGTCGTTAATGACATTGTCACCCGCAAAGTCATTGATAGTGAGTGACGGCGGTGTCAGCTCCAACTGCACGGTGCCAGTGGCCGTGACGGTTTCCGAACCATTGGTCGCGTTGACCGTAATGGTGACCGGCCCGTCGGTGGTGCCGAAATCGGCGACGGACAGCGCTCCCGTCGTCCAGTTGCCGTTCGCATCCAGCGTGGTGGCGTAAGGGGTCCCGTTGATGACAATGCTGACCTCGCCGGTAGCACCCAGGTTTTGCGATGTTCCGCTCAGCACGACACCATTTGCCTGATCGACCGTACTGATGATGTTGTCACCCGATACGGTGCCCAGCGTGACCAGCGGTCCCGGCGGTGGCGTCAGATCAACCGGAACTGACAGTTCCTGCGTCACCGGGTTACCGGCCTGATCGCTGACAGTCAGCGTCAGTGTGGTAGTCGGCTGCGTAAAGTCACGCATTTGTTCAGGCGTCAGTGTGAGGCTCCAGCTTCCGTCTGCCCCAACGATGCCCGTGCCCAGCACCGTGTCCGCAAGGGAAACGGTCAACGAAGTCCCGATTTCAGCCCCTGTTACTACGCCACTCAGAACCTGCGGCTGAACACTTTCGGCGTAATCCAGTCCGTCATCCCCTGCAAAGGCCACCGTGGTGATCACAGGTGCGGTAGTATCAATGGTCAGCGTCTCTGTAAGGGTGGCACTGTTGCCAGCCGCATCCGTCGCGACCACAGAAAGACTGTAATTTCCGTCGGTATAACCTTGCAGATCGGCTGTGCTCAGGGCTAATGTCCAGCTGCCATCTGCCTGTACCACCGCATCGAAGCTTGTCCCTCCTAAGGTGACCACAACCGTCTGCCCTTCACCGGGTTCCCCTGTGCTACCGGTCAGGGTGACGCCATTCGCGACATCCGCTGAATTAATAAAACCGTCACGTGCGAGCGGGGCCACGGTTGGCACTGGTGTCGTCAGATCGGCCGTGAAGTTAAACTGGGCAGTACCCGGGTTGCCGGTAGCATCAACGACGTTAACGGTGACGGTATACGGACCGCTCCCTAACGAATTTAACGCATTAGGCGGAATCGTCACGCTCCAGTTGCCATCGTTATCGACCGTGCCGGGATAGCTGATGCCGTCCAGATTCACGATAATGCTGACGGCCTGATTTGCGCCGCTGCTGCCCGTCGTTCCCGTCAGCGTGACGCCAGCGGCGGCCTCACTGATGCTCAGCACATTGTCGCCACCAAACTGTGTGGCCGCAAAAGTCGGCACGGGCGCCGTCACCGCGGTCACCACGTTTAATGTGGTGTTGTCGGTGTTCCCCGCACTATCGGCTGCACTCACCGTAATGACATGGCTGCCGTTAGGAATTTGCGCCATCTGATCCGGGGTCAGCGTGAGCGACCAGCTTCCGTCATTCTGCACGACCGCATTCAGCGGTTCGTCATTGTTGAAGCCGCTGATCACCACCGTGACGGTTTGCCCCGCGCCACTGATGCCGGTGGTACCGGTCAGGGTCTGGTCCTGTGTCGCCTCAGTGGCATTCAGCGCACCATCGCCAAACGGCAGATTGAGACTCACATTCGGCAGCGTTTGCACAGCGACAATGATGTTGTCAACGGTGCTGGCCGTATTGCCATTCACGTCGGTGACGGTGATCGTCACCGGCCAGGTCCCATCCGGCAGCGTTTGCAGGACGCTCGCGGGCAGATCCAGTGACCAGGTGCCGTCGCCGTTAATGGCAGCCGCATAGAGCGTCCCGTTGACCGTAACGGTCACGGCGGCGGCGTTATCATTATTCAGATCGCCACTCAGGCTACCGCCAGCCTGCGCCTCGGCCGCGTTAATGCGTCCATCGCCAAACGGCGTATCAAGCGTAGGCGCGGCAATCGGTGCGGTTGCCGTCGTGAAATCCTGTGTGGTCGTCACCGAGGTATTGCCTGCCCGATCGGTCGTCACGATACTCAGGGTATGGCTGCCATCGGCCAGCCCCGCCATGACTTCCGGTGTCAGGCTGGCTGTCCAGTTACCCTGGGCGTCAACGGATACCGTCAGCGGTGTGCCGTCCACAGTCACGTTCACGGTTTGCCCGTCGCTCAGTGGTGTGGTGCCGTTAATCAGCTGTACTGACGCAGCTTCACTGGCATTGATGACGTTGTCGCCAAACAGCGTTTCCGCAACCGTTGGCGTCGCTGGTGGCGTCAGTAAGATCTCAACGCCGACGGATGCTTCTGCCGGATTGCCCGCCACATCACTGGCCGTCACCTGCACCTGCGTCACGCCATCGGGTAAACCGCTGAGCGCGTCCGGTGCCAGATTGAGCGTCCAGATACCGTTGGCAGCGACCGTCGTGGTAAAGGGTTGATCCCCAATTGTGACGGTGATTTCGCTGCCTTCGGCCAGATTGGTGGCTGTGCCCGTCAGCGTCAACGCACCCGCAGCCTCTGCCTGACTCAGCAGGCCATCGCCAAACGGGACGTCCAGCGTCAGGACAGGTACGTTTCTGATCGCCACATCCAGCGTCGTACTGCTGTCGGTCGCGACGTTACCGCTGGTGTCCGTTGCCGTCACGGTGACAGTCTGAACACCATCAGTCAGCGCTTGCAGATCCGCAGCCGGGATGGCCAGCGTCCAGGCACCGTTTCCGTCGGCCAGGGCGGTGTAACTGATTTGATTTAGCGTCACGCTAATCTGTGCGCCAGGCGCACTGTTACCGGTGACCGTCAGATCCTGGAGCGATTCGGCCTGATTCAGCGACGTGCCTGCGCTCAGGGTAATATCGACCAGCGATGGCAGGGTCGTTTCGATGGCGACATTATGGCTGGCCTCCGCAGGATTGCCCGCAGCATCATTCGCCGTCACCACAAAGGCCTGTTCTGTCCCGGACGGCAGATCAGCAAGGGCATCGGCGGGCACGGTTACGCGCCAGTTGCCGTTGGCATCAATGGTGGTCGGGTACGCAATACCGTTAACGGTCAGCGTAACAGGCGTCCCTTCTGCCAGTAGCCTGCTGCTGCCCGTCACCTCCAGCGCCGTTCCGGCTTCGGTTGCGTTGATGATGTCGTCCGCTGCCACTACATCTACGCTAAGCGTTGGCTGCGCCGCCTCGCTGGCGATGACAGTGAGGCTGGCAGTGCTGCTGGCAGGATTGCCCGCCGTATCGCTCGCCACCACCACCACAGACAACGCACCATCTGGCAGCGCGCCAGCATCACCCGCAGGAACGGTCACGTTCCAGCTGCCGTCTGCCTGTACGGCACCGGTGTAGCTCTGACCGTTCAGGGTGACAGTCACAACCTGCCCCGCCGTCAGGTTCGTGCTGCCACCGCTGATGGTGAAATCGGCAGCGGCTTCTGCCCGGTTCAGCAAGTTATCGCCGCTGACGGTATCGACTGTCAGCACGGGCAATGACGCGCTGTCGGCGACGCGGGTCAGATTTTGCGTCAGCGTGGTCTGGTTACCCGCCGCATCTGTCAGGGTAATATCCAACGCATACGCGCCATCCGGTAAGCCCTGCATGACGCTGGCAGGAATATTGACCTGCCAGCTTCCATCCTGAAGCACCAGCGTCTGATAAGTCTGGCCTTGTAAGGTCACGGTAACCGTTTGCCCTTCATCAGCCAGCGATGCCGTGCCGGAAACCGGAATGGTCTGCAGCACCTCCACTGCATTGATTTGATTATCTCCGGTAACCGGCGTCAGAGTCAGTTCAGGCGGTGTGAAATCCACGGTGATGTTACTGTCCAGGCTGCCCGTGTTACCCGCCGCGTCAGTCACATTGACGACAATGGGATTGACGCCTTCTGTCAGTGCCTGAAGGACATCACTACCCAGAGTCAGAGACCAGTTACCCTGTGCATCTACTGTCGCGCTGTAATCATTTCCCCCCACGGTCACCGTGACGGTCTGACCTGCGCCAGAAGCGCCGGTGGTGCCGCTGAGTGTCTGGTCAGTCGTGGACTCGATCTGGTTCAGATAGCCGTCTGTGAAAGGTGTAACGATACTGATCGGCAGACTGTTCGTTGATACGGTAATCTCGCGGGTTTCTGTCACGCTGTTTCCGGCCAGATCGCTGACGGTCACGGCCAGTGCATAGCTGCCTGCGGGAATACCTTCCAGTGCGCCAGCGGGCAATGTAAAGCTCCAGTTGCCTTCGGCGTCAACTGCCGTGGTCCATACCTGATTGTTTAAGGTGATCGTTACCGCCTGACCTTCCCCGGCATCACTGCTGCCGCTGAGCACAATCGGTCCGGTGCTCTCGGTCGGGTCGACAACATCATCGCCTGTCACCGGATCCAGCGTCAGCCCAGGCGGGGTGAGATCCACCTCGACAGTGCCCGCAACGGAACGGCTGTTACCGGCCGCATCCGTGACCGTCACCGTATAGCCGGTGCTGCCCTCAGTCAGAGCGGTAAGCGCATCAGCAGGCAGCGTAACGCGCCAGTTGCCGTTTGCGTCCACGGTTCCGCTGTAAATATTACCGTTAAAGGTGACGTTAACGGTTTGCCCAACGCCACTCACGCCAGTTGTGCCGTTCAGCGCCTGCGCATTGGTGACATCGTCTGCATTAATCACGCCGCCATCAAAAGCATTAATAACGACAGGGTTGGGTACATTGTTAATGGCCACGTTCAGCGTGCCTGAGCTGCTGAGTACGGCCCCCGTGGTATCCGTAGCCGATACGGTCAACGTGGTCGGCCCATCCGTCAGGCTTGCCAGATCGGCAGGTGGGATCACAATGTTCCAGGTTCCGGTGGCTGAAACCGTGCCGGTATACGTGACGCCATTGAACACCAGCGTAACCGTGCTGTCGGGCGCGACATTGACCGTGGTTCCGCTAACAATCAGCGGGTCGGTTGCCTCACCGGCATTCAGATAGTTATCGTCGCTCAGGGGGGCCAGCGCGATGCCTGAGGCATTGCTGTTGAGCGTCAGATCCAGACTGCCAGTGGCGGTATTGCCTGCGGCATCACTGACGGCCACGGTGTAACTGGCGCTGCCGTCAGCCAGCGAAGCGAGGACCTCTGCCGGAACAGTCAGTTGCCAGGTGCCATCCCCCAATACTGTGCCGCTGAAAACATCGCTGCCTACAGTGAGGGTGACGGTCTGACCCTGCTCGACATTCGTGGTGGTGCCGGACAGCACCTGACTGACCTGACGCTCTGCGCCATCGACGACATTATCGCCTGCGAAGGGATTCAGGGTTAACGTTGGCAGCGAAGCCGCATCCGCTTTTACCGTCAGGTTACTGGTATTGGTAGAGACGTTACCGGCACTGTCTGTCGCCGTCACCGTTAAGGTATAGCTACCGTCAGACAATCCACTCAACGCAGCATCCGGTACATTCAGCGTCCAGGTGCCATCTGTATTAGCCGTTGTTGTGACGGTTGTACCATTAAACGAGGCGACGATGGTCGCACCATTTTCACTGGTGCCGGTCAGCACAAGAGGCTGCTGAATTTCCGTGGCGTTGAGTACGCCATCGCCAGAAGGCGTGGCAACCTGCAGCACCGGCGGCACGGTATCCACCGTGACGGAGCCAGAGGCCGTACTGGTGTTGCCGGCAATATCGGTGAGCGTGACGGTATAAGGTACCGTTCCCTGATCCAGCGCAGCGAGGATGCCTGACGGAATGCTCACCTGCCAGTTACCTGCACCATCTACCGTGCCGTTGTAGTCAACCCCATTGAAGTTGACGACGACGCCTTGCCCGGCACCGGTCACACCGCTGTTGCCCGTAATCGTGCCGTTGGCCGTGGCTTCAGCGCCATTCAGCACGCCATCACCAAAGGCGACGCCAGCCGTTGCGATCGGCAGATCGGTAGCAAAGACGTTAATATTCGTTGTATTGGTGGCAAGCGTGTTACCACCGGCATCGGTGATAGTGGTAATGACCGGCAGAGCACCGTTTGGCAGTTCAGCCAGCGAACCGGCAGGCAGCGTCACCGTCCAGTTGCCCTGCGCATCGA
The DNA here is from genome assembly GCF_008801695.1 of Pantoea stewartii subsp. stewartii. Lineage (GTDB taxonomy): Bacteria > Pseudomonadota > Gammaproteobacteria > Enterobacterales > Enterobacteriaceae > Pantoea > Pantoea stewartii. The sequence continues at coordinate 119,001 of NZ_VZPF01000001.1, forward strand.
CCGTGCCGGTATAGCTGGTGCCATTAACACTAACGGTCACCTGACTGCCCGCAGGAATGTTGATTGTGGTGCCACTCAACACGACATCGCTGGCCACATCCTCAACATTGAGGTAGTTATTTGTCCCTACAGGCGACAGCGCAACGCTGCTGCCCGTATTGTCCACCGTAAAGGCCAGCTCGGCACTGCTGGTGTTCCCGACGGCGTTTACGACCTCAACGGTCAGCGTCTGCGCACCATTCGGCAAGCCGGACAATGCGGTGGACGGCAGCGTGATTTGCCAGTTACCGTTGGGCTCTACTGTCCCCGTGTAGGTCACGCCATTCAGGGTAACGCTAACCTGTTGTCCCGCCTCAACATTGGTTGTGGTGCCGGTAAGGGTTTGTGGCTGCTGCTGTTCGGCACCATCCAGAATGCCATCGCCAGCAAAACTACCCGAATTAACCGTAATCGTAGGCTGGACTTCTGGTGCCGTCGCGACATTCAGATCGCTGGTGAACGTCGTCTGGCTGCCATTGGCATTCGTCACCGTGACCGTAAACGGATTGCTGCCTGACGGTAATGCAGCGAGATCAGACTGGTCAACTCTCAAAGACCAGCGGCCATTGGAGGCCACCAGAGTCCGGTAAAATCTGCCGTTGAGCGAGAGTGTGACCTGATCGCCATTCTGGCCGGTACCATTCAGGATCAGTGGCTGTGTCAGATCGCTGACGCTTAGCGTGTTATCGCCGCCCACGGGATCAACGCCTAGCACAGGTGACTGGGTATCCACCGTGAGGTTATTTATCTGGGTAACCACTTGCCAGCCTGATCAACCACACTGACAACCAGTGGGTTATTCCCCTGCGGTAAGGCAGACAGATCGGTGGCAGGAATCGTCGTACTCCAGCTGCCGTCCGTATTAACCGGAACGTTGTAGGTGTTGCCGCCGAGTTGAATCTGTACCTGTTGTCCGTCACCGGTAATGCCGGTATTCCCGCTCAGTACCTGATCGCTGGCGGCGTCCAGATTATTAAGGACACCATCGCTGATCGCGCCGCTGTCGAGGTTAACAGCAGGCAATGTTGTGGCCTGCAGGATCACGTCAGCTGTGCCGGTCACGAGGTTACCGTTAGCATCCACGGTGCTGACGGTAATCGATTTCAGCCCGTCTGCCACGCCGTCAAAAGCGGCTGCAGGCATCGTGACCGACCATAATCCGTCACCATCTACGGTACCGTTGTAATTGACACCGTTAAAGTTAACCGCAATCTGCTGACCCGGTGTCCCACCAAGGAACGCACCCTTAACGATAACGCCCTGGCTGGCCTCCAGCGCATTAATAAAACCATCTCCGCCCAGCGGTTGGGTAATCGTCAGCGATCCCGGTGTCCCCGCTGCGGGTTCAACGATAATGTCCTGGTTGCCCGTCGCGATGTCTCCGGCATTGTTAGCCACGCTGACGGCAATTGTCGTCGTACCCGCCGCTAATGCGCCCAGCGCTGCCGACGGCACCGTCACGCTCCAGCCGCCGTCCTGGCCCACCGTGGTGGTATAGGTCTGCCCGCCCAGGGTCACGGTCTGGCCCGGCTCCACATTGACGGTGGTGCCGGACAGAATCTGATCCGTTGCTTTTTCTGCATTATCCAGCACGTTGTCTCCGGCGAAAGGATCGACGGTCAACGTCGGATCGCCGGGCTGTGTTGCCGGTGCCTCCACGGTGATGGTTTCGGCAGTCGTGGCCGCGGTGCCCGCCGCGTTGCTCACCGTCGCCTCGATGGTTGCCGTGCCCGCCGCCAGCGCCTGCAGCGCCACCGCCGGCACCGTCACGCTCCAGCTGCCGTCCTGGCCCACCGTGGCGGTGTAGGTCTGCCCGCCCAGCGTCACGGTCACGGTCTGGCCCGGCTCCACGTTGCTGGTAACGCCTGAAATGAGCTGATCCGACGTTTTTTCGTCGTTATCCAGTACGTTGTCCCCGGCAAACGGCGCAAGAGCCACCGTCGGATCGCCGGGCTGTGTTGCCGGTGCCTCCACGGTGATGGTTTCGGCAGTCGTGGCCGCGGTGCCCGCCGCGTTGCTCACCGTCGCCTCGATGGTTGCCGTGCCCGCCGCCAGCGCCTGAAGCGCCACCGCCGGCACCGTCACGCTCCAGCTGCCGTCTGTTCCTACCGCGGTGGTGTAGGTCTGTCCGCCCAGCGTCACGGTGACGGTCTGGCCTGCCTCCACATTTGTTGTGGTGCCCGAAAGCGTTTGATCTGACGCCTTCTCGGTGTTGTCCAGCACGTTATCCCCGGCGAAAGGGTTGACGGTGAGCGTTAGCGCACCGGGCGTTCCCGGTGCGGCCGGGTTGTCACCACCACCACCACCTCCGCCCCGACTGGTACCCAGTGCAACGCCCGCCAGACCAAGCAGGCCCACACCGCTGGCGGTCATTAGTCCGGTAGAAATATTGCTGTTATCAGCCAGGAGAAGGGGATCGACACTGTCGAGAGATTCATAGGTGGGCGTCATGGTTGTGGCGGCGTAATCTGTTGCGTCAACCGCCGTGGGGAAAAGCGCATGCTCTGGGGGATTCACACCATCGTCAAACACCAGTTCACTGTGATCGCCGGCAGCATCATCCAGAAAGAAGTTTTTATAGCGAACCGTGCTACCGTCACGCATCTGAACGATAAGGTCATCACCCTGCCGTTGAAATTGCGTCACCACTTCACGTGTGCCGTTAATACGGACAACGCTGGGTTCACTGAGGGTAATCGTTTGTGCTGAGACGCCATCGACCTGTGAAATGAGCGTCCCATTTGCACGGGAAATGATATCCACCCGAGTTTGAGTGATTTCTGCCATCTTGACCTTACTCCACCAGAGAAGCTAATTAACTGAAATGAAAACCATAAAAATAATTTATGGGTAACTTTTCCACGTTTTACTTGCTGCGAATCTAAAAACGTTTCAACCTGGCACAACAATAGGTAAAAAAATCAAGAAAGACGGCAAAAAATCTAAGCGAAGCGTAATAATTGTTTTAATTTTAATTAATCCGAAATTACCTTTAGCAACATCATGAAAATAATATCCATCACAGTCAGGGCAAAAATCAATCGTAATATGCAGTTTTATTTATGATTTAACCAAGATAACATTAGCCAAATTTTGGTTTTGTCAGTAAAGAAGTGGCAAAAATGTGTCGCGCATCGCTTTCAGATGTTGCTAAATATTTCTAAAAAATGCGCAAAGTTACGGATTAACCTGTTTTTTTTAGGCCTTGACAGGCTGAAGGCATACTCAAATTTAACTAAGCAATACACGTAGCGAAAATGTGACCACGGTCATACAACGTCGCGGCAGGAGGGAAAGTAAGCCAGGAAAGTTCTGGAAAAATCATTGGCACCGCTAAAAGTCGGTACACTGGCGCTGCGCGAAAATCATCTACGTAAAGATGATGAACTGTTAAGCCTGTGTTCTCACAGCGTTTTGCAGCAATTTGATGCTACACTTTTTTGCTTCGATACAGATGAAATAAGAGCCATGACAGCACTGGATGCCGCAAAATCAACCTGTTCTGAACGCCGCCTTAGCGCCGGTACGCGTACCATTTTTTTAATTAATGGACTGGGCATGCCAGCCTGGGCACCACTGGTACCTTATGCGCGCGATCGCTTGCAGTTAGAAGGAGCATCCCTCGGTGCCCTGCTGCTCTGCCTGGGAATTGGTTCACTGCTTGCGATGCCCGTCACAGGCACGCTGGTCGCCCGCTTTGGCTGCCGGCGGGTGATGATGAGTTCGACGCTGCTGGTCCTGTTGATGCTACCTGTGCTGGCAACCGCGCCTTCCCATCTGGTGATGGCCGCAGCACTCATGCTGTTTGGTGCCGGATTAGGGATGCTGGACGTTGCAATGAATTATCAGGCGGTGGAAGTAGAAAAAGCCGCAGGACGCCCCATGATGTCAGGCTTTCACGCGTTTTTCAGCCTGGGAGGCATTTTAGGTGCCGGTGCGGTAAGTCTGCTGTTAGGGCTGACATTAACCCCTCTCTTATCGGTTCTGATCGTTATGGCGGTGATGGTCGCATTGCTGCTGTGGCGGCTGTCCGGCTATATGAACCAGCGCTTACATCAGCCTGATCAGCCCTGGCTGGTGATTCCGCGCGGGCGTGTCGCCTTCCTGGGCGACAACCTGATTAATGCAGCCGATATCACAACCAGTCAGGTCCTGACCGGTCGCACAACGGGCGCAGAAGAGGGCCAAACCATTTCCCTGTTCGTGGGTGATGGTGCGCCGATCGCTACGGCGGTTATCGGTGCTGACGGTGCCTGGAGCATTGACTTAACGCCTGACGTGCTGGCCAGCCTTAACGATGGTCCGCTGGTCTTTGGTCTTCGTGTCAGCGATGTTGCAGGCAACCAAACCGATGCGACGATCACCGTCAACAAGGTGGTGAACGCGGCGTTAAATCTGGTGGTCGACTCTGTGTTTGGTGACGGCACACTCAGTGCGATCGATACCACGATTGCACAGACCATTACCGGCACGGCCACATCGGCCGGCGTGGGCGCGACCGTCGCGGTCACGATTGGTGGCACAACGCTGACCAGCGCGGTCGGACAGGATGGCAAATGGGCCATTGTGGTTCCACCGAATGTACTGGGTTTGATCAGTGATGGTCAGCTGGCGCTGGACGTCACCCTGACAGATGCTGCGGGCAACGTACGTACCGTGGGGGAAACCGTGACGGCCATTGTCGATGCCGTACCCGTTGTGGGAACCCTGACCGGCCTGTTTGGTGGCGACAACTTGCTGAATATTGCCGACGCGGCCGTCAACCAACAGATTGGCGGTACGATCGAAAATGCGGCAGCGGGATCGCAGGTGACGGTGACGTTAGGCACCCGCACCTACACCACTGCAGTGGGCACCAATGGAAGCTGGAGTCTGACGCTGCCTGCTGCCGACCTGACGGCGGGTAACCAGACACTGGGCGTCAGCGTGATTGATGCTGTCGGCAACGTAGCCAGCAACAGTACCACCATTGGCATTTTCACCCAGACGCCGACTATCAGTCTGACCTCACTGTTCGGTGATGGTGTGCTTAACCTGGTCGACATTGCGACCAGTCAGACGCTCAGCGGCGTGGTCAACAACGTCGCAGCAGGTTCGACAGTCACGCTTACGGTAGGCGCCTCGCAGATTAACGCAGTGGTGGGAGCGAACGGCACCTTCTCCGCAACGGTGACGCCAGATATCCTCGGCACGCTGGCGCAGGGCAACCTCACCATCGGGGCAACGGTTACCGATGCTGCCGGGAATACGGCCTCGACCAGCGCGGGCATTCGCGTCGATACCGTGGTACCAACCATCACCCTCAATCCGCTGTTTGGGGATACGTTGCTGAACGTAGCTGATGCCCTGGCGGGGCAGACGATTAGCGGCGCGGTAACCGGGGCGGAAGCCGGATCTCGCGTGGTTGTGACGATTGCGGGGCAGCAACTCGTGACCGTCACCGATGCCAGCGGCAACTTCAGCCTCGGCTTAACGCCGACTTTGCTGAAAGGCTTGTCCGACGGCACGCTCACTGTAGGCGTCAGCGTCACCGATGCCGCAGGCAATACCAGCAGCAGCTCGGCCACGGCGACCGTAGGCATTAACAATCTGCCGAAAGTGACGCTGACCCCGCTGTTTGGCGACGGTGTGCTTAATATTGCCGAGTCGCTCGTGACGCAGACCATTACGGGGACCGCAACCGGCGTGGCGGCGGGCAGCACCGTGCGCCTGGCGATTGGCAACACCACGGCGACGGCGGTGGTGAATGCGGATGGTACGTTCTCTGCTTCGTTAAGTCCGGCGGTTCTTTCGACACTGCTTGGCGGCAACTTTACGGTCAGTGCATCGGTAACGGATGCGGTCGGTAACACCACCTCCACCAGCGCAGGCGTGCAGCTGGTCGTGACGCAGCCAACCCTGACGGTCAATACGGTGTTTGGCGACGGTGTCCTGAGCGCCGCAGACCTTTCAACTAACCAGACCATCAGCGGGTCGTCGTCACTGTCAGCGGGCGCAACCGTCAGCGCCACGTTAAACGGCGTGACCTACTCCACCAAAGTGGTGAGCGGCGGTGGGTGGACGATCAGCGTACCGAAGGCCGATCTGCTGAGCATCAGCGATGGTGCGAAAACTGTTGCCGTGACAGGGACCGACCTTAACGGTAATACCGTGTCCGGTTCGGGCAACCTGAGCGTCATCAGTAACAGTACGCCGGCGTTAACCATTACCTCCCTGTTTGGTGACAACGCGCTGAGCGTCGCAGATGTGAAAACCACGCAGACGATTAGCGGGACGGCCACTAACGCGGAAGGATCGCTGGTGCAGGTCACCATCGGTACCCAGACCTTTACTACGTCGGTAAACAGTAACGGGACCTGGAGCCTGCCGATCTCCGCAACAAACCTGGCGGCGATTGCGGACGGACTCTATACCGTTACCGCCAGCGTCACCAATGGTATCGGCAACAGCGGCAGCGCGTCTGCTTCGCTGGGCGTCGCCAGCCGCAGTACGCCGACCGTTGGGGTGAACAGCTACTTTGGCGGTGATGGTTATCTGAACATCTCTGAATCCAATATTGCTGAAACCATCAGCGGCACCAGCAGTAATGCTGTCGGCGGGCGCGTGACCGTTAACGTGGCAGGCAATATTCTGACCACTACTGTAGGCGCAAACGGCACCTGGAGCGTTAGCGTACCGTCAGCCACACTGAAAGGCATATCGGACGGCAGCCATTCGGTCGCGGTCACCGTCACGGATATCGGCGGTAACAGCACCACGACGACCAGTGCCTTTACCGCGTTGTCGCACAACCAGCCTGTCGTCGGGGTGGATCCGGTGCTCAGCGTCGTGACCGCACTTTTGACGGGTTTGACGGTGCAGGGCGGATCGCTGAACGCAGCCCAGGGTTCCAGAGTCAGCGTGACGCTGCTGCTGGCGAACGGCAGTAACGGGCCAACCATCAATACGACTACCGATGCTCTGGGACGTTACTCGGCTAATTTTGCCTCGTCACTGCTTTCTGTAGGGGGACTCTTGCTGTCAGTGAATACGCTGGCGAAAGTGACCATTACGGATGTGGCCGGTAACAGCTTTACCACCACAAACACGCTGTTGCTGGGGTCATTGTTGCCTGCCACGACCACGCTGTCGGCGGAGTCGTTTGCCACCTTCGCGGTGTCGGACGAAAGTGTTACGGCGGCCAGTCTGGAAACGCAGCATCACAGTCAGTCTGGCGAGGAAACAGCACCGGCGCTCCATGCCGTCTCTACACTGACCACGGAAGCCGATACGGTGGTGCCGACCAGCAGTACCGAGTCGGTGAATGTCGCGGAGCAAGCCGTTGTCGTGCCTGAAACCCCCATAACGGAGGAGGCTTACAGTATTGGTGGGGTGGTGATTACGCTGGAAGATGGCAGACAGATTGAAGGGGCGACGGTAAGCGGCAGCAGTGGTGCCGATACCGTGACCGTCAACGATCTGAATTTCAGCCATATTGATGGCGGTGCCGGTACCGATACCCTGGTGCTGGGCGGTGATCACATCACGCTGGATCTGACTGCGCTTGGCCTGAAAGTCGAAAACATTGAAATTCTCGATCTGGGTAAAAGTGGCACCAATTCGGTCAAACTTGATCTGAATGAGGCGCTTACGCTTACAGACAACCAGAGCGATGATTTGATGATTAAAGGCGCAGACGGCAGTCAGGTCACGCTGGTCAATAGCGATGGTGGCGTTTGGGAAATCAGTGGTGAGCGTATGCTGAATGGCCAGGCCTATGAGGTCTACCATAATTCGGCGCTTGCCAATGACAACACGCTGGGTGATGTGCTGGTCCAGCATAACCTGCAGGTCGCCATCGTCTAAACGGTGCAGTTTGATGGTTACACGCAGAACACAGCGGGTGCGCAAGCACCCGCTTTTTTAATCCGTTTTAACTGACCGTACCGCAGTTAATGCGCCGCATTCGATAGTGCGTGTCGGTCATCCTTCCCCCAGGCGGAGGACTGGCACGGGATAAAGCGGTATATAACGTCACGCCCTGTCCTGACGCCTCGTCCATCAACGGATAGAGTAATTCCTTAACTTTATTAACTGGCAGGTTGTTTACTTATGCTAATGACTTTTTGGGATTGAATTTGGCTAAAAAAACAGCTTTCAGACGAGATATTTGATAACTGGCGATTTTTATCATGAACCTCTCGCCGATTTATACTATTAATATTAACGCGTGCTTAGCGGTAGGCTTTCAAAAACATAAATTAAATTAACAATAAAGTGCGTGTTCTGCTGTCGCATTGCTGTTTTTTACGCCCCAAATCACCAGGTAATCCTCTAACGATGATAAACAGCCCTGTTGGTATGAAGAACGCGCGTCTGGTCCTGATCTGTTGTGCCTTAAATGGCATGGTACTCCCTGCAGCCCTGGCTGCGCCTTTACCCGAAGCCGAATTTAACTGGCGTGCCGCGCCCAGTGAAGAACAGGTGGCAACCTTAACCCTGCGTGAGGCGATTCTGCGCGCGTTTGCCCGCAATCCGAAGATTTCGGAAGCGGCCGCTCAGATTTACGTAGGGGAAGGGGATCTCAGTGCGGCCCAGAGCGCTTGGTATCCCCAGATATCGCTTCAGGGCGCAGCGGGGCGCTCACATCAAACGGATTCCTCCGGCAGTCTGAACAACAACGGCTCTGGCGGCATTATGCTCAGTCAGCTCCTGTACGATTTTGGCCGCACCAACGGCGCCATTGATGAACAGCATGCCCTTTCAGAGGCATATCGCTTTGGCCTGTTCGATGCCATGACGCAGGCCGCGAAAGATACGTTACAGGCCTATCTTGAGGTCAAACGCTATCAGTCACTTGCCATAACGGCCCAGACAAACATCGCGTCGCTTGAGCACGTTCGCGAAATTGCCAAAATGCGGGCGGATGCCGGTCTCAATTCTCAGTCCGATGTATTGCAGGCAGAAACCCGCATTGCTGCGATGCAGGCGACTCGTGAACAGTATCTGGCACAGCTTCGCTCGGCCAAAGCCCAGCTTACGGTCTTGACCGGCGTGGTACCGGCGACGCTGCCTGAACTTCCTCAGGCGCTGCTCAGGCAGCAGGTCACTCTTGATCGTATTGCCTATGAAAACAGCGCTTCGGTGCGCAGCGCGCAGTCTAAGCAGGAAGCCGCGCGTGAGCGGGTAAGGCAGGCCCAGTCTGGCCACTGGCCCAGTATCAAAGTGCAGGCGGGCCGGACGCGTTATGAAAACGATCAACGCTCATACTGGGACGACGAAGTGCAGCTCCAGGTTGAGGCGCCGCTCTATCAGGGCGGGCTGGTCAATGCCAAAACGCAGGCCGCCGAGGGTGAGCGTCTGGCCGCACAGGCGGCGGTGCAGCAAGCCAAACTGGCCATTAATCAAAGCGCCTCCACGGCTTACGCCTATATGATTGGCGCCCAGCAACGCCAGCAGGCGGGGGAAGTGCAACTGGCCAGCGCGGAGCACACGCGCAATGTTTACGCCGACGAATACCGGCTCAGCAAACGTAGCCTGAACGATCTGCTCAGCGTTGAGCAGGATGTCTTTCAGGCCGACAGTTCCCGCATCATCGCCCTCTACGACGGCTGGGATGCCACCGTCCGCTATGCGGCCGCCGTTGACAACCTGCTCGATATCATGGGCATCGACCGCCAGAAAAACAGTGGCGATCTTCTTCCTTCGCTGCAATAGCCAGTCTGCACTAAAAGGCGTGAATAATGAGTGTACAAAACCTGAAGACGGAAAACTGGATTGCCGCGATGTTGCGTGTGGCGGCGCGTTTCGGCAAGCCTGCCGATGGCAAAACGCTGCGTCAGCAGATGCGCTGGTTCGAACATCTCCCTGCTGAACAGCAACTTGAACGGCTTTGCGGTTTGCTCGGCCTGCACCTGACCATGGTGTCCCCCAACAAACTGCGCTGGCGCCAGGACATCACGCCTGTCGTGCTGGTTATGGAAAACCATAGCGTGGCGGTGCTGGAAGGCATTGATGGGGAGGGAAGCGCACGTTACTGGCTCAGCGAAGGCGGTGACGTGATTCGCGAAGGTGAGCTGGCGGGCCTGCTTTCGCGTACACAAGGAGATGTGGGCGTTATTGGCGTTGCCGCTCGTGGGCGGGATGCCCGCATTGATGAGTTTGTTCAGCCCTATGAGCCGCACTGGTTCTGGAAAAACTTTCGGGGCATGGGCCGCCGTATTGCTGAGATTTCCCTAGCATCGATCATCAGTAATGTTCTGGCGCTGGCCGGGATTCTGTTTTCCATGCAGGTCTACGACAGGGTCATTCCTGCGCAGTCCGAAGCTACGTTGTGGGTGCTGTTTGTGGGCGTGCTGATTGCCGCCGCCATTGAATATTTGATTCGTCTGATGCGCACGCAGGTATCCGATCTGATGGGGAAACGCATTGACCTGAAAGTCTCTGCCATGCTGTTTGCCCGGGCGATGAATATTCGTAACGAATCCCGACCTAAATCAACCGGCTCTTTTATCTCGCAACTGCGCGAGATCGATCAGGTGCGCGAGTTACTGACCTCCACGACCGTCGGCGCGGCGGCAGATTTACCTTTTGTCATTCTCTTCCTGTTTATTATGTCGTTTATTGGCGGCTGGCTGGTCCTGATTCCGCTGGCCGCCATTCCCCTCATTATTATCCCAGGCCTGCTGGTACAGTTTCCTATGGCCCGGCTGGCGAAAGCCGGCTTACGTGAAGGGGCACTGCGTAATGCGGTGCTGGTCGAGACCATCGAAGGCATTGAAGACATCAAGGCATTGCAGGCAGAGCCGTATTTTCAACGCCAGTGGGAGCAAACGCATGAGGTCAGTGCGTCAATCGGTAATCAGCAACGCCTGTGGGGGGCCAGACTCACGGGCTGGGCATCGACCGTGCAGCAGCTGACCTATGCGGGCATGCTGGTCTTTGGGGTCTATCTGGTGCTGGACGCACAAATCACGACCGGGACGCTGGTCGCCTGTAGCCTGCTTTCCTCGCGCACCATCGCGCCACTGATGCAACTCACCATGGTCTTTTCCCGCTGGCAGCATGCGAAAACCGCAATGAAAGGGCTGGATGAGCTACTGAAAAAACCACTCGATAAACCTGAGACCGCGACATTGGCCCACTGTCCGACGCTGACCGGGCACTATGAATTGCGCAACGTGCATTACACCTATGATGAAGAGAACGAAAAGAACGTACTCAACGTGCAGCAGTTAACCATCAGGCCCGGTGAAAAAATCGCCATTCTGGGCAAGGTCGGTGCAGGTAAATCCACCCTGCTGAAAATTCTGGCCGGTCAGGCACAGGCCACGCAGGGGAAAGTGCTGGTCGATGGCGTGGATATGGCGCAAATCGACCCCACGGATCTCCGCCGTCAGCTCGGCTGGCTTTCTCATGATTCGCGACTGTTCTTCGGCACGTTACGTCAGAATCTGCTGCTGGGGAATCCACACGCCAGTGAATAGGAGATGCTGCAGGCGCTGCGTATCAGCGGTGCGTTGTCGCTGGTTCAGCAGGATGCGGCCAGTCTGGATCGCATTATTAATGAAGGTGGCCGTGGGCTGTCGGGCGGACAGCGCCAGATGATTATGCTCAGCCGGATGATTCTGCGCCAGCCACAGGTTGTGCTGCTGGATGAACCCACCGCCTCGATGGATGAGCAACTTGAAGATCATGTGATCCGCCAGATGCAGAGCTGGATCAGTGGACGAACGTTAATCCTGGTCACGCACCGTCCCGCACTGTTGAAGATGGTTGATCGTATCGTGGTGATGGAAAACGGCCGCATCATTGCGGATGGGACAAAAGAGCAGATCCTGCGGCGCGCGACCGTGGATGCCGGTCAGGGAGGTGCAGCATGAGCATCGTCATGTTAGACAAAGATTTGGCCAAACATGAGCGACGCACATCCACCATCATCTGGTTGTGCACCGCCGCGCTGGTGCTTTTTCTGATCTGGGCGCATTTCGCCATTCTTGATGAAGTCACGGTCGGCACCGGAAAAGTGACGCCGTCAATCCGTGCGCAGGTAATTGACAGTCTGGACGGCGGCATCGTGAAGCAGCTTAACGTGCATGAGGGCGATATCGTCGAAAAAGGCCAGATTCTGGCCACTCTGGATCCCACCCGTTTTCAGTCTAACTTTGGTGAAGTGCAGGCACGGGTGAGGACGCTGCGCGCTTCGTCTGAGCGACTGAGCGCAGAGCTGTCTGGTACACCACTCGCCTTCAGCGCAGAGACGCTAAAAGAGCCGCAACTGGTGGCGCGTGAGAAGCAGTTGTACGAATCACGTCGCCGTAACCTGACAGAGACGATCAGCAACCTGCAACAGTCTTTACGGCTGGTTCAGGATGAGCTGCGTTTAACGGAACCGCTGGTGGCGAAGGGCGCCGCAGGGCAGGTGGAAGTCATTCGCCTGCGCCGTCAGGTCAGCGATCTGCGCGGTAAAATTGATGAGGCACGTAACGATTATCTGGTCCGTGCCCATGAAGAGCAGGTAAAAAACAATGCGGAACTGGATGCCCAACTGCAGGTTGCCGCAGGCAAAGAAGACCTGCTGACGCGTGCCACGCTCACTTCACCCGTTCGGGGTATCGTGAAGGATATCCAGGTCACCACGGTCGGTGGTGTGCTCGAACCGGGCGGTAAGATGATGGAAATCGTGCCGCTGGAAGATCAACTGCTAATCGAAACCCGTATCAATCCTCGTGATATCGCCTATATTCGGCCCGGCCTGCCAGCCGTGGTGAAAGTGACCGCCTATGACTCTTCCATCTACGGTGACCTGCCGGGCGTGGTGGAAACGGTCTCGCCAGATACCTTGCATGATGAGGTTAAGCGCGATCAGTTTTATTACCGTGTTTATGTCCGCACACAAAAAGCGGAGCTGACAAACCGGGCCGGACGACGCTTCCCCATTGTGCCGGGCATGGTGGCGAATGTAGAGATCAAGACAGGGCAGAAATCTGTCATGGATTATTTGCTTAAGCCGTTGAATAAGGTCAAAGAATCGATGCGTGAACGTTAATAAGGCGTGGAACCGGACCGGTAACCTAAATAACTGATCCTAATACCGCTACACTTTAGCCAGCCCATGTTTTCCCCCGGGGAATGGGCTGACGGTATTCATAAAGTGATGGACCTTTTTCAACAGTTGCCACATTGAACTGCACTGGTGATTTCGGGTTATTGTCTCATGAAGCGCCTGCCACAACCGTTCGACAT
>NZ_VZPF01000002.1 GCF_008801695.1 Pantoea stewartii subsp. stewartii
ACGTGGTTGCGTTACGTCATCGGTCATATACAGGACTGGCCGGTGAACCGGGTCCGCGATCTGCTGCCATGGAAGGTCGAGCTTCCCTCTGCCTGAACGTCAATACGGTCTGAATGCGACGCTTACCTTTAAATAATGATGATAAAAACGCTGAACAATACATCCCTTAAATACTTATTCTCAAAAAAAGAAAGGCACCCATTAAATAAGGTGCCTGTGAGATTATTATCGCTTTATCCTGAAACAGAGCCGCGAAATATTAGGCGTTTTTCCAGTAAAGACGTTTCGCCTTTTGCAGCTTTTCATAGGCAGCAAGCAAAGCCTGATGAGCAGGGAAAGCCTTAAGATCACTGTCTACCGGCTGGAGGCCATTGAAGGCCGCCTCACCGCTGATTGCGGCCGAGGCGGCGTCGACAGCGTCAGCACCATACATACGCACAAAGGCTGCGTGATACTCAAGCGGATTCCGCTCATCTTCCATCGCCAGCAGCAGCAGAGTTTGCAGACAGCGGTAATAATTTGCACGCTCCGGGCTGAATACGGAGCCATTAAATTCCATTGTCCATTCCGTCCAGATCAGCGCCTGATCGAGATCACCGCCAGCCAGGGCCAGCATGGCTTTGAGTTCACCAATGCGCAGCGTGTACCAGCCGTTATCTTTGCCTGTCGCCAGTCCCAGCAACTCGCGGACACGCGTGAAGTCATCAAAACCTTCTTCGTCCAGCTGAGAAATTAAATCCAGGTACTCTTCCGGATTCCAGTTGCTGCCGGGCAGGGCCAGAAGCGTTTCACGAATACCTGCACCCATGCTGTTATTCGCCAGCAACAAGTCTTCAGCCGGATAAATATCTGACATACCGGGCACAATAATGCGGCAGGCATACACACCGAGGTGCTCATAATCAGCGATGTAAACGTCCTGACCTTCGGCTTTGAAAATCGCCATGAGCGTACTGAATTCCTGCTCGGTGGTGCCATCAAATTTCCAGTCAACGAAGGGATAATCCGCTGTTTCTTTAAACAGATCCCAGGAGATCAGGCCGCTTGAATCGATAAAGTGGGTTTCCAGGTTGGCGTGCTCTGCCACTTCTTCATCATCAAACGTGGGCGGCGTGAACACATCCAGATCTTTCAGGCTGCGGCCCTGAAGCAGTTCGGTAACGGTACGCTCCAGCGCGACACCAAAATCAGGGTGCGCGCCAAAAGAGGCGAAACAGGTGCCGTTGGCAGGATTAAACAGCACAACGCAGATAACCGGATATTTCCCACCCAGTGACGCGTCATAGGCAAAAATCGGGAACCCTTCGGCTTCCAGACGGGCGATGGCCTCAACCACATCGGGGTAACGCGCCATCACGGATTCAGGAATGGCAGGCAGGCTGATGGACTCGGCGATGATACGATTTTTAATATAGCGCTCGAAAACTTCTGACAGCCCCTGTACCCGTGCCTCGTTGGCCGTGTTGCCGGCGGACATGCCGTTCGACACATACAGGTTACCGATAATATTCATCGGAATATAAACGATCTGCTGATCGGACTGACGGGTAAAGGGCAGGGCGCAGATGCCGCGTGCGCTGTTACCCGACTGGAGATCGATTAAATCTGAAGCGGAGAGGGCGTTTTCAGGATCGTAAAAGGCGCGCAGGCGCGCATCCAGGATGCCTTCAGGCAGGCTGTCGTCTTCAGGAAGAGCAAACCATTTTTCATTGGGATAGTGAACAAAATCCCCCTGGGCGATACTGTTGCCAAGCCAGAAATCAGCAAAAAAGTAATTCGTGGACAGGCGTTCAAAATATTCCCCCAGCGCCGAGGCCAGAGCGGCTTTTTTGCTGGCGCCCTTACCATTGGTGAAGCAGAGGGGGCAGTCGCGATCACGAATGTGGACAGACCAGACGTGTGGCACAGGATTCAGCCAGGAGGCTTCTTCAATATTAAAACCCAGATCCTGTAATTTGGTCTGGAAGCGTGAAATGGAGTCTTCCAGGGCGGCATCTTTGCCCGGGATAAAAGTTTGCGTCATGGTGCCGCTCTCTCTGTAAATGGGGAGACATAAAGCGCGCAATGATACGTTTTTTACCGTCTGTTCGCTATCAAGACGCCGCAATTTTACCGTCGTTTTTCTCATGCTTTGTCATCTGAGCCAAAGCCGGGACTGCATGAAAGGAAGCCGCCTCACAATATTTCGTGCCGGATTACATTGGTAATATAACCTTCGGTGCGTCATGCCGAAAAAATGTGACCGCAGTTCGATTTATGATTGCAGCCACCAGAAGGCAGTGATAAAACCGAATCGTTATTCATAACCGTTCAATATGACAGTGGTGAGGGAAATGACGCAAATTTATAATTTTAGCTCTGGGCCAGCGATGCTGCCGAGCGAAGTACTCCGCCGTGCAGAACAAGAACTGACAAACTGGCATGGTCTGGGAACTTCAGTAATGGAGATAAGCCACCGCAGTAAAGAATTTATTCAGGTGGCAGAAGAGGCTGAAGCGGACTTCCGCGATCTGCTGAAAATTCCTTCCAATTACAAAGTATTATTCTGTCATGGCGGCGCACGTGCGCAGTTTGCTGCTGTACCGGGCAATTTACTCGGCAGTGCGACCAGTGCGGACTATGCAGATGGAGGCTACTGGGCTCACAGTGCCATTAAAGAAGCGGAAAAATATTGCTCACCGCGGACGCTGGATGTCAAAACGACCCAAGAGGGTAAGCGCGCCATCCTGCCGATGCGCGAATGGGATGTCAGCGACACGGCCGCCTATTTGCATTTTTGCCCAAATGAAACCATTGACGGTCTGGCTATTGACGAAGAGCCTGACTTTGGTGACAAGGTTGTGGTCGCCGATCTTTCCTCCACGATTCTGTCACGCCCAATTGATATCAAGCGCTATGGTGTGATTTACGCAGGTGCGCAGAAAAATATTGGTCCGGCTGGCCTTACCCTGGTTATCGTACGGGACGATCTTCTCGGCAACGCGCATCAAAGCGTGCCTTCCATCCTTGACTACACCGTTCTGGCTGAAAATGATTCCATGTTTAATACGCCACCTACGTTTGCCTGGTATCTGAGTGGCCTGGTCTTTAAGTGGCTGAAGCAGAAGGGTGGTGTCGCTGAGATGGAAAAAATTAATCAGGCAAAAGCCGGATTACTCTATGGTCTCATCGATAACAGCGATTTTTACCGTAACGATGTGGCACTGCAAAACCGTTCCCGGATGAACATTCCTTTCCAACTGGCTGATGCCTCGCTGGACAGCCTCTTCCTGGAAGAGTCATTTAAGGCAGGTCTGCACGCATTAAAAGGTCACCGTGTTGTGGGCGGCATGCGTGCCTCAATCTACAATGCGATGCCATTGGAAGGCGTTAAAGCGCTGACCGATTTCATGATTGATTTCGAACGCCGCCACGGCTAAGTCTTTCACTGTCAGTGGAATGACTGACACCCGACTCCGCCCTCTGGCGGAGTCATCGTTTTTTAAGGATTACGTTTCACATGCAAGATTCCCTGACCCTTCAGCCCATCGCTCGCGTTAATGGTACGGTTAATTTGCCCGGTTCCAAAAGCGTGTCAAACCGTGCGCTTCTGCTTGCTGCACTGGCGAAAGGTAAAACCCGATTAACTAATCTGCTGGACAGCGACGATGTTAAGCACATGCTTAATGCGCTTGATGCACTGGGTGTTGAGTTCACGCTTTCCAGCGATCGTACGGTGTGCGAGGTGACAGGAAAGGGTGGGCCGCTGCATGCATCACAGCCCACAGAGCTGTTTCTGGGCAACGCCGGCACTGCCATGCGACCGCTTGCGGCAGCGCTTTGCCTGGGTGTGCAGGATGTCATCCTGACGGGCGAACCACGCATGAAAGAACGCCCTATCGGGCACCTGGTCGATGCACTACGGCAAGGTGGGGCTACTATAGACTATCTCGAAAATACAGATTATCCCCCAGTCCGCCTGCGGGGTGGGTTTACTGGCGGCGACGTTACAGTAGATGGCAGCGTATCCAGCCAGTTTTTGACCGCGCTTCTGATGATGGCTCCGTTAGCTGAAAATCCTACCCGTATCAGCATTAAAGGTGAGCTGGTTTCCAAACCTTACATCGATATTACTCTGCACCTGATGCGCTGCTTTGGTGTCGAGGTTGAGAATCAGCAGTATCAACACTTCCTGATTAAGGGTAAACAGCACTACCAGTCACCAGGTGAATATCTGGTGGAGGGGGATGCGTCTTCTGCCTCCTATTTTCTTGCCGCAGCCGCAATCAAAGGCGGTACCGTGCGTGTCACCGGCATTGGTCGCAACAGCGTGCAAGGCGATATTCGCTTTGCGGATGTACTCGAAAAGATGGGTGCATCAATTGAGTGGGGCGATGACTATATTGCCTGCACGGCCAGGACATTACGCGCCATTGATATGGATATGAACCATATTCCTGATGCTGCCATGACCATTGCCACTGCGGCATTGTTTGCAGAAGGTACGACGCAACTGCGCAATATTTATAACTGGCGAGTTAAAGAAACGGATCGTCTGACGGCTATGGCAACCGAGTTGCGTAAAGTCGGTGCCAAGGTGGAAGAAGGGCACGATTTTATTCGCATCACGCCGCCTGAGACGTTGAAGCATGCCGACATCGGCACGTATAACGATCACCGTATGGCGATGTGTTTCTCGCTGGTTGCGCTGTCCGATACGCCCGTTACCATTCTTGATCCAGGCTGTACGGCAAAAACCTTCCCTGATTATTTTGAACAGCTGCAAAAAATTAGCGAAAACGCCTAATCCCCTCGCCCGATGTCGTGCATCGGGCTCATCATCTTCAGGACGCTTTTCCACGCCAGAGGCCTTTTTCCTGGCTAAATTTCTCATTGCCTCTTCTCAAAAGGTAACTAAGCGTCGCCGGGCAGCGTATAATGCCCGACATTTGTGACGGCCAACCGGCCAAAATGCGCGCAGCAACAGGAGGGAATGATGACAGCAACTGCCCCGGTCATAACAATTGATGGGCCAAGTGGCGCGGGAAAGGGCACCCTGTGCAAGGCGATGGCGGAAGCATTACAGTGGCATTTACTGGATTCCGGCGCAATTTATCGTGTACTGGCCTTAGCCGCATTACATCATCAGGTCGATATTGAGTCTGAAGAGGCGTTAGTGCCTATCGCCGCCCATCTGGATGTGCGTTTCCTTTCTCATCATGGCGAAATGCAGGTCATCCTGGAAGGGGAAGACGTCACCAGCGAAATTCGTACCCAGGAAGTCAGTAATACCGCCTCACGCGTCGCGGCTTTCCCTCGCGTTCGGGAAGCGCTGTTACGTCGTCAACGCGCGTTTCGCGAGGAACCCGGTTTGATTGCAGACGGACGGGATATGGGCACCGTCGTTTTCCCCGATGCGCCTGTAAAGATTTTCCTTGATGCCAGCCCGGAAGAACGTGCTCAGCGACGTATGCTACAGTTGCAGGAGAATGGCTTTAATGTTAACTTTGATCGCCTTTTAGCCGAGATAAAAGAACGCGACGACCGCGATCGCAACCGCGCTATCGCACCGTTAGTCCCTGCTGCTGATGCTTTGGTGTTGGATTCAACCCAGATGTCCATCGAGCAGGTTATTGATAACGCGTTAAATTATGCCCGCAAAACGCTTGGTGTGTAATCTTCCGGCTTAAACGAATGTATTAACCCTGTGCCACGGATCCGGTGCAGGGCATGTGAAACAACCCCATCCGACATGATGTCAGATGGACGTTAAATTGAAGAATCCTAAGATTATCAATATGACTGAATCTTTTGCTCAACTATTTGAAGAATCCCTGAAAGAAATCGAAACCCGCCCGGGTTCCATCGTTCGTGGCGTTGTTGTCTCTATCGACAAAGACGTTGTTCTGGTTGATGCGGGCCTGAAATCTGAATCTGCAATCCCTGCAGAGCAGTTCAAAAACGCAGCCGGCGAACTGGAAATCCAGGTTGGTGACGAAGTTGACGTTGCTCTGGACGCAGTGGAAGATGGCTTCGGTGAAACTCTGCTGTCACGTGAGAAAGCTAAGCGTCACGAAGCTTGGATCACGCTGGAAAAAGCTTACGAAGAAGCTGAAACTGTTACCGGTATTATCAACGGCAAAGTCAAAGGTGGCTTCACAGTTGAGCTGAACGGTATCCGTGCGTTCCTGCCAGGTTCACTGGTTGATGTGCGTCCAGTACGCGACACACTGCACCTGGAAGGCAAAGAGCTTGAATTCAAAGTGATCAAGCTTGATCAGAAACGCAACAACGTCGTGGTTTCACGTCGTGCGGTTATCGAATCTGAGAACAGCGCAGAGCGCGATCAGCTGCTGGAAAACCTGCAGGAAGGCATGGAAGTTAAAGGTATCGTTAAGAACCTCACTGACTACGGTGCATTCGTTGATCTGGGCGGTGTTGACGGCCTTCTGCACATCACTGACATGGCCTGGAAGCGCGTTAAGCATCCAAGCGAGATCGTGAATGTTGGCGATGAAATCAACGTTAAAGTCCTGAAATTCGACCGCGAGCGTACCCGTGTATCTCTGGGTCTGAAGCAGCTGGGCGAAGATCCATGGGTGGCTATCGCTAAGCGCTATCCAGAAGGCACCAAGCTGACTGGTCGTGTAACCAACCTGACTGACTACGGCTGCTTTGTTGAAATCGAAGAAGGCGTTGAAGGCCTGGTACACGTTTCAGAAATGGACTGGACCAACAAAAACATCCATCCGTCTAAAGTTGTAAACGTAGGCGATGTGGTTGAAGTGATGGTTCTGGACATCGATGAAGAGCGTCGTCGTATCTCCCTGGGTCTGAAGCAGTGCAAATCTAACCCATGGCAGCAGTTCGCTGAGACCCACAACAAAGGCGATCGCGTTGAAGGTAAAATCAAGTCAATCACTGACTTCGGTATCTTCATCGGCCTGGACGGTGGCATCGACGGTCTGGTTCACCTGTCTGACATCTCCTGGAACGCGACTGGCGAAGAAGCCGTTCGTGAGTACAAAAAAGGCGACGAAATCGCTGCCGTTGTACTGCAGGTTGATGCAGAGCGCGAGCGTATCTCTCTGGGCGTGAAACAGCTGGCAGAAGATCCGTTCAACAACTACATCACTTTGAACAAGAAAGGTGCTATCGTCACCGGTAAAGTGACTGCAGTTGATGCGAAAGGTGCTACAGTTGAATTGGCAGACGGCGTTGAGGGTTACCTGCGCGCTTCTGAAGCTTCAATGGACCGTATCGAAGACGCTACACTGGTTCTGAACGTCGGTGACGACGTTGAAGCTAAATTTACTGGCGTTGACCGTAAAAACCGCTTAGTGAGTCTGTCTGTTCGTGCGAAAGACCAGGCTGACGAGAAAGAAGCTATCAACACTGTTAACACCAAACAGGAAGAAGGCAACTTCTCAAGCGCAATGGCTGAAGCGTTCAAAGCGGCTAAAGGCGAGTAATCGACCTTGCACCGGGCGGATTCATCCGCCCGGTTTCGGTAAAGGCTGTCATACATTCCTGTAGGGATTAACCGGAGGTTACATGACCAAGTCAGAATTGATTGAAAGGCTGGCGGGACAGCATACTCATATACCGGCGAAAGTCGTTGAGGATGCAGTCAAAGAGATGCTTGAGCACATGGCCACAACGCTGGCACAGGGCGAACGCATTGAAATCCGGGGATTCGGCAGCTTTTCGTTGCACTATCGCGCACCGCGCACTGGCCGTAACCCGAAAACGGGTGACAAAGTGGATCTGGAAGGTAAATACGTTCCCCACTTCAAGCCGGGCAAAGAACTGCGTGACCGTGCTAACATCTACGGCTAAGCCGATACCGAAACGCCTAAACGACATCTCCGGATGTCGTTTTTTTTTGCCCGCGTGATTATGTTCGCTCTCCCGCAAAAAAATGCGTCTGCGCTGCAACGAATTATCCTCTCTGGAAACCCTTTCTTAATTCACTCTTTACGCGCTTTACCCTCAAAGTCTGAAGGACATACTTACGCCAGTTCATCAGCGGGATACGGTATGTTGACATGGATTGGACTGGCGAGACTGGCCTCGCTGACCGCGTTACCCTTACTGATCGTGCCTCAGCTCCCTTCGCGAACGTTTATTGTCGTGATGCTGCTGTGTGGCACTTGTCTGGTGGCGATGTCCGTACGTTATGTCCGCATCGCAGGCTGTGCGCTTTTGCTGGCCGCCTGGGGGCTGGTTAATGCGCAATCCCTGGTCAACGACACGGAATGGATGAGTACCCGACCCGCCTGGTTTGTCGTGCAAATTGAAGAGGTAAAACAAGACGCGTCACGTATTCGGGTCAGAATGTTGAAAGCGGGAAACCGGATTTTCTTTCCTCCCCGTTTTGCCTGGCTGTCACTGCAGGATAACGCTACAGCCTATTGTCCGGGGCAGAGCTGGCAAATGCGGCTCAGGTTACGCGCTGTTCATGCCAGACTCAATGAGGGAGAATTCGACGCACAACGCTTTTCCATGGCGAATCATACCCCGGTGCAGGGGCGCATTATCAAGCAACATCCTGTGCAGTCTGAATGCAGCTGGCGTTGGCAGCATATTCGTGGCCACAGGCAACATTACGAACATTTACCCGCTCCGGCTACGCTGGAGGCACTGGCTTTTGGCATTCGCGACAATCTGAGTGAGGCAACCCGTCAGCTGTTACGTGATACCGGAACGGCGCATCTTATGGCCATTTCAGGTATGCACATTGGCCTGGCCGCGGGCACCGGATGGCTACTGGCGCGGGGCAGCCAGTTTTTGTTACCGGCACGCTGCATTAGCTATCTGTATCCGCTCATTGTCAGTTGGCTCTGTGCCGCACTCTATACGTGGCTTTCAGGGGCCCAGGCGCCAGCGCAGCGGGCATTACTGGCACTGACGCTATGGGCAATAACACGTATAACAGGTATACAGCTCAGCTCCTGGCAAATCTGGACGCTCTGCGTAGGGTTGTTGCTGGCACTGGATCCGCTTACCGTTCTCTCGGACAGCTTCTGGCTGTCGGTGCTGGCGGTGGGGATGTTGCTGACCTGGTATCGCTGGTTTCCTCTGGCCGAGCGCTTTCGTGACAGGCGGCGCTGGTTTTTACTGCAACTCCTTCATCTGCAACTGGGAATGATGATCCTGATGGTGCCGCTTCAGGCCGCATTATTTAATGGCATCAGCCTGACCGCGCTGTTCGCTAATCTGTTTGCGATTCCTGTCGTGTCGTTTATTACGGTGCCATTGATACTCATCACCCTGTTGCTACCTTTCCCGGCATTATCAGTGTGGGGGTGGCAGGCGGCCGATCTGTCCCTGCGGTTTCTGTTCTCCGGCCTTGCCCTGCTACCGGCAGGCTGGTGGCCGCTGCAAGGCGCACCTTTCCTGATAATAGCCATATAGGGAGGGCTACTCCTGTGGCGTTCCAGCGTACTGTTCTCCATGCCGTTCAGTTGTAGCGCTGTCGCACTGGCAATCCTGTTTTCCCGCCATGCTAATCCGGAAGCGCTATGGCGCATTGATATGCTGGACGTGGGGCATGGATTGAGCGTCGTCATCAGTCAGGGCGATGAAGCGGTGCTCTACGATACCGGTCCACGCTGGAAATACAGCGATGCAGGGAGCCGCGTTATTCTGCCCTGGCTTGAACGTAAAGGACTCAGACTGCTGGAGGTTATTCTCAGCCACCGGCATCTTGACCATACCGGCGGGCTGTCGGCTATTCTGCAACATGTCCCTACTGTATGGATGCGCAGCGGACTTGCAGAAAGCGGGCATTTACCCTGTGTACGCGGTACCACATGGCGCTGGAAACGGCTACATTTCCGGGTGCTCTGGCCAGCAACGTCTCCCAACTAGGGGGAAAACAACGATTCATGTGTGGTGAGTGTGGATGATGGAAGCGTCCGTTTGTTACTCACGGGCGATCTGGAAACCGAGGCGGAGCGGCAGTTAGTGCGGCTGGAAAAGCAGCAGTTAAAGGCGGATATTCTGCAGGTACCTCATCATGGCAGCCGGTCATCCTCATCGCGCATACTGCTGCGCAGCATCCCCGGCCATACCGCCATCGCCTCTGTAGCACGCTATAATGCGTGGCAAATGCCCGCGAAGTCCGTGCTGCGAAATTACCGTGAACACGCTTATGACTGGCGTGATACCGGTCAGTCCGGACAAATAAGTATCAAAATAGAGGCAAACACCGTGCAGGTTTTTTCCTTCAGAGAACAATTAGTGCCCCGTTGGTATCATCAGTGGTTTGGCGTCAAACGCGAATCCAGGTAGAATGACCGGCTATTTCCAACAACGTGAATAAATAATGCATCAAGATAAAGATCTCTCAACGTGGCAGACATTCCGTCGACTCTGGCCGATGATCGCACCCAACAAAGCTGGCTTAATTGTGGCGGCTATTGCCCTGATTATTAATGCCGCAGGCGATACGTTAATGCTCTCCCTGTTGAAGCCTTTGCTGGATGACGGCTTTGGTAAAGCGGACAGATCCGTGATGCTGTGGATGCCGTTGGCAGTCATCGGCTTGATGCTGGTTCGTGGCGTAAGCAGCTATATCTCCAGCTACTGCATCTCATGGGTGTCAGGCAATGTGGTGATGAATATGCGCCGTCGTCTGTTCAGCCATATGATGGGCATGCCGGTCGCGTTCTTCGATCAGCAGTCCACGGGTACGTTACTCTCTCGCATCACCTATGATTCGGAGCAGGTCGCCTCGTCGTCATCGGGGGCGCTGGTCACCGTGGTGCGTGAAGGCGCTTCAATAATTGGCCTGTTTGTCATGATGTTTTATTACAGCTGGCAGCTGTCGTTGATTCTGATTGTTCTGGCTCCGATCGTATCCTTCGCGATTCGTACCGTGTCAAAACGCTTCCGCAACATCAGCAAATCGATGCAAAACACCATGGGACAGGTGACGACCAGTGCCGAGCAGATGCTGAAAGGGCACAAAGAAGTACTGATTTTTGGTGGCCAGGACATTGAATCCGAGCGTTTTGCCAAGGTCAGTAACCGCATGCGTCAGCAGGGGATGAAGCTGGTTTCAGCCTCTTCAATCTCCGATCCGGTTATTCAGCTCATTGCTTCTCTGGCTCTGGCATTCGTCCTGTACGCCGCCAGTTTCCCCAGCGTGATGGATACGCTGACTGCGGGGACCATTACGGTAGTCTTCTCATCTATGATCGCTCTGATGCGCCCGCTGAAATCGCTGACAAACGTGAATGCGCAGTTTCAGCGTGGTATGGCGGCCTGTCAGACGCTGTTCTCCATTCTCGACAGTGAGCAGGAGAACGACACCGGTACGCGTGAAATCACGCGCGCAAAAGGTGATGTCGAATTCCGTGGTGTGACCTTCACCTATCCCGGCCGTGAAACACCTGCGTTGAAAAACATTAACCTGATGCTGCCTGCCGGAAAAACCGTTGCCTTAGTCGGGCGCTCCGGCTCAGGTAAATCGACTATCGCCAGTTTGCTGACGCGTTTTTATGATATTCAGCAGGGCGAGATTTTACTGGATGGCCATGACCTGCGTGAGTACACCTTAGCGTCGTTGCGTAATCAGGTCGCACTTGTGTCGCAAAATGTGCATCTGTTCAACGATACCGTTGCCAATAACATTGCCTATGCGCGCAGTGAACAGTACAGCCGCGAGGAAATCGAAAAGGCGGCGACGATGGCACACGCGATGGACTTTATCAAAAACATGGACAAGGGGCTGGATACCGTCATCGGCGAAAATGGTGTGCTGCTATCAGGCGGTCAACGCCAGCGTATCGCCATCGCCCGCGCTCTGCTGCGTGACTGTCCTATCCTGATTCTTGATGAAGCCACCTCTGCGCTGGACACCGAGTCCGAGCGAGCTATCCAGTCTGCTCTGGATGAGCTGCAGAAAAACCGCACCTCACTGGTGATCGCGCATCGCCTTTCTACTATTGAAAAAGCGGATGAAATTGTGGTGGTGGAAGAGGGCAATATCATCGAACGCGGTACGCACGCCGACCTGCTGGCGGAAAAAGGTGCTTATGCTCAACTCCATAAAATGCAGTTCGGCCAATGATTGAGCGCATCTGGAGTGGCCGCTCGCCATTATGGTTAGTCCTGTGGCCACTCAGTGTGCTCTATGGCGCCATTACGGCGCTGATCCGCCTCAGTTTCCGGCGTGGCTGGCGTAAAAGCTGGCGTGCGCCCTTGCCTGTTGTCGTGGTGGGGAATCTGACCGCGGGCGGGAATGGTAAAACACCCGTGGTCATCTGGCTGGTTGACGCCCTGCAGCAGCGAGGATTACGGGTAGGTGTGATTTCCCGCGGCTACGGGGGGAAAGCAGACCGCTATCCGCTGCGTGTCACTGCGGAAACCGCCACCGATCAGGCGGGTGACGAGCCGGTGCTGATTGCGCAGCGCACAGCTGCACCCGTGGCAGTGGCACCGCGACGCCGTGAGGCGATCGAAGCCCTTCTGCAACATCATTCACTGGATCTCATCGTGACTGATGATGGCCTGCAACATTATGCGCTCCAGCGCGATCGGGAAATTGTGGTGGTGGATGGCGTGCGACGTTTTGGCAACGGCTGGTGGTTACCTGCCGGCCCCATGCGGGAACGGGCATCCCGCCTTAAGACGGTAGACGCGGTGATCGTTAACGGTGGTGAAGCGCAACAGGGTGAAATTGCCATGCAACTGCATGCGGGGATGGCAACCCATCTGCTCAGCGGTGAACAACGACCGCTCAACACGTTGCACGATGTCGTCGCCATGGCCGGCATTGGTCATCCGCCGCGTTTTTTTCATACCTTAAAACAGCACGGTCTGACGCCCGTTGCGGAGATCGCCTTTGCCGATCATCATGCTTACAGCGAAGAGGAACTGTCGCGTCTGGTCACGCCCGGCCAAACGCTGTTGATGACGGAGAAAGATGCCGTTAAATGCCGCGCATTCGCGCAATCCTCATGGTGGTATCTTCCAGTCGATGCTCATCTGCAGGCTGAGGCAGCGAGGCTACTGTTAGACGATATACAACGCCTGTGTGGCACGTATTCATCACGGGAGCCGCACTAATTCCCACTGAGAAGGAAGAGAATGGGCACGCATTCACTTTCACGACAGCAGGCACGTAATATTCAGCTCGCGGCGCAGGGGTTATTGCGTCCGGTGAAACGTCGGGCACGTTTTCAGGATATTTCAGCCTGCATTAGCCGCATGTCGCTGTTGCAAATCGACACCATCAATGTGGTGGCCAGCAGTCCGTATCTTGTCTTATTCAGTCGCTTAGGCGACTACCCGCCCGTCTGGCTGGACGAGTCGCTGGCGCAGGGGGAGATTTTCGAATACTGGGCGCATGAAGCCTGTTTTATTCCCCGCGCAGATTACCGGTTACTGCGGCACCGCATGCTGTCGCCAGAGCGCCTGGGCTGGAAGTACAGTGCAGACTGGGCAACGGAACATCAGCAGGAAATCGCTGATCTACTTACCTATATACGCGACAACGGGCCCGTCAGATCGGCTGATTTCGCCAGTGGAAAAAATCATAAGCCAGGATGGTGGGCATGGAAACCACACAAGCGGCATCTCGAAAACCTGTTCAGTTCAGGGGAGCTAATGGTGTCAGCGCGCCATAATTTTCAGCGCGTCTATGATTTACGCTCACGTGTCATGCCTGACTGGCAGGATGCGCTGCATGCTCTCAGTGAGGATGACGCTGTCCGCCTGATGTTAGTGAACAGCGCACGCAGTCTGGGCATTTTTCGCCGTGAGTGGCTGGCAGACTATTACCGGCTAAAGCGCGCGCCCGTTAAAGACTTTATCTTATGGGCACAGGCGGCCGGCGAAATCATGCCGGTTGAGGTCGACGGCATGGGAGAGATGTGGCTGCATCGGGACGCTCAGGCCGCATTAGCCACGCCGTTGATCGCAACACATACCACGCTGTTATCCCCTTTCGATCCGCTGGTATGGGACAGGAAACGTGCGCTTGCGTTGTTTGACTTTGACTACCGCATTGAATGTTACACGCCTGCGGCCAAACGTAAATATGGCTATTTTGTCTTACCGGTGCTGCATCGGGGCCAACTCAAAGCCCGTCTGGATGCACGGATGGTGCGCTCAACAGCCTTGCTGGAAATTAACAACATCTGGCTTGAACCTGACGTCGCGGTAACCGTTTCCTTTCTCAATGACGTGCAACGTGCTATTGAACGCTTCGCCCGTTGGCAGGGGGCCGAAACGGTCTTGCTAAAAAATGCGCCTTCGGCGTTACTGACACACTGGCCAACGCGCTGGCAGCTTAACAATTCCTGATGCAGCGCGGGTGTGATTTACCCGCTCTCATCAGCGCTGTGATATGCTTTAGTCCTTACGCTCTCGGTCCGAGATGGAGGACATATGGATCACCGTTTACTCGAAATCGTTGCCTGCCCGGTTTGTAATGGCAAATTGTACTTTAACAAAGAACAGCAAGAGCTGATCTGCAAGCCCGACGCGCTGGCTTTCCCTGTGCGTGACGGTATTCCGGTACTGCTGGAAAACGAAGCCCGTACGTTATCGGTTGAAGAGATCCATCCATGAGTTTTATTGCCATCATTCCTGCGCGTTATGCTTCCACCCGTTTACCGGGTAAACCCCTGGTTGATATTCATGGCAAGCCAATGGTGGTGCATGTGATGGAGCGCGCCCGGGAATCGGGTGCCAGCCGTGTGATTGTCGCGACCGATCATCCTGAGGTGGCCCGCGCTGTCGAGGCTGCCGGTGGCGAGGTGTGTATGACACGCGCCGATCATCATTCCGGTACGGAACGCCTTGCAGAAGTGATTGAAAAATTTCAGTTCGCGGATGACCAGATCATCGTCAATGTTCAGGGCGACGAACCCATGATCCCCGCTGATATCGTCCATCAGGTGGCGACCAATCTGGCTCAGGCTGACGCCGGCATGGCGACGCTGGCGGTGTCGATTACGGATGCGGAAGAAGCGTTCAATCCCAACGCCGTCAAGGTAGTCATGGATGCCAGAGGCTACGCGTTGTATTTTTCACGCGCGACGATTCCCTGGGATCGTGAACGTTATGCGCAGTCCCGGGAACAGATCGGTGACACGCTGCTGCGCCATATCGGCATTTATGCTTATCGTGCCGGGTTTATTCGTCGCTATATCAGCTGGGAACCCTGTCCGCTTGAGCAGATCGAACTGCTGGAGCAGTTGCGCGTGCTGTGGTACGGCGAAAAGATCCACGTTGCGGTGGCAAAAACGATTCCCGGCGTTGGCGTGGATACGCCAGAGGATCTCACCCGGGTTCGCGCCGCGATGCTTCGCTGACCTGTTCCGCTTCTTGTGCGATGACCGTCTGCGCACGCGGCTGAGGCGCCGGGTTCCGGTCGCACTCAGCCTGCGCCATGACGGATGTGCGCCTTTGCGTCTATCCATCAGATCGTGCGGCAGAGGGTGAGGCGGATGAGAAGCGTTGCAATGCGCTCCCCAGCGTTTCGTAGATCGCGCGTTCGCTGTGACTCATCCACAGCGGGGAAGGATAAAAACGTTCCCACCAGTTAAGTGGCGAAGTAATCGCCAGCTGATTGGCGGGCGCTGCAATCGGCTTGAGGCCTGCCTGATTGAAAAACCGCATCGCGCGCGGCATATGATTAGCTGAGGTAACCAGCAGGAAAGGGTGGTGCCCGATGAGCGTGCTGACAGCCTGCGCCTCCTGTGCGGTATCTTTTGGCTGATCCAGCAGACGAATGTGCGATGAAGGTACGCCCAGGCTTTCGGCAACCTGTGCGGCGACCCAGGCATTACTTTTGGGATTTTGCCCTGCCGCAGCACCGGTAAAGACCAGGGTAGCATCCGGATGGCGCTGCCACTGACGCACACCTTCTGTCACGCGAGGCAAACTGTTGTTCAGCAGGTTCGAGCTGGGCGCCCAGGCCGGGTTATAGGTATAGCCGCCCCCTAACACCACGATGTAATCGACTTTTTCAGTCCCATTCCACGTCGGGTAATGCGATTCGACGGGCAACAGTAAGCGATCGGCGACCGGCTGTAGGCTTATCAGTAATAACATCAGCCAACTCACTGAGATAAAGATTTTACCGCTTTTCTGCCAGCGGCTGAACCAAAGCAGCAAAATACCGACAGCCATTAAAAGAAGCAGAAAAGGCAGGGGCAGTAACAGGTTGCCAAATGCCTTTTTCAGCATAAAAAACATGTAAAATCCCTCTTGTTGTCCGAAAAAACAGCAGCCAGAGCAGAAGAAGGGCATGAAAGCTTCATTCTTACGGCACCTGTGACAAAATAGCATACGTTTTACCGCAGCATACCGGAGTCCATGCCATGCAGGATCGTAACTTTGACGATCTCGCGGATAAATTTTCGCAAAATATTTACGGCACCACCAAAGGCCGGGTGCGTCAGGCAATCGTCTGGGATGAGCTTGAAGCCTTGCTTCCCAGCCTGACGTCCTCGTCTCCCTCACTGAACGTGCTGGATGCGGGCGGTGGCATTGGGCAAATTTCCAGTGGACTGGCCGCGCGGGGCCATCAGATTCTGCTGTGCGACCTCTCAGGTGAAATGTTGCGCCGTGCCCAGGAAAATGCGGATGCGCTGGGTGTGAGCCATAACATGCAATTCAAACAAATTAGCGCGCAGCAGGTCGGTGAACATTTGGATAAGCCGGTGGATCTGGTATTGTTTCACGCTGTGCTTGAATGGGTCGCTGAACCGGAAACCGTGCTGAAAGCCCTGTTTGATACATTGCGGCCGAGGGGCGTGCTGTCATTGATGTTTTATAACCTGCATGGGTTAACATTACGCACCCTGACGCTGGGCAATTTTGGTTACCTTCGTACCAACTTAACCAAGCGTAAGAAGCGCACGCTGTCACCGGACTATCCGCGCGATCCTGACGATGTGTCACGCTGGTTAGAGGCCTGCGGTTTCCAGATTGAACAGCGTGCCGGGATTCGGGTGTTCAGCGACTATATGAAGCCGCCTAAAGGCGAGCCAAAAAGCGACGACGAAATCATTGAGATGGAGCGGCGTTTTTGCCGTCAGGAACCCTTTTTAAGCTTAGGGCGTTACATCCACGTGACCGCGCGCAAACCCGGGCAGAAGGACGAATTATGAGTGAATTTTCCCAGACGGTACCGGAGCTGGTATCCTGGGCGCGCAAGAACGATTTCTCCCTTGCGCTGCCCGTTGAACGTCTGGCTTTTTTGCTGGCCATCGCCACGCTGAATGGCGAGCGCATGGACGGAGAAATGAGTGAAGGTGACCTGGTCGATGCGTTTCGTCATGTCAGCAAAGCGTTTGAACAAACCAGCGAAACCGTACTGGTGCGGGCCAACAACGCCATCAATGATATGGTGCGTCAGCGCCTGTTGAACCGTTTCACCAGTGAATTAACTGAAGGCAATGCAATTTATCGTCTGACGCCGCTGGCCATCGGCATCACGGATTACTATATCCGCCAGCGCGAGTTCTCCACGCTGCGGCTTTCCATGCAGCTTTCCATCGTTGCCGCTGAACTTAAGCGTGCCGCCGACGCTGCGCAGGAGAATGGCGATGAATTTTACTGGCATCGTAACGTATTCGCGCCGCTGAAATACTCCGTAGCCGAAATCTTCGACAGCATTGATATGACGCAACGCCTGATGGATGAGCAGCAGCAGGCGGTGAAAGCGGATATTGCGGAGCTACTGAATAAAGACTGGCGCGCCGCGATTTCAAGCTGTGAAATGTTACTGTCGGAAACTTCCGGTACGCTGCGTGAATTGCAGGATACGCTGGAAGCGGCTGGTGACAAACTCCAGGAAAATCTGCTGCGTATTCAGGATGCGACGCTGGACAGCCCGGATTTGGGCTTCGTCGATAAACTGGTGTTCGATCTGCAAAGTAAACTCGACCGCATCACCAGTTGGGGACAGCAGGCCATTGACCTGTGGATTGGTTATGACCGCCACGTACATAAATTTATCCGCACCGCTATCGACATGGACAAAAACCGTGTTTTTGCCCAGCGCCTGCGCGTATCCGTACAGAACTATTTTGACTCACCCTGGGCGCTGACTTATGCCAATGCCGAACGTCTTTACGATATGCGTGACGATGAGCTGACGCTGCGTAATGACGAAGTGATGGGCGAATTACCTGCTGAACTGGAGTTCGAAGAATTTAATGAAATTCGCGAGCAGCTGGCGGCCATGATCGAAGAAGCCTTAACGATTTATAAAACGCAGCAAAAACCGCTTAACCTCGCCGCCGTCATGCGCGACTATCTGGCCCAGTACCCGCGCGCGCGTCACTTCGACCTTGCGCGCATTGTCGTGGACCAGGCGGTGCGATTAGGTGTAGCGGAAGCCGATTTAGCCGGTTTGCCTGTGGAATGGCAAGCCATTAATGATTACGGAGCCAAGGTGCAGGCACATGTCATCGACAAATATTGAACAAGTGATGCCGGTTAAGCTGGCACAGGCACTGGCAAATCCGATTTTTCCGGCGCTGGACAGCCAGTTACGTGCCGGTCGCCATATTGGCATTGAAGAGCTGGATAACCACGCTTTTCTGATGGATTACCAGCAGTATCTGGAAGAGTTTTACACGCGCTACAACGTTGAGCTGATTCGTGCTCCAGAGGGCTTTTTCTATCTGCGTCCACGCTCAACCACGCTGATTCCCCGTTCCGTGCTTTCCGAACTGGACATGATGGTCGGGAAAATCCTCTGCTATCTGTATCTCAGCCCGGAACGCCTGGCGAATGAAGGCATTTTCACGCAACAGGAACTCTATGATGAACTGCTGTCCCTGGCGGACGAAAGCAAGCTGCTGAAGCTGGTTAACCAGCGTTCAACCGGGTCGGATCTCGATCGGGCTAAGTTACAGGAAAAAATGCGTGCGTCCTTAAGCCGCCTGCGCCGTCTGGGCATGGTGTGGTTTTTTGGCAACGACAGCAGCAAGTTTCGTATTACCGAGTCTGTCTTCCGCTTTGGTGCCGATGTCCGTAGCGGTGATGATGCGCGTGAAGCGCAACTGCGCCTGATCCGCGATGGCGAAGCGATGTTGCTGGACAACACGACGGCAGCCACAGAGGCTGATGACAGTGAAGAGAATGACAGCGATGCGGGTGATATCGCGGAGGAAGAGCAGGCATGATTGAACGCGGCAAATTTCGTTCGCTAACCCTGATCAACTGGAACGGGTTTTTTGCCCGAACCTTTGATCTGGATGAACTGGTCACCACGCTGTCGGGCGGGAACGGGGCAGGTAAGTCCACCACAATGGCGGCCTTTGTCACGGCGCTGATTCCTGACTTAACCCTGCTGCATTTCCGTAACACCACCGAAGCGGGCGCAACTTCAGGCTCACGCGATAAAGGCCTGCACGGCAAACTGCGGGCAGGCGTCTGCTACGCGATGCTGGACGTAGTGAACTCACGCCATCAACGTGTGGTGGTCGGGGTCCGGTTACAGCAGGTGGCAGGACGTGACAAAAAGGTTGATATCAAGCCCTTTAGTATCCATGGCCTGCCCACGGATACGCTGCCCACGGACATGCTCACGGAAATTCTGAACAGCCGTCAGGCGCGCGTGTTACCGCTTAACGAGGTCAAAGAACGCGTCGAGGCGCTGGAAGGTGTCCAGTATCGGCAGTACAGCTCGGTAACGGACTATCACGCGATGATGTTTGATCTGGGGATTGTGCCGCGTCGTCTGCGTACCGCCAGCGACCGCAGTAAGTTTTATCGCCTGATTGAAGCCTCTCTGTACGGCGGTATCTCCAGCGCCATCACCCGTTCTCTGCGCGATTATCTGTTGCCTGAAAACAGTGGCGTGCGTAAAGCGTTCCAGGACATGGAAGCTGCGCTGCGCGAAAACCGTATGACGCTGGAAGCGATCCGCGTAACCCAGTCTGATCGCGATCTGTTTAAGCACCTGATTTCTGAAGCCACCAGCTATGTATCGGCCGACTATATGCGTCATGCCAATGAACGACGCATCCACCTGGATAGCGCACTACAACTGCGCAATGAACTGTTCACCAGCCGCAAGCAGCTGGCGTCGGAGCAGTATCGCCACGTGGAAATGGCACGAGAGCTGGCTGAACACAGCGGGGCAGAGAACGATCTTGAAATCGATTATCAGGCCGCAAGCGATCACCTGAATCTGGTGCAGACGGCAATGCGCCAGCAGGAAAAAATTACCCGCTATGACAGTGATATTGAGGATCTGACACTTCGCCTGGAAGAACAGAGTGAAGTCGTGGCCGAAGCGCGTGAAATCCAGGAAGAAAATGAAGCCCGTGCTGAAGCGGCCGAACTGGAAGTGGATGAGCTGAAAAGTCAGTTGGCCGATTTTCAGCAGGCGCTGGACGTGCAGCAAACCCGTGCCATTCAGTATCAGCAGGCGTTACAGGCTCTGGAACGTGCGCGTTCGCTGTGTGAATTGCCTGAGCTGAACATCGACAACGCGGCGGAATGGCAGGCCAGCTTCCAGGCCAAAGAAGAAGAAGCAACCGGGCAGTTGTTGCGCCTGGAGCAGAAACTGAGTGTGGCCGAAGCGGCGCACAGTCAGTTTGAACAGGCCTTATCGCTGGTGACCAGCATTGCCGGTGAGGTCAGCCGTAAAGAGGCCTGGCAAGTCGGGCGCGATCTCCTGCGTGATGCCAGCAATCAGCGTCACCACGCCGATCAGCTTGCTTCACTGCGCCTGCGTCTGAGCGAACTTGAACAACGCCTGCGCGAGCAGCAGGAGGCAGAACGCCTGCTGGCGGAATTCTGCAAGCGTCAGGGGCAGCAATATGAGCCTGATGCGCTGGAAGGATTGCAGCGTGAACTGGAAGCCCAAATCGAGCAGCTGAACAGCAGCGTTGCCGATGCGGGCGAACAGCGTATGTTGATGCGTCAGGAGCTGGAACAGCTCCGTCAGCGCATCGCGACGTTGACCGCGCGTGCGCCGCACTGGCTGGCTGCGCAAGAAATCCTGACGCAGCTCAGCGAGCAAACCGGTCAGGCGTTGACCAGCAGCCAGGACGTTACGGAATACATGCAGCAGCTGCTGGAGCGGGAACGTGAAACCACTGTTGAACGTGATGAAGTGGCCGCAAGGAAACGTGAAATTGAGCAGCAGATTGAGCGCTTGAGCCAGCCGGGCGGTGCGGAAGATCCGCGACTGAACCAGCTGGCCGAACGCTTTGGCGGTGTGCTGCTGTCTGAGATTTATGACGATGTCACGCTCGACGATGCGCCTTACTTCTCCGCCCTGTACGGCCCGTCACGTCACGCCATTGTGGTGCCCGATCTTTCGCTGGTGCGTGAGCAACTGGATGGCCTGGAAGAGTGCCCGGAAGATCTCTATTTGATCGAGGGCGATCCGCAATCCTTTGATGACAGCGTGTTCAGCGTCGACGAGTTACAAAATGCCGTCGTGGTCAAGGTGGCCGAGCGCCAGTGGCGCTATTCCCGCTTCCCTAAAATCCCGCTTTTCGGCCGGGCGGCACGCGAAAACCAGCTGGAGTTGCTCAATAACGAACGCGATCGTCTGGCGGAACGGTATGCCACCCTGTCGTTTGACGTTCAAAAGACGCAGCGGCTTCATCAGTCATTCAGCCGTTTTATCGGTAGCCATCTGGCGGTCGCCTTTGATGACGATCCCGAAGCGCAGATTCGTCAGCTCGGCGCCCGTCGGGGTGAGCTGGAACGTGCGCTCAACCAGCATGAAAGCAACAATCAGCAGCAACGTCAGCAGTTTGACCTGGCCAAAGAGGGCGTTGCGCAGCTTAACCGCCTGTTGCCGCGCGTTAATCTGTTACTGGACGACACGCTGGCAGACCGTTGCGAAGAGATCCGTGAGCAGGTGGAAGACGCGCAGGAAGCCGCACGCTTCCTCCATCAGCATGGGGCGAAGCTGGCCAAACTTGAACCGATGCTGGCGGTGCTGCAGAGCGATCCGGAACAGCACGACCAGTTGCAGGCAGATTACCAGCATGCACAGCAGCAGCAGCAACGCGCGCGTCAGCAGGCTTTTGCGCTGACCGAGGTGGTACAGCGTCGCGCTCACTTCAGCTATGACGACTCGGCCAGTATGCTCGGTGGCAACACCGATCTGAGTGATAAGCTGCGCCAGCGTCTGGAGCAGGCGGAAGCGGAGCGCAGCCGCTGCCGTGAGCGCCTGCGTGCCCATCAGTCGCAGCTGACCCAGTATTCTCAGGTGCTGGCATCGCTGAAAAGCGCTTATGACGCCAAACGCGACATGCTGAAAGAGTTGCAGCAGGAGATGCAGGATATCGGTGTGCAGGCGGATGCCAGCGCGGAAGAACGCGCCCGTATCCGCCGTGACGAGCTGTATACCGCGCTCAGTCACAATCGTGCCCGTCGTAACCAGCTGGAGAAACAGCTCACTTTCTGCGAAGCCGAAATGGACAATCTGCAGAAGAAACTGCGCCAGCTTGAGCGCAACTATCATCAGATCCGCGAACAGGTGGTCAGTGCCAAAGCAGGCTGGTGCATGGTGCTGCGTCTGGTGAAGGACAATGGCGTGGAGCGGCGTCTGCATCGTCGGGAGCTGGCTTACCTGAGCGCGGATGAGCTGCGTTCAATGTCGGATAAGGCACTCGGTGCACTGCGCCTGGCGGTGGCGGATAACGAACACCTGCGCGATGTGCTGCGCCTGTCGGAAGATCCCAAACGACCAGAGCGTAAAATTCAGTTCTTTATCGCCGTGTATCAGCATCTGCGCGAACGTATCCGTCAGGACATTATCCGCACCGACGATCCGGTTGAAGCCATCGAACAGATGGAAATCGAGCTGAACCGTCTGACGGAAGAGCTGACCGCCCGCGAGCAAACGCTGGCCATCAGTTCACGCAGCGTGGCGAACATTATTCGCAAAACGATTCAGCGTGAACAGAACCGTATTCGCCAGCTGAACCAGGGGTTACAGACCGTCAGCTTTGGACAGGTGCGCAGCGTGCGGCTCAACGTGAACGTGCGGGAAACACACGCGATGCTGCTCGATACCTTGTCCGAGGAGCATGAACAGCATCAGGATCTGTTTAACAGCAACCGACTGACCTTCTCGGAAGCGCTGGCAAAACTGTATCAACGCCTCAATCCACAGATCGATATGGGACAGCGCACGCCGCAGACAATTGGTGAAGAACTGCTGGATTACCGTAACTACCTGGAGATGGAAGTCGAGGTGAATCGTGGCTCCGATGGCTGGCTGCGTGCAGAAAGTGGTGCGCTCTCTACCGGTGAAGCGATTGGTACCGGTATGTCGATCCTGGTCATGGTCGTGCAGAGCTGGGAAGAGGAATCACGCCGTCTGCGTGGGAAAGATATCTCACCCTGCCGCTTGCTGTTCTTAGATGAAGCCGCCCGTCTGGATGCGCGTTCAATCGCCACGCTGTTTGAACTCTGTGAGCGCCTGGAGATGCAACTGGTCATCGCTGCACCTGAGAACATCAGTCCTGAGAAGGGCACGACCTACAAACTGATGCGTAAAGTGTTTAACAACACGGAACACGTTCATGTCGTGGGATTACGGGGTTTCGCCGCCGATCCGCTGCCTGCCAAACGCGGCAGTGAAGCCGATTCGGCCAGTGAAACGACGACATAATATTCGTGCGGCAAGGATAGTCAAAAACAGCGCCATTGGTTAATCTGGTAACGGCATTTGTCGCAGGAGGCAAATGCCGTTTTTGTTTGTATACTCAGTCATATGAGTAACAGCCCGATTGCAGCTTTTTCCTCTCAGGCTGCGCGGTAGATTAATGAAGGGGGCAGGGATGTTACTGAATAAAGGCTTAACAATTCATCAGGTTAGTTCATGGCTGGTGCTGGCACTTGCCCTGAGTCCGTGCGTGCCGTCCCAGGCGGCTATCATCGCGGCCATGCCCGGTGTCCATTCGACCCAGGCCACCACCTCTGTTTCTGCCAGTCAGCAAAAAATTCGCCAGGCGTTTGCCAGTGACAGTCAGCCTTTTTACAGTGCTTCACTGGCCGCCCTGTATGCCGCACGAAATATGCAACCGATCTGGCAGGATCATGACGCCGTGCAGAAGTTTCAGCAGCAGCTGGCTGAGGTAGCGTTATCCGGCGTCCAGCCACAATTTACCCGGTGGGTGGAGCGTCTGACCGATCCATCCATTACCGGATTCGCCCGCGATGTGACACTGTCCGATGCCATGCTGGGTTATCTGCAGTTTGTCTCATCGGTTCCCGCACAGGGGGAAACGTGGCTCTACAGTACGGTGCCCTATAAGTTGGCGGTGCCGTCGGTGTCCGTCATTAATGCCTGGCAAAACGCCGTGAATGCGGGGCGGGCAGCGGCCTTTGTGAATTCGCTGGAACCGCAACATCCGCAGTATCCCTTAATGCACAAAGCGTTAATAAACCTGCTTAACGATAAACAGCCGTGGCCGCAAATCAAAAATCGCGACACGGTAAGGCCCGGTCAGGTCAGTGATGATGTACCGGCACTGCGGGAAATCCTGCGGCGCAGCGGTATGTTAAGTGCACAGACGACGGCACCTGCACCGAATGACGATGCGGTTCCTACTGCGCCAGTTACGGTCAGCCACAGTGAACCCGTCGCGGTCAGTCCGTCTGCCGTTGCCGTAAACGCTATTCCGCCGCCACCGCCAGGCGCGCCGGACAACGTACAAGTGGCACCTACGGCGACAAGTGGCGTCAATGTCTATGACGATAATCTGGTTGCAGCGGTAAAACGCTTTCAACAGTGGCAGGGGCTGGACGCGGATGGTGCCATTGGTCCGCGTACGCGTGAATGGCTGAATGTGTCACCTCAGCAACGTGCCGCCCTGCTGGCGCTGAACATTCAACGCCTGCGTTTGCTGCCGGATGATATGCACAACGGCATTATGGTCAACATTCCTAATTACTCGTTGAATTATTACAACAACGGCACCCGGGTGCTGACATCGCGGGTGATTGTGGGCCGGCCAGACCGTAAAACGCCACTGATGCGCAGCGCGCTCAACAACGTGGTGCTGAATCCGCCGTGGAATGTGCCTACCACGCTGGTGCGCCAGGACATCATTCCAAAAGTGAAACAGGACCCGACGTACCTGTATAAGCATGGATATACCCTGCTGTCGGGCTTGAGTGCGGATGCGGAGGTGATCGATCCCACCATGATCGACTGGAGTATGGTGTCTGCCTCGTCGTTCCCGTACCGAATTCGTCAGGCGCCGGGGCAGACTAATTCACTGGGCCGTTTCAAATTTAATATGCCCAGTTCAGATGCTATCTATTTGCACGACACGCCCAATCATAATCTGTTCCAGCGTGATATTCGCGCACTCAGCTCGGGCTGCGTGCGGGTCAACAAAGCGTCAGAACTGGCGGGCATTCTGCTGCAGGATGTAGGCTGGAATGATGCCCGTATCTCAGGGACGTTAAAACAGGGTGATACGCGCTATGTGCCTATTCGCCATCGGATACCGGTTAACCTGTATTATTTAACCGCCTGGGTCGCGGATGATGGTAAAACGCAGTTTCGTACAGATATTTACAATTATGATAATACTGCCCGTTCCGGGAGTCTGGTGCTGAGTCGCGCGCAGCAGTTGCTCCTCTAACGGTTGATTTTTAACCGTAAGTGCGCATTGCGCACGGGAAGATGACCTGAGAAAGGCGGTGTCTCCGATGAGGCGCCGTCTTCCAAACTTGCCAGACATGGGTTGACGTGCTATCGCGAGAAAGTTATGGTTCCGCCAGTGCGTTTTTTGCACGTGTCATTGGCTCTGTTCTCAGGTAAAACGCTTCATGTCTACAATTGATTCTGTCCGTCGCAAACTGTTGTTTTGCGGAAGTGCCGCTGCGGGACTGGCTTTGTTGCCGACGTCAGCGATGGCTTCACTCTCTACGTCACGACCGCGCGTCTTAACGCTGAATAACCTTCACACGGGTGAAACCCTCAAAACAGAATTCTTCAACGGTAAAAGTTACGACAAGAGCGAGTTATCGCGTCTTAACCATTTTTTCCGTGACTACCGCGCCAATAAAATCAAAAGTATCGATCCCCACCTTTTCGATCAGCTCTACCGCCTCCAGACGCTGCTGGAAACGCGTAAGCCCGTTCAGCTGATCTCGGGCTACCGTACTCTGGCCACCAATAATATGCTGCGCGAATCTGGTCCTGGTGTCGCCAAACACAGCTACCACACCAAAGGTCAGGCGATGGATTTCCATATTGAGGGGATTAGTCTGGCGAATGTCCGGAAAGCTGCGTTAAAAATGCGGGCGGGTGGTGTAGGATATTACCCCAGCAGCAACTTTGTACATATTGATACCGGTCCGGTCAGGCACTGGTCGTAACGTCGGCAACGCTGCGGGTACCGACCATGGAGCGTTATGAATTATCACATTATCCCCGTTACCGCCTTCGCGCAGAACTGTTCGGTTATCTGGTGCGACACCACACGTGAATCTGCGATTGTGGATCCGGGTGGTGACGCCGATACAATCAGGCAAACGCTGGAACAGCTTGATTTAACGCCTGGCCAGATCCTGCTGACGCATGGTCATCTTGATCATGTCGGGGCCGCGGCGGAACTGGCGGCCTGCTGGAACATACCGCTGGTAGGCCCGCACAAACAGGATGCGTTCTGGCTTGAGGCATTGCCCACGCAGAGCCAGATGTTTGGACTTGAGTACTGCGCGCCGCTTACGCCCGATCGCTGGCTGGAAGAGGGGGACACTGTTCAGGTTGGTCAGGTTAATCTTGAGGTTCTGCACTGTCCCGGTCATACGCCAGGCCATATCGTGTTTTTTGACCGACAGTGGCGTTTACTGGTTTCCGGTGATGTGATCTTTAACGGTGGTGTAGGACGCACCGACTTTCCGCAGGGTAACCATCAGCATCTGATTGATGCCATCAAAAACAAAGTGTTGCCGCTGGGAGATGATGTGACGTTTTTGCCCGGTCACGGTCCGCTATCCACTTTAGGTCGTGAACGTCTGACGAATCCTTTTCTGCAATAAAAAATGGGCCAGTCAGGCCCATTTTTTTTCATAAGGACAGGATTACAGCACGGCGACAATCGCTTCACACAGGGCAGACATATTATCGGGCGTCATCCCGGCCACGTTCACCCGACCTGAGTTCACCGCATATACGCCAAACTCTTCACGCAGACGAATGACCTGATCTTTGGTCAGCCCGCTGAACGAGAACATGCCGTTCTGCTTAATGATAAAGCTGAAATCCTGCTGCGCCCCTTTTTCCGCCAGCGTATTCACAAACAGCTGACGCATGCGCTGGATACGCTGACGCATATCGGACAACTCCTGCTGCCAGATGGTACGGAGCGCGTCATTTCCCAGGATGGTTGCAACCACTGCCGCACCGTGTGACGGTGGGTTAGAGTAGTTCGCGCGAATCGTGTACTTCACCTGACTGAAGGCGGTATCGGCCGTGGCTGCATCGCTCGCCACCAGCGTAATCGCACCCACGCGTTCATTATACAGACCAAAGTTTTTGGAATAGGAACTGGCCACAATCAGCTCCTGATGGCTGGCCGCAAACAGGCGCAGACCTGCTGCATCTTCTTCCAGCCCACGGGCAAAGCCCTGATAGGCGAAGTCAAACAGCGGCAACCAGCCATTGGCTTTGGAAAGCGCAGCCAGCTGTTGCCACTGCTCTGCTGTCGGATCGATACCGGTTGGGTTATGGCAGCAGCCGTGGAACAGCACCACATCACCGGCTTTAACCGCTTTCAGCGAGGCCAGCATGCTGTCAAAGTCCAGCGTATGGTTGACCGCATCATAATACGAGTATTCACACACCTCGAGACCCGCGGCGTTAAACACGTTTTTATGGTTCGGCCAGCTCGGGTTGCTGACCCATACGCGCTTCACCGACGTCTGCGTGGCCAGAAAATCCGCAGCGACACGCAGTGCACCTGTCCCGCCTGGCGTCTGCGCGGAACGTACGCGGCCCGCCGAAATCAGGGCGTTGCCTTTACCAAATAACAATTCCTGAGTGCAGTGTGCGAAATCCGGCAGACCGTCAATGCTCAGGTAATTTTTGCTGGTCTCGTTTTCCAGCAGATATTGCTCTGCTTTTTTAACGCTGGTGAGCACCGGGGTTTTCCCGGTTTCATCTTTATAAACGCCAATACCGAGATTAATTTTATTCGGGCGGTCATCGGCACGAAACAGATCGGCCAGGCCAAGGATAGGATCGGCAGGTGCAGCAGAGATCGATTCAAACATGAGTCGGGTCCAGTAGCGTGAACTTTAGCAAATGAAGCATCAGGTTAACGTCAGCACGGCGAAATGCCAACCGTTTGCGATAAAATTCATTGTCCGGTCGGCAGAATTACCGGTACTTATAGGGAGAGGGGGGCCACGTATCGGCTACGCTGAATAAAGGCAATAAAAAACGGAGCCGAAGCTCCGTTTTTTGTACTGCATCAACAAACTTAGAACTGGTAAACCACACCCAGGCCGACTACGTCGTCGTTAGGAATGCCCAGTGGGTTGTTTTTGTCCAGCTGGTTGATTTTATAATCAACGTAGGTGGCCATGTTTTTGTTGAAGTAGTAGGTTGCGCCCACATCGAAGTATTTGTACAGGTCAGCATCGCCGATATTTTCGATGTCTTTCGCTTTAGACTGGACATAGGCCAGAGACGGACGCAGACCAAAATCGAACTGATATTGTGCTACCAGTTCAATGATCTGCGCTTTGTTAGCGTAGCCAGCGAATGATGCGTTGGTGAAAGTCTGACCATTGTTTGCAATAAAGTTGCCAGTAGAAGAAGATGAAATTGGTGCGGCATTGCGCATTTCACCATACATGGCAGCTAAGTAGATGTTGTTAGCATCATACTTCAGTGCAGTTGCCCAGCTTTCGGCATGCTTACCGGCACCCTGACCTGTTACGTCAGTAGTGGTAGTGGTGCTGCCATTGTTAGAATAAGTTGTCTGTCCACCAGCAGCCTGAGAATTAGTACGATCGCTGCTGCTATAGGCACCTACAATGCCCACGCCGATTGGCGAGGTGTAAGATGTTGACACACCCCAGCCATCGCCATTCGCTCTGCGATCACTACGGTTTGAGTTCTCATTTTTGCCCTGATACTGAAGCGCAAAGTTCCAGCCATCCACCAGACCAAAGAAATTGGTGTTGCGGTAGGTCAGCAGACCACCACTACGGCCATTCATAAAGTTATCAGAGTTACCTGAGTCACCACCGAAGACTGGCAGCATATCGGTCCAGCCGATTGCATCATAAACCACACCGTAGTTACGGCCGTAGTCGATTGAGCCAGCGTCGCCGAATTTCAGACCTGCGAAGCCCAGACGGGTTTTGTTACCGCTCTGTGCGTCAGAACCTTCAGAGTTATTACCCTGGATGTTGTATTCCCACTGACCATAACCGGTCATCTGGTCATTGATCTTGGTTTCGCCTTTGAAGCCGAAGCGGATATAAGTCTGATCGCCGTCATCGTCTGAGTTATCAGAGAACTGGTGACGCGCATCCACTTTACCGTACAGGTCCAGCTTATTGCCGTCTTTATTATAAACTTCTGCTGCATTGGCTGCGCCAGCGGCGAGCAGAGCAGGGATAACCACTGCCAGAATGTTGCGCTTCATCATTATTTATTACCCTCATTGGAGTTATTTGGACACCTGCCACTGCCGTCAAGAAATCTTTACATGAACCTTGAAAGAAGTTTGGTGTCTCCTGTGTCTGCACGCATCTTTCCATCCCCCATCGGGTAATTCTACTGTGAAAATGTTACAAAAGTCGTAATCTTGTTTCAAAGATAAAAAATTTATTTCTAAATGTAAAAACAACGGAACTTTGTGAGTCATATCAAAATTTACAAAAATAAAAAATGGCCGGCGAAGCCGACCTCTTTATATATATGAATTTCTTATATTAAATGCTGAAAATCAGAAGCTCGCATTACGTGGCGTACGTGGGAACGGGATAACATCTCTTACATTTTGTACGCCTGTGACATAGGCGATTAAACGTTCGAAACCTAATCCGAATCCGGAATGGGGAACGGTGCCATAGCGACGCAGATCACGATACCACCAGTAATCCTCTTTTTTCAGCCCCATCTCTTCCAGACGCGCATCCAGTACATCCAGACGCTCTTCACGCTGTGAACCGCCGATAATTTCACCAATGCCAGGCGCTAACACATCCATTGCGGCCACGGTTTTACCGTCTTCGTTAAGGCGCATGTAGAACGCTTTGATGTCTTTCGGGTAGTTTTTCACAACGACAGGCGCTTTGAAGTGTTTCTCCGCCAGGTAACGCTCATGCTCAGAAGACAAATCAATGCCCCAGGAGACAGAGTTCTCAAACGTCTGGCCGCAGTTCATCAGAATCTCGACGGCATCGGTATAGTCGACCTGCGCAAAGTCTGTGGTAACAAAACGCTCCAGACGAGCGATGGCGTCGTTATCAACGCGCTCGGCAAAGAACGCCATGTCGTCTGCACGTTCTTCCAGGACGGCTTTAAAC
This sequence comes from Pantoea stewartii subsp. stewartii, assembly GCF_008801695.1. GTDB lineage: Bacteria > Pseudomonadota > Gammaproteobacteria > Enterobacterales > Enterobacteriaceae > Pantoea > Pantoea stewartii. The sequence goes on from NZ_VZPF01000002.1 coordinate 30,493, forward strand.
ACATACTTCAGCATGGCTTCCGCCAGATCGGCCGCATCATCCAGGGAGGCGAAGGCTATTTCCGGCTCCAGCATCCAGAATTCGGCGAGATGACGGCTGGTGTTGGAGTTTTCGGCCCGGAAGGTGGGGCCAAAGGTATAAATTTTTGACAGCGCACTGGCGTAGGTTTCGCCGTTGAGCTGGCCGGATACCGTCAGGAAAGCTTCCTTACCAAAGAAGTCTTCTGAAAAGTCGACTTTGCCCTGATCGTCACGCGGCAGGTTTTCCAGATCCAGCGTTGATACGCGGAACATTTCACCCGCACCTTCGGTATCGGAAGCGGTAATCAGCGGCGTAGAAACCCAGAAATAGCCGTTCTCATGGAAGAAACGGTGCAGCGCCTGCGCCAGCGTGTGACGAACACGGGCTACGGCACCAATCAGGTTCGTGCGTGGACGCAGGTGGGCCACTTCACGCAAATACTCAATGCTGTGACGTTTGGCCGCCATAGGATAGCTGTCGGGATCTTCCACCCAGCCTACCACCTCCAGCTTTGTCGCCTGGATTTCAAACGCCTGCCCCTGGCCCGGAGATGCCACAACGGTACCGGTGACAATGACGGAGCAGCCGGTAGTCAGGCGCAGCACTTCGTCCTGGTAATTATTCAGAGAATTATTGACGACGGCCTGAACGGGATTAAAGCAGGAGCCGTCATACACGGCGATAAAGGACAGACCGGCTTTTGAATCTCTTCGGGTACGTACCCAACCACGTACGGTGACTTCACTGTCAACCGCGACGCGACCGTGCAGTACATCCGCTACAGGCACTACGCTCATAAATATCTCTCTATATAGAAGAAGTGTGTGAATGAATTCCCCAGACTGGGGTGTTGCTATGTTACTTGCGAGTCAACAGGAAACAAGCAAAATTCAGGGGGAAGGGCAGATTTATTGCCAGGAAAGCGGCGCGCAGCGCGCCCCAGTCACATAGCGCTTAGCTGGCTTTTTTTACCAGTGGCAGGTCAAAGGCTTTTCTCAAGGCTCTGACGAAGGCTTTATCCTGACAAATGGTTTTGCCCGGACTGTCTGACAGCTTGGCAACCGGCTTCCCGTTACACTGCACCAGCTTAATGACAATATTGAGTGGCGTCACGCCGGGAATATCGCAGGTCAGTCGGGTGCCAATGCCAAATACTACGTGAGTACGCTGACCAAAGTGGCGATAGAGCGCCAGCGCTTTATCCAGATTCAGGTTGTCGGAGAACACCAGGGTTTTACTCTGTGGATCTATGCCCAGTTGCTGATAATGCGCCAGGGCTTTTTCACCCCATTCAACCGGGTCGCCCGAATCATGGCGTAAACCTTGGTAACGGCGGGCGAAGACCGGGCCGAAGTCGCGCAGGAAGGCGTCCATAGCGATGCAGTCCGTTAACGCAATACCCAGTTTGTCATCATATTCATCCAGCCAGGCCTGTAACGCGGCCCGCTGGCTGTTCGCCAGCACCGGACTGATTTGCTGAAAAGCCTGAAACCATTCGTGCGCCTGCGTGCCGACAGGTGTCAGTTCAAGACGGCGGGCCAGATCATAGTTGCTGGTGCCCATCAGCCAGGGAAAGTCCTGCTTCAGCGTACTGACAATGGCTTCCTGCACCGACCGGGAATAGCGGCGACGGGTACCAAAATCCATCAACCGAAAACGTGACATATCGGTATCCGCAATTTGCGTTTTAAACGTCGCCAGTTTCTGGTGCAGAAAGTCCACGGCCTGCTGGCTGCCGGTGTGTGGTGTACGATGGCGATGCACCACTTCGCTGATCAAGGCCAACAGGGGAACTTCCCACATGATGACCTCACGCCAGGGCCCCTGAATTCGGATGGCCAGCTTGCCGTTGTGATTTTGCACGTCGACCTGCTGGGGGTCATAGCGAAAATTGCGCAGCCAATTAAGGTAGTCGTCAGCAAAGAAGGGGAGGTCAGATAACCAGGCATATTCGGCGTCGGTCAGCGCCAGCGTCTGCATGGCATTGATCGCTGCACGGATTTCGTCAGCATAAAAACCCAGTAACTCATCGCTGCGGCAACGAAACTCCGCCGCTACCGTAACATCATAGTAGCGGTGGAAGACGGCTTGCTGCATATGAAGCTTATACGCGTCAGTATCCAGCAGCGAAGTCAGTATCGGGGAAGCATGTCCTGTCATGGCGCGTTTCGGCATCCTGTTCGGTGGCGCAGAGCCCGGTGTATTAAACGTCACAAAGACGCAAAAGTATAAATCACTAACAGACGGCGATCACAGCATATTTCAGGATAGCGAGTCGAGGCCGAATTGTGTCATTGTTAAGAAAGTGTAGCCATTTTGCCCACGACATGCATTACGCATGGCAAGCTTAACGCATCAGGCTTAGACTTTGACGGGTAAACTATTCATTGCGAGACGAAATATGACGCAGCAGCCAAAAATAAAATATCGCCACGATTACCGGGCTCCCGATTATACCATCACCGATATTGATTTAACCTTTGAACTGGACGAGTCGACCACGCGCGTCACGGCCATCAGTCAGGTTAAACGCCAGGGTGATAACGGGGCTGAATTGCGTCTGGACGGTGAAGATCTGACCCTGATCTCGCTGGAAGTTAATGGCCAGGCCTGGACGGCTTATAAAGAGGAAGAAGGCGCACTGGTACTCAGCCAGTTGCCAGACAGTTTCACGCTGAAAATCGTGAATGACATTCATCCTGACCGCAACAGCGCGCTTGAAGGATTGTACAAGTCCGGTGAGGCACTTTGTACGCAATGTGAAGCCGAAGGCTTCCGCCATATTACCTGGTATCTGGATCGGCCGGATGTGCTGGCGCGTTTCACGACCACCATCATTGCCGATGGCAACCGCTATCCTTTCCTGTTGTCGAACGGCAACCGTATCGACAGTGGTCATGACGAGCAGGGACGTCACTGGGTGAAATGGCAGGATCCGTTCCCGAAGCCCTGCTATCTGTTTGCGCTGGTGGCAGGTGATTTTGACGTGCTGCGCGACAGCTTTACCACGCGTTCGGGGCGTGATGTCGCACTGGAGATCTTTGTTGACAGAGGCAATCTGGACCGCGCCGACTGGGCAATGACCTCGCTGAAAAACAGCATGAAGTGGGATGAAGAGCGCTTTGGCCTGGAGTATGACCTCGACATCTTTATGATTGTCGCGGTGGACTTCTTTAATATGGGCGCGATGGAGAATAAAGGGCTTAACATCTTTAACTCCAAATATGTGCTGGCAAAAGCCGAAACCGCAACCGATAAAGATTACCTGGGGATTGAGGCCGTGATAGGCCATGAATATTTCCACAACTGGACCGGCAACCGCGTCACCTGTCGTGACTGGTTCCAGTTGAGCCTCAAAGAGGGCCTGACCGTCTTCCGCGATCAGGAATTCAGTTCAGACCTGGGATCGCGCGCCGTTAATCGTATCGATAATGTCCGTATCATGCGCGGCGCGCAGTTTGCTGAGGATGCCAGTCCGATGGCGCACCCGATCCGGCCGGATCAGGTGATCGAAATGAATAATTTCTACACCTTAACCGTGTATGAAAAAGGATCGGAAGTGATCCGCATGATGCATACCTTGCTGGGAGAGGAGAACTTTCAGAAAGGGATGCAACTGTACTTCAAACGGCATGACGGCAGCGCCGCCACCTGCGATGATTTTGTTCAGGCGATGGAAGACGCGTCTGGCGTTGATCTGTCTCAGTTCCGCCGCTGGTACAGCCAGTCAGGTACACCAACCGTCACGGTACGCGACGACTACAATCCGGAACTGGAGCAGTACACGTTGCACGTTACGCAACACACGCCACCGACAGCCGATCAGAAAGAAAAACTGCCGCTACACATCCCGCTGGATATCGAACTGTATGACGGCCAGGGCAAGGTGATTCCGTTGCAGCGCGATGGCCATCCTGTGCATAACGTCCTGAACGTGACGGAAGAGTTCCAGACGTTTACGTTTGATAACGTCTATTTCCAGCCGGTGCCGTCACTGCTGCGTGAATTCTCCGCACCTGTGAAACTTGATTACAAGTGGAGCGATGCCCAGCTCACCTTCCTGATGCGCCATGCCAGTAACGATTTTTCCCGCTGGGATGCGGCGCAAAGTCTGCTGGCAACCTATTTACGTCTCAATGTTGCGCGTCATCAGCAGGGGCAGCATTTGTCACTGCCGCTGCACGTTGCCGATGCTTTCCGCACCGTGCTGCTTGACGCAGACAGCGACCCGGCATTGACGGCGCTGATTTTGACGTTGCCGAGTGAGAACGAAATTGCCGAGCTGTTTGAGATTATCGATCCGCAGGCCATTGCGCTGGTGCGCGAAGCGTTGGTCCGTACGCTGGCGCGTGAACTGGCGGATGAATTCTTTGCCGTGTATAACGCCAATCAGCAGGCGGACTATCACGTTGATCATGCGGAAACAGGCAAACGGTCACTGAAAAACATCTGCCTGTATTATCTGGCGTTTGGTGACATGGATCTGGCCGATAAACTGGTTCAGGCACAGTATCAGCGCGCGAATAATATGACCGATTCCCTGGCGGCACTCTCGGCCGCCGTGGCGGCGCAGTTGCCGTGCCGTGACGCCTTACTGGCTGACTATGACGATCGCTGGCATCGCGATGGCCTGGTGATGGACAAATGGTTTATGTTGCAGGCCACCAGCCCGGCGCAGAATGCGTTACTTAACGTGCGCCGGTTGCTGTCGCATCGTTCGTTCAGCATGGGGAACCCCAACCGTATTCGTTCATTGATCGGTGCCTTCGCATCGGGGAACCCCTCGGCCTTCCATGCCGAAGATGGCAGCGGCTATCGCTTCCTGGTGGAGATGTTGACGGATTTAAATACCCGAAATCCGCAGGTTGCGTCGCGCATGATTGAGCCATTGATTCGTCTGAAACGTTACGATACTCGCCGTCAGGCGCTGATGCGCCAGGCGCTGGAGCAGCTACAGGGTCTGGAGAAACTGTCGGGCGATCTGTACGAGAAAATTACCAAGGCGCTTAACGCCTGATAAAAAACGGCGGGCCATGGCCCGCCGTTTCATCAGCGCTGTTGCGCATAGCGCGGCGGTTTATCTGCCGCACTGCGACGCATCAACCGATCCAGCACCTCCGCTTCCAGCTCGGCCAGACGGGCGGAACCCCGCCGCCGGGGACGCGGCAAATCAACCTGCAAATCCAGCCCAATCCGACCTTCCTCAATCAGCAGAACCCGATCCGCCATTGCAACCGCTTCACTGACATCATGGGTGACCAACAGCACCGTAAAATTGTGTTGCTGCCACAGTGATTCAATCAGCTCCTGCATCTCAATTCGGGTTAACGCATCGAGCGCGCCGAGTGGCTCATCCAGAAGGAGCAGACCGGGGCGATGAATCAGGGCGCGAGCCAGTGCCACGCGCTGTTTCTGACCGCCAGACAGGGCGGCAGGCCAGTCACTGGCGCGATCGGCCAGCCCAACGGCCGCCAGCGCCTCGTGTGCGGCTTCCCGCCAGGCATTGCCCCGCAGACCAAGTGCCACGTTATCAATCACTTTTTTCCAGGGCAGCAGTCGCGCATCCTGGAACATCAGACGGGTTTCGTCGCGCGCCGTGTGCAATGGCGCAGTGCCGGCCAGTAGCTGACCCTCAGTGCTGTTTTCCAGCCCGGCCAGCAAACGCAGCAGGGTACTTTTGCCGCAGCCGCTGCGGCCCACGACGGCCACAAATTGTCCAGACGGTATGTGCAGGTCGAGGTTATTAAGAATCGTACGCTCGCCATATTTTTTGCTGACGCCCTTTACACCAACCGGCGTACCGGCCGTCAGACGCGCCGGGATAGCGGAGTTAATCATGCAGCTTCCTCCTTATGTTGATAAGCCGGATGCCAGCGTAACCAGACACGTTCCAGCAGTAGCGCACTGACATCGGCCAGTTTCCCCAGCAGGGCATAAAGAATAATGGCGACCATCACCACATCGGTTTGCAGAAACTCACGGGCATTCATGGCCAGGTAGCCAATCCCGGCGTTAGCGGAAATGGTTTCAGCCACAATCAGCGTGAGCCACATTAATCCCAGACCAAAACGCACGCCGACCATGATGCTCGGTAACGCACCCGGCAATATCACCTGCACAAACAGGCTCCAGCCCTATAAGCCATAGCTGCGTGCCATTTCAACCAGCCCCCGATCCACGTTGCGAATGCCGTGATACGTATTCAGATAAATCGGGAACAGTGTGCCCAGCGCCACCAGAAAAATTTTGGCGGTTTCATCGATACCAAACCACAGGATGACCAGCGGGATAAGCGCCAGATGAGGCACGTTACGTAACATTTGTACCGAGGTATCCAGCAGGCGCTCGCCCAGACGTGAGGTGCCGGTAATCAATCCCAGCACTAACCCGATCGAACCGCCGATGCTGAAGCCCAGCAGCGCGCGCCAGCTGCTGATAGCCAGATTCCGCCACAGCTCGCCGCTGGCGGCCAGTTGCCAGAAGGTGGTGACGATCTTCTCCGGTGCCGGCAGGATACGGCTGGAGAGCCAGCCGGTCTGCGACGCAATCTGCCAGACCACGACCAGTAACACCGGTAACAGCCAGGGTACAAGCGCCGCTGAGAAGGATTGACGTAATCGGATCATGGCGATCTCCTCAGGCCCGTGCGGCTTTTTTCTCGGGGGTAAAATCGTTCGCAACTGCTTCACCGTGCGCCTGAACGACCCGAGGTTGAGGCACTTCAGGTATCTTCAGATCCAGATGGGGAAACAGCAGCTCGCCCACGCGATAGGCTTCTTCCAGGTGCGGATAGCCGGAAAGAATAAAGGTTTCAATGCCCAGCGTTTCGTACTCTTTCATTCGCGCCGCTACGGTTGGGGCATCGCCCACCAGCGCGGTACCGGCACCGCTGCGAACCAGCCCAACGCCAGCCCAGAGATTGGGGCTAATCTCCAGTTTGTCACGGCGACCTCCGTGCAGGGCGGCCATGCGTTGCTGCCCAACGGAATCGGTACGCTGGAAGGCGCTTTGCGCTCTGGCAATAGTGGCGTCATCGACGTTAGCAATCAGTTTGTCGGCAGCCTGCCAGGCTTCTTCATTGGTTTCACGGACGATGACATGCAGGCGGATACCAAAACGAACCTGGCGGCCCTGAGCAGCGGCTTTAGCGCGCACCTGTTCAATTTTTTCTTTTACCAGTTCAGGTGGCTCGCCCCAGGTGAGGTACACATCAACCTGTTCAGCGGCCAGATCCTGAGCGGGCTCTGATGACCCGCCAAACCACAGCGGTGGACGAGGCTGCTGCACCGACTTAAACATCAGGCGCGCCCCGCGCACATGCACATGCTTGCCCTCGTAGTCCACTGTTTCACCTTCCAGCACCCGGCGCCAGACGCGGGTGAACTCGGCCGATTCGGCATAGCGTTCACGATGGTCGAGGAAAACGCCATCACCTGCCAGCTCTTCGGGATCGCCGCCCGTTACCAGATTAAACAGTGCACGTCCGTTAGACAGGCGATCGAGCGTCGCGGCCTGGCGGGCGGCCTGAGTCGGTGAAATCACGCCAGGGCGCAGGGCAACCAGAAAACGCAGGCGCTGAGTGACCGGAATTAATGAGGCGGCCACCAGCCAGGCATCTTCACACGAGCGGCCGGTCGGGATCAGCACGCCACCAAAACCCAGGCGATCGGCTGCCTGCGCGACCTGCTGCATATACGCATGATCGACCGGGCGCGCACCTTCGGCCGTGCCAAGGTAGTGACCGTCACCATGGGTGGGCAGGAACCAGAATACGGAAACACTCATTTTTCTCTCCTTATTGCGTCACGCTACGGGGATGCCAGATGCGATCGGCAATTGATACTTTCACGGGAATCAGGTGATTGGCATAAAACAGATCGGCGGTTTTCTGTTGTAACGCAACAGTGTGCGCGCTGACCGGACTGACCGGGCTAGGGGGACGATGATCCAGATTACTGGCAATGACCGCCTCAGGCAGGCCAATGGAGGTGGCAAGCAGATGAATGCTCTGGTCACGTTCGCTGCGCGTCAGCGCTTCCGCATCGCTAAAGGTTTTGAGCGTTGCTAAGACAAAGTCATTATGGTTCTGGGCGAATGCGCGCGTCGCAAGGTAGAACGGACCGGTCTGATTGAGTGTGGTACCGTCTTTTAAAACGCGAACGTGCCCCTGAAGCAGCACTGCGGAATAATAGGGATCCCATATCGCCCAGGCATCAACGTTACCCTGCTGAAAGGCCGCGCGGGCATCGGCAGGCGTAAGATAAACCGGCTGTATATCTTTTATTGACAGGCCGGCCTCCTCCAGTGCGCGCAGTAACAGGTTGTGCGAGCTGGAGCCTTTCTGAAAGGCCACTTTTTTGCCCTTCAGGTCGGCCACCGATTTCAGCGGGCTGTCCTGGCTGACCAGAATCACCTCGGCTTTGGGCTTAGGCGGCTCCGAGCCGATATAGAGTAAATCTGCCCCCGCCGCCTGGGCAAAAATGGGTGGAATATCGCCGGTACTGGCAATATCAATACTGTTAACGTTCAGGGCTTCCAGCATTTGCGGCCCGGCTGGAAATTCAACCCACTGTATTTTGGTCTGAGGGAAACGCGTTTCCAGTAACCGGTGAGCTTTTGCCAGCACCATACTGACCGATCCTTTCTGGTAGCCGATACGCACCTGTTCGGGGGCTGGCTCAGCAGCATAAACCTGAGTTCCCGTTATCAACATCCCTGCCAGTAACCACGCGCTTACTATCCGTTTCATGCTTAATCCTTATACTGCCTAGGCAACCGGTTGATGACGGCGTGACAATGCCAGTGAGAAAGAATCCACCGCCTCATCCAGGCGGGTGGCCAGAAGGGGATCCAGTTCTGGTTGACGATCGTAATGCGTGATCTGTTTATCTTCGGCATAAACCCCATGAAGCACTTCTTCCGCTTTCAGCGCGTTTAAAACGGGCTTGAGCGCGTAATCCAGCGCCAGCATGTGGCCTGCGCTGCCACCACTGGCAAGCGGCAGCACGACTTTGTGGGCCAGTGCGCGTTCGGGCAACAGGTCCAGTACCGTTTTCAGCGCACCCGAGAAAGACGCCTTGTAAACGGGCGTAGCAATCACAAGACCATCGGCGGCAGACAAGTCCTCACTCAGCGCCAGAATCGCCGGGGAATCAAATCGGGCGTTAATAAGGTCTTCCGGCTGAAAGTTATGAATATTCCAGGGAATAACTTCCACGCCGCGTGCTTCCAGTTTGTGCTGGCACAGCGCCAGTAACGAGGTGGACCGTGAAGGAAACCGTGGACTGCCTGCCAGGGTAAGCACTCGCATTCACTACTCCTTATAACTGAAAGTTATTGATTATCTGTTGTTGAGAACTCAGGCTTTCATCCTGGCAGAGGCCACGGCAGGGCTTAAATGATTTTTCTGACAATCTAAAGGTGAAAAGCGCAAAAGGAAGATAAGGCGTGGCATCTGGAATCCAGGAGAAAACCGCTACGACAAATCTTAAAAACGGCCTGGTACGTAACGGGATACATTAATCCGGATGAATGAATTCTCTGTCGCAGATGGATTTCGTACATTTGGTTACTTGAATATCGCAATATTGAAATAAATCCATGAAAGAAAAGAGTGGTCTTTTCTGATTGTGAGTTATCAAAATGGAAAAAGCGAAAAAGATTCGATGTTTCAATGGGGTTTTGTGATGCCGTAAGCCTGAGTTTAAGACGGGTTCCACAAAAGTATCAGATAAACAGGGCCAGCATTTATAAAAATTTTAATGGAATTTCACAACTGGTTACAGGCGGCAGGGCGAAAGTGAAAAGGGGACTGATGTATTTATTAAATGATTTCTCAACAAAGTGACGAAAGTTAAGGGGTTAAACTTTAGTTTTTCTTACGATGGTTTTTGCCTGTGCTGCCTCCGCACGATATTGAGGCAGGCATTTTTCGGCATCAGGCATTAAAATAACGCTGCTCAATGTAAGCGCCTGTTATTTTAAATATAACTATTCGCCCTTAGTCAGTGCCTGTCTCAGGCTGGTGGATTTTATTTTTCATTTTCTAACAGCAGAGAAATCATGTATGTCTGACATCCTGTTATCGGTCATTATTCCAACGTATAATGTTGAGAAATATATTGTTGAATGCGTTGACTCCCTGGTAAGTCAAATTCGCACGCCGAATGAAATTATCATTGTTAACGATAGTTCGACTGACGGGACAGTGGCGTTAATTGAACAGCATTATGCGCACCTGCCCCAGGTCAAGGTGATCACGATTCCGAATGGAGGAGCAGGCAATGCGCGTGACAAAGGCGTAGAGGCCGCTAAAGGACAGTTTGTTTTTTTCTGCGATCCTGATGATGTGGTGGTGGACGGCCTTGTCAGCGAACTGGCTCAGGTCATTGAGCATTATCCGGATACGGATTTGTTTTGTTTTAATTCCAGTGCTTACCGTGAAGACAAACCGGAAATCACGTGGCCGAAAGTCAGGCACGGCCTGTTTGGCATTCAGCGCCCGCAGGATGTCCTGTTGGGATTGTTACAAAACGGTTCGTATACTTCCGCCGCCTGGAATTATGTCGTGAAAAAAAGCGTCATCCAGCAGCATCAGTTACGTTTTATCGATCGTGTTCATGAAGACCATAATTTTACGTTATCGGTGTTTATGAAATGCAATCAGGTCTGGGTAAGCCGTCAAACCTATTACAAACAGCGCATCCGTGGCGGCTCACTGACCAACAGTAGCAAAAACCCGACCTTTTTTATTCAACGCTACAATGCATTTATTACAACCTTCAACACATTGTGCCGTTCACTGCATAAAAGTGAATTGAAAAAGGATTTAGAAAAAGCCTACCTGTTTCATTCCTTCCGGTTGATGATTTATTTGTCGCTCTACAACCAGACGCCCGTTCCTGACTATGTGCTTAATGCGATTCGTTATTTCGGGCGCAGAGTTAAAGCCAGTAGTCTGAAAGAGTGGCTGCTGTTCAACAGTCCGGAAACCTTCATTTTATTGCAAAGCCATAAAGTGAAAAAAGAACTCAAACGCGTTCCGTAATTCCGAAAAATGGCAAGTGATATTGTTTGCACCTGAGCGAAATGAGAAGGTGAGGCATGCAATGTGTATAAGGTTGTTGCGACATGGCAAAAGTGCTCGATAAAAGTTTAGTAGTCAATATCTTATCTTTGCTGGCGTACCGGGGAGCTTCTTTCCTGTTTCCGCTGGCGACCTTACCCTACCTGGCGCGCGTGCTGGGCGTCGATCATATGGGGATTCTGGCGTTGGCCATCGCCTGCGTACTTTACTGCAGTACGATTTCTGACTGGGGGTTCAATGTTTATACGACTAAAGACATTGCCCACCACCGTGATGACAAGGCGCGCGTGACGCAACTCTTCTGGTCAACATTCAATGCCAAACTGATGCTGCTGCTGCTGACCAGCGGCATATTGCTCACGGCGACCTGGTTTAATCCGTCCTGGCATTCATTGTTTTTTATTATTCTGGCTAACTGCACCACATTAGTGGGTTCACTGTTTTCCTTTGGCTGGCTGATGCAGGGTTTTGAGAAGCTGGGTAAAACGGCGATGATCGCCACCTTTGGCAACTTTTGTGCCATCCCGCTGACGTTTTTACTGGTGAAAACACCGGACGATACCTGGCTGGCGGCGCTGATACCGGGCGCGGTATCCATTATTAACGCCATTATTACGCTTAAGTTTGTGCTGGAAATGAAGGTGATTGGCGCGTATCGCTTCGAACCGAAAGAGATCAAACAGCGCATTACCGACAGTGCAGATGTGTTTATCGCCATTGCCGGTGCTAACCTGTTTAACAGCGTAAACGTCGTGATTCTCGCCAGCTTTACCTCCCACTACATGGTGGGGATCTACAACGGTGCGGACAGGCTGCGCAAAGCCGCGAATTCTGTACCGGAGCAGATTGGCAGCGCGTTTTTCCCGCGCGTCAGCCATCTGTTTGGTCGCGATAAAGCGGCTGCGGTTGCTGCCACACGTAAAAGCCTGATGCTGTCTTTTGGCCTCAGTCTGTCTATTGTGATCTTTACCTGGCTGTTTGCCGATCAGGTGGTGTCATTGCTGTTAGGCAAAGACTTCCTGCCGTCAGCCGATGTTCTCCGCGTCTTTGTGCTGTGCTTCCTGTTCGGCAATATCGCCTATCCCGCCGGACTGCAGATTCTGATTCCGCACGGGCTGGCGCGTCAGCGCATGATGGTGATGATGGTTGCGGGCGTCGTCAACGTACCTGTTTGCTGTTTGCTGGCGTGGAAATTTGGCGCGATCGGCGCAGCATGGTCAATGGTGCTGGCGGAAGTGCTGGTCTGTATCGGTATTTTTGGCATTATGGTTCGCCACAATATCTGGCGTGACTATGCGTTTCCGGACAGGATGAATTCGCGCACGGCAAACGATTCCGTTGTGTAAGATCAAATCTGCGTCAAACAGTTTCCTCGCTTAACGCCCCACGATTTACTTTTGCGCCAGAGCACCTTACCATTCTGGCGCACAATTTCCTGTGCACTGATTTCCACCGTCGCTTCCGTCTTCCAGGAGAGTGCATGTTTTACTCAATCGTCCGACCGGCGTTATTCAGGCTCGATCCTGAGCGCGCGCACCATCTCACCTTTCAGCAGTTACGCTTTATGAGCGGCACGCCGCTGGAAGCCCTTATCCGCCAGCGTTTACCCTCGCGCCCCGTGACCTGTATGGGGCTGACGTTTGATAATGCGCTGGGCCTTGCGGCCGGGCTGGATAAAAATGCCGAGTGCATTGATGCGTTTGGCGCAATGGGATTTGGTTTTGTTGAAGTGGGAACGGTCACGCCACGGGCTCAACCAGGTAACGATAAGCCGCGCATGTTTCGCTTAGTTGAAGCCGAAGGGATTATTAACCGCATGGGATTCAATAATCTCGGCGTGGATAATCTGGTGGAAAATGTCAAAAAATCCCGATTCAAGGGCGTGCTGGGCATCAATATTGGCAAAAATAAAGATACGCCAGTGGAGCAGGGCAAAGACGATTATCTGCTGTGCATGGAGAAAATTTATGCCCATGCCGGTTATATTGCCATCAATATTTCGTCACCGAATACGCCAGGTTTACGTTCTCTACAATATGGTGAGGCGCTTGACGATCTGCTCAGTTCCATCAAATCAAAACAAAAAGAACTGGAAAAACGGCATCTCAAATATGTGCCTGTCGCTGTAAAGATCGCGCCGGATCTTTCTGAAGACGAGTTGATCCAGGTGGCTGACAGTTTAGTTCGCCACCAAATTGATGGCGTCATTGCCACAAATACTACGCTGGATCGTACCCTGGTGAATGGACTGAAATATAGCGAGGAAGCCGGGGGATTAAGTGGACGTCCGGTTCAGTCGCGCAGCACCGCCGTCATTCAGCGTCTGTCACAAGAGCTGCAGGGGCGTTTGCCCATTATTGGCGTGGGCGGAATTGATTCACTGACCGCGGCACGAGAAAAAATCGCTGCCGGCGCCACGCTCGTTCAAATTTATTCTGGTTTTATTTATAAAGGTCCGGGCTTAATTAAAGATATCGTGACCCACATCTAAGAGAATCGATCTATTAATGCGTCGGGGGGTTTATTTCTCTCTCCGGCTCGTTTATATTTTGTCCTGTTGCACGATTTTTCAGCATTCATTATTCTTCGACAGATATTTTGCCTTTAGCACAGCGGTAAATACAGGGCACACGATGAAAATTAAACCCGATGACAACTGGCGTTGGTATTATGACGCCGAGCACGACCGGATGATGCTCGATCTGGCTGACGGTATGCTTTTTCGTTCCCGCTATGCACGCAAAATGCTGACACCGGATGCTTTCACGGAATCCGGATTTTGTGTTGATGACGCCGCGCTCTATTTCACCTTTGAAGAGAAGTGCCGCCAGAGCCCGTTAAGCAGTAATCAGCGCGCCGAACTGGTGTTAAATGCGCTGGTGGCCGCCCGCTTTCTAAAACCCCTGATGCCCAAAAGCTGGCATTTCTCCGCACATCGCCAGCCAATGCAACCTGCGGTCGGCGAGATGGTTGAGGTCACGCTGGCCGAGAATGGCGAGCAGGCACGTTTGCTGGTGGTTGAAAATGGCGATAACGCCGCGCTCTGCCTGCTGGCGCAGCCCGCGTTAACGCTGGCGGGCAAAGGAATGGTGTTAGGGGATGCGATTAAAGTGATGAACGACCGTCTTCAACCGCATCAGCAGGAAAAAACCACGCGTTATGCACGCGCGGTGTAACTTACTTCACATCAATATCGCCGGCAGGAATACAACTGCAACTCAATATTGTGCCATCCTCACGGATGGCACTCTGTTTTAAGGGCTTCACTTTTCCCGCCACCAGGGTGATTTTGCAACTGCCACACAAACCTGCCCGACACGAGTAGGGAATGCGGAACCCCTGGGCTTCGAGCTGCTCAAGCAAAATTTGCTGGTTATCGCCGCTGAATGTCTGGCCCTGATACGAAATCGTCACCGCATTGGGGGATTGCTGCTGCGGCTTGAGGGTTTCCACAACCTCTCCCGCACCATAGGCGCGTGGCGGCTGGCGTTTGACGACCTTGACGTCATCACCGACACGAATAATCCCGCTGTTTAGCGCAATAAGGTTCAGGCCAAAATCAATGTCACCACTGCCGTCCTGTGCGGTGCGAAAGCCCTGAAGTGTGGCGAGAGGTTGTCCGTCAGGATGTTTCTGGCCATTTTCAACGCTAACCGTAGTGAACACGCAACGACCGCAGGGCTTAGGGACGGCAAAATGTACCTGACCTACCGTAACCTCCGCCCAGTTGTCTTCATCCCAGGCAGGCGCACCGCTGACCACCAGGTTAGGACGAAATTGCTCAACGCGCACGCTGGCCGGACAGCGCTGCTGCAGATCCCGCAGAGAGGCATTATTCACTAACAGATAAGGATAGCCATCGGCAAACCCCAGCGGCACCTCGGTGAAGCGCTTCACGCGGCGTGACGGCTGTGGTCCAGTCCAGCGCAGTTGGACCGGTCTTGGGAAAAAGGCACTCAGCCACTGGTTGATCGCCTCGGGCGCGATACGGGCGGTAAAGGTGTTTCCCCATACCTCTGTTGGCGCTTCCGTTTGCGTAAAATCGGCGAAGCGAATCAGCGACTGACTGCCGTCGGGCGCCTGTAAAAATAATCCCTCAGGGGTGACGGCGGGCGTAAACTGCACCATTTCCGGGAACTGGCGCGCAGTAATAAAAGTGCCATCGGGTTCGGTCACCATAAAAATGCGATCGAAGGTCAATCCGCTGTTGGCAGCCCAGGCATGGGAAACCTGCAACCCCCGCATTGATTTAACAGGATGAATAAACAAGCGGGAAAGCGTAATCATGACAGTCTCCTGAAGCAGGCGCGCAAGACAAAAGAAGCTAACTTTATGACATAGGTCTGCGATTCGCTATAATGCGCAACAATTTTCTCAAGAGTAAAAAGTGACGATATGAATTCTCTGTTTGCCAGCACGGCGCGTGGGCTCGAAGAGCTGTTAAAAAATGAGCTGGACGCGCTGGGCGCGCAGGACCTGCAAGTGGTACAGGGAGGCGTTCACTTCAAAGCTGACGATCGCGTCATGTATCAAAGCCTGATGTGGAGCCGTCTGGCGTCGCGCATTCTGCTTCCGCTGACGGAGGTGGGCGTGTACAGCGATCTCGATCTTTATCTTGGTGTGCAGGGCATTGACTGGCCTGCTGCCTTTGGCAGCGATAAAACCTTTGTGGTGCATTTTAACGGGACTAACGAGGCGATCCGTAACAGTCAGTTTGGCGCGTTGCGTGTCAAAGACGCGATTGTTGACAGCTTTACCCGCCGCAATCTGCCACGGCCGGATGTGGATCGTGAACAGGCGGAGATCCGCATTAACGTCTGGCTCGACGACGATCGCGCCAGCATTGCACTGGACCTCAGCGGCAGCGCATTACATCAGCGTGGTTATCGCCAGCAAACCGGTCAGGCGCCGTTGAAAGAGAACCTGGCCGCAGCCATTGTGATGCGTTCAGGCTGGCAAACGACTACGCCGCTCATCGACCCGATGTGTGGTTCCGGTACGCTGCTGATTGAAGCGGCACTGATGGCCTGCGATCGTGCGCCAGGTTTACTCCGGAGCCAGTGGGGCTTTACAGCCTGGGCCGGCTTTAACGAAAGCCTGTGGCTGGACGTTAAACGCGATGCGCAGGCGCGGGCCCGTGCGGGCACGGCGGTCTGTCAGGCACGTTTTTATGGTTTCGATAATAATGGCCGGGTGCTGGAATGGGCGAAAGCCAACGCCCGCCGCGCAGGCGTTTTCGAGTTGTTCACCTTTGGGCAACAGGACCTGCTGAAGCTGAACAATCCGCTTGAGAACGGCGTAACGGGCACGGTACTGAGTAACCCACCGTACGGTGAGCGTCTGGAAAGCGAGCCTGCGCTTATTGCCCTGCACAGTCAGTTGGGGCGGCTGATGAAGCAGCATTTTGCGGGCTGGAACTTATCGCTGTTCAGCGCCTCACCCGAGCTGCTCAGTTGCCTGCAACTGCGCGCCGATCGACAGTTCAAGGCGAAAAACGGACCACTGGACTGCGTACAGAAGAATTATCAGTTATCTGCCGCCAGTGATGAGCGCGCCAGCCAGATTGCCGAAGATTACGCTAACCGCTTGCGTAAAAACCTGAAGAAGCTCGATAAATGGGCGCGCCAGGAAGGGATTGAGTGCAATCGCATTTATGATGCCGATCTGCCTGACTACAACGTGGCGGTGGATCGCTATGCGGACTGGGTAGTGGTACAGGAATATGCGCCACCGAAAACCATCGACGCAAATAAAGCCCGTCAGCGCCTGTTCGATGTTATCAGCGCGACGCTCAGCGTGCTGGAGCTGCCGTCCAGCCGCCTCATCCTGAAAACCCGCGAACGCCAAAAGGGCAAAGCGCAGTATCAGAAACTGAGCGAGAAGGGCGATTATTTCGAGGTGCAGGAATTCAATGCCCGCTTCCTGGTGAATCTGACCGATTACCTGGACACCGGGTTGTTCCTCGATCACCGTATTGCGCGCAAAATGCTGGGCCAGATGAGCCAGGGCAAAGATTTCCTGAATCTGTTTGCCTACACCGGCACCGCCAGCGTCCATGCGGGGCTGGGCGGCGCACGTTCTACGACCACAGTGGATATGTCGCGCACCTATCTGGAATGGGCGGAACGGAACCTGCGGCTGAATGGCCTGACAGGCCGTCAGCATCGCTTATTGCATGCGGACTGCCTGAGCTGGCTGAATGAAACTGATGAAAATTTCGATCTGATCTTTATCGATCCGCCTACGTTCTCAAACTCTAAACGTATGGAAGAGAGTTTCGATGTGCAGCGCGACCATATGATGCTGATGCGCAATCTGAAGCGTCTGCTGCGCAAAGGCGGCACCATCATGTTCTCGAATAACAAACGTGGTTTCAAAATGGATCTGGACGGCCTTAAGGCATTAGGCCTTCAGGCGCAGGACATCACACAGAAAACCCTGTCACAGGATTTTGCGCGTAATCGCCAAATTCACAACTGCTGGCTGATTACACATGCCGGTAAGGAATAAGCTACATGTCATTAATTAGTATCCACGGCGCTTATCTCTCCTTCAGCGATGCGCCGCTGTTAGATAACACCGAGCTGCACATCGAAGAGAATGAGCGCGTGTGTCTGGTTGGTCGTAACGGTGCGGGTAAATCCACATTGATGAAAATCATCAACGGCGAGCAACCGCTGGATGATGGTCGCATCATTTATGAGACCGATCTGGTCGTCGCACGTCTGCAACAGGATCCGCCGCGAAATATTACCGGCTCGGTTTACGACTTTGTGGCAGAAGGCGTGCAGGAACAGGCGGAGCATCTGAAAGCCTACCACGCGATTTCCCATCAGGTCATGGAGGATCCGAGCGACAAGAACCTCAATGAGATGGCACGCTTGCAGGGCATTCTGGATCACCACAATCTGTGGCAACTGGAAAGTCGCATCAATGACGTGTTGCAGCAGATTGGCCTGTCGCCGGATACGGAGCTGTCGTCGTTATCGGGCGGCTGGTTACGTAAAGCCGCGCTCGGACGCGCGCTGGTCAGTAATCCACGCGTACTGATGCTGGATGAGCCAACGAACCACCTGGATATTGAAACGATTGACTGGCTGGAAACCTTCCTGAAAAGTTTCAGCGGCAGCATCGTGTTTATCTCTCATGACCGTTCGTTTATTCGCAATATGGCCACCCGTATCGTGGATCTGGATCGTGGCAAACTGATTTCGTGGCCGGGTAACTACGACGCCTATCTGGAAGGCAAAGAAGAAGCCTTGCGCGTTGAAGAAATGCAAAACGCCGAGTTTGATCGCAAGCTGGCACAGGAAGAAGTGTGGATCCGTCAAGGGATTAAGGCGCGACGTACCCGCAATGAAGGCCGCGTCCGCGCGTTAAAAGCCCTGCGTCGCGAGCGCTCAGAGCGCCGTGAGGTGATGGGTAAAGCCAATATGCAGGTCGGCGAAGCGTCCCGTTCCGGCAAAATTGTCTTTGAGCTGGAGAATGTCGATTACGCGGTAGACGGTAAGCAACTGGCCAACGATTTCTCGGCGCAGGTTCAGCGCGGCGACAAGATTGCCCTGATTGGCCCAAATGGCTGTGGCAAAACCACCTTACTGCGCCTGATGCTGCAACAGCTTAAGGCCG
Organism: Pantoea stewartii subsp. stewartii; assembly: GCF_008801695.1. Lineage (GTDB taxonomy): Bacteria > Pseudomonadota > Gammaproteobacteria > Enterobacterales > Enterobacteriaceae > Pantoea > Pantoea stewartii. The sequence goes on from NZ_VZPF01000002.1 coordinate 49,229, forward strand.
ACCATGGCCGCGTGCATTCAGGCACCAAGCTTGAAGTGGCCTATTTCGATCAGCATCGTGCAGAACTCGATCCCGACAAAACGGTGATGGATAACCTCGCCGAAGGGAAGCAGGAAGTACTGGTGAACGGTAAGCCCCGCCATGTGCTGGGTTATCTGCAGGACTTCCTGTTCCATCCCAAGCGGGCGATGACACCTGTCAGAGCGCTGTCCGGTGGAGAACGTAACCGCCTGCTGCTGGCGCGTTTGTTTCTGCGCCCAAGTAACCTGATGATCCTCGATGAACCGACCAACGACCTTGATGTGGAAACACTGGAACTGTTGGAAGAGCTTATCGACGGCTATCAGGGCACCGTGCTGCTGGTCAGCCACGATCGTCAGTTTGTTGATAACACCGTGACGGAGTGCTGGATCTTTGAAGGCAATGGTGAGATTGGCACCTTCGTCGGGGGTTATCACGATGCCCAACAGCAGCGTGCGGCCTATAAGCAGCAAAAAACGCAGGTGACCGCGAAAGCGAAAGAGGCAAATCGTGCCGCTCAGTCTGCTGAACCGAAAAATGAATCTGCCAAACGCAGCGCGAACAAACTAAGCTATAACCTGACGCGTGAGCTGGAGCAGTTACCGCAAAAACTGGAACAGTTAGAGGCGCGTATCGGCGAACTGCAGGCAAGCATGAGCCACCCGGATTTCTTCAGCCAGCCGCACGATAAAACGCAGCCGGTGTTGGATGAACTGGCTCAGGTGGAAGCGCAGCTGGAAACCGCGTTTGCGCGTTGGGAAGAACTGGAATCAATGAAAAACGGCGGCTAGCGATAAGGGTCAGGGAATGTGTTCTGCAGACAAAACCAGTGCGTGGATGCTTTGTCCACAATGCGACCTGATGGTCAAACTGCCGGATATCCCTGTTGGCAGCCGCGCGTCATGCCCGCGCTGCCACACGTCCCTGACAGTCAACTGGTCAGAGCCACGCAAACGTCCCACCGGCTATGCGCTGGCGGCACTGTTTATGTTAGTCCTGGCCAATCTGTTCCCGTTTATCACCATGAAAGTGGCTGGGCTCTCCAGCCAGATTAGCCTGATGCAAATTCCTGGTGTCATGGTGGCCGATGACTATGCCAGCCTGGCCACCCTGTTTCTGCTGTTTGTTCAGGCGATTCCGGCGTTTTGCATGGTCACGCTGGTCCTGCTGGTCAACCAGGTCAAGATGCCCCTTAGCCTGAAACTGGGGCTGGCGCGTATTCTGTTTCATATGCGGAGCTGGGGCATGGCCGAAATTTTTATGGCCGGTGTGCTGGTAAGTTTTGTGAAGCTCATGGCCTATGGCGAAATCAGCCTTGAAACCAGTTTCTGGCCCTGGTGTCTGTTTTGTCTTTTACAACTGCGGGCGTTTCAGTGCCTGGACCGTCGCTGGCTCTGGCTGCAAATTGAGGCACCGCCGCCTTTGCCGCATGCACCACAGCCCGGCATTAGCGGGCTCAGGCAGGGGCTGCGCTCCTGTCCTTGCTGTACGGCGATCTTGCCCGTGGCGCAGCAGGAATGCCCCCGTTGTGGCGTAGTTGCCCATGCCCGACGTAAGCACAGCCTGCAGTGGACCATGGCACTGCTGATCACCTCCGTTATGCTCTACGTGCCGGCCAATCTGCTGCCCATCATGATTACGGAAACCCTGGGCTCCGCGATGCCGTCCAACATCATGGCTGGCGTCATTTTGCTGTGGGGCGATGGCTCTTATCCGGTCGCGCTGGTGATTTTCATCGCCAGTATTATGGTGCCGTCTCTGAAAATGCTGGCGATTGGCTGGCTGTGCTGGGATGCCAGTGGGCGAGGGCAGCGCGACAGCCACAAAATGCACCGGATTTATGAAGTCGTTGAGTTTGTGGGGCGCTGGTCAATGATTGACGTCTTTGTGATTGCCGTGCTCTCTGCGCTGGTGCGCATGGGGCAATTAATGAAAATTTATCCGGCATGGGGAGCGGTGTTGTTTGCGTTGGTGGTGATTCTGACCATGATTGCGGCAATGACGTTTGACCCGCGCTTAACCTGGGATCGTGCTGGTGAGAAAAACATGAAGGAGCCGCATCTTGACGGAAAATAATCACGGTTATGCCAAAGTGGACCAGATCAAGCGCTGGTCACCGGTATGGATCGTCCCTATTGTCACGTTATTAATAGGCGGCTGGATTCTGTTTTATCACTTCAGCCATCAGGGGCCCGAAGTGACCCTGATCACCGAGAGTGCAGAAGGGATCGAAGCGGGCAAAACCACGATTAAAAGTCGCAGCGTGAACGTTGGCGTGGTGGAAAGTGCGGTGCTGACAGACGATCTTCATCATGTGGAAATTAAAGCCCGACTGAATGCCGGTATGGAAAAACTGTTGCACAGCGACAGCGTCTTCTGGGTAGTTAAACCGCAGGTGGGCCGTGAAGGGATCACCGGTCTGGGAACGTTACTTTCCGGGGCCTATATTGAGCTGCAGCCCGGCACCAAAAAAGCGCCTCTGGAGCAGTACACCCTGATGGCTTCACCGCCGCTTGCGCCGCCGGATGCCAAAGGTATCCGGATTACGCTCGACAGTAATAAAGCAGGCCAACTGAATCCGGGCGATCCGGTTCTGTTCCGCGGTTTCCGTGTCGGCACCGTTGAAACCAGCACGTTCGACACGGATCAACGCCTGATGACCTATCAGCTGTTTATCGCCGCGCCTTACGATCGCCTGGTGACGACCAATGTGCGCTTCTGGAAAGACAGCGGCATCGCGGTCGATATGTCGGCCTCAGGGATGCGCGTCGAAATGGGATCCCTGACCACGCTGTTTAGCGGCGGGGTGAGTTTTGACGTCCCGGACGGGTGGGATTTAGGCAAAGCGGCGCAGAATCAGGCTGAATATCATTTGTTCGACGATCAACGCAGTATTCAGGATTCGCTGTACACCAATCATATCGACTATCTGATGTTCTTCTCGGATTCGATTCGTGGCTTGCAGGTGGGCGCGCCGGTTGAATTCCGCGGCATTCGTCTGGGTACCGTTGCGGAAGTGCCGTTCATGAATGCGGGCACCGCTCAGGCGTTAAATAATGATTATCGCGTGCCGGTATTGATTCGTATTGAACCCGATCGCTTTATTAACCGTTTAGGGCAAAACTTCGATCTTGAGCAGCATCTGCAGGATGGTAAGAAACGTGGCCTGCGCGCAACGTTGAAAACGGGCAATTTGCTGTCCGGTGCGCTGTATGTGGATATCGACTTCTATAATAACGCACCGCCGTATACCGGTCCGGATAAAGTCGCGGGATACGAAGTGATTCCAACAGTAAGCGGCGGCCTCAGTCAGATCCAGCAAAAACTGATGGCGGCGCTGGATAAGATTAACAGTTTACCGCTGAACAACATGGTGACGGAAGCCACGGGCACACTGAAAGAGAGTCAGAAGACGCTCAGGGATCTGCAGCGTACTATTGATAACATCAATGTGGTGACCAGCAGTCCGGCGATGAAGACCTTGCCAGAAGAAACGCAGCAGACGCTTCGTGAGCTGAACCGTAGCATGAAAGGGTTACAGCCAGGCTCCCCGGCTTACAGCAAGCTGGTGGGCGATATGCAACGGCTTGATCAGGTGCTGCGTGAACTTCAGCCCGTGTTAAAAACGTTAAATGCGAAAAGTAATGCGTTAGTGTTTGAGGCCAAACCGGGACAGGATCCCCAGCCAAAGAGGGCGAAACAATGAAAAAAGGATTAATGCTTTTTGCCGCTCTCGCACTGAGTGCCTGTAGCAGTACGGTCAATACTACCTATTATCAGCTGCCCTCGGGGGCAGCCTCAATGCAGGTGATAAGCAGCGAGGCGAATGCGCAGCCGACATTATGGGTGCAGCAAATTACGGTCCCCGACTATCTGGCGGGCAATGGGCTGGTCTATCAGACCAGCGACGTAAAATATGTCATTGCCGCTAATAATCTGTGGGCCAGCCCGCTCGATCAGCAATTGCAACAAACGTTGATCACTAATCTGACGAAAGCGTTACCCGGCCGTCTGGTTATCCAGACGCTTATCGGTCAGGAGCACGATACGCTGAGCGTAACGGTGAATGATTTCCAGGGCCGTTATGATGGCAAGGCGGTAATCAGCGGTCAGTGGACACTGGAACATCAGGGGCGCTTCACAAAGCAGGCTTTTAATCTGGTGCTACCGCAGCGGGAAGATGGCTATGATTCGCTGGTTAAAACGCTGGCACAGGGCTGGCAGCAAATCGCACAGCAGATTGCACGCGGTGCAACCACGGCAGAGTCAACCGCAACAGGGCTTTAGTTAATGTGTTGTTTCAGCACATACAATTTTTCTGACGTTTTCCAGGCTTTCTTTATAAATCATACGGATATCGTCACAGTTTCATAGGGTTAAACAGAAAGTATATGTCTGGAGCAGGTCATATTTGTGACACTGGCGTGAATATTGCGCATTGATCTTTTCATACAGAGCGAGTAAAACAAAAGGGTGGCTGAACATTAATTCGCCACCTTTTTCTTTCCACCAGATTCCACAGACCTTACATGAGGGACACGGAGTATGAAGAGACAGAAACGAGACCGCCTTGAGCGCGCCCATTCACGTGGTTATCAAGCTGGCATTACAGGACGCTCTAAAGAGATGTGTCCGTATCAAATGATAGACGCTAAGTCTCACTGGTTGGGAGGTTGGCGGCAAGCCATGGAGGACAGGTCGGCTGCGGCTTAGCCGGATGTCACTGAAAAGGGATATAACCTCCGCACTGTGCGGAGGTTTTCGTTTCTGTGGAATGAAACGTCAGAATGCAGCAGTATCTTTGAACAGGCCAACTTTCAGATCGCTGGCTGTATAGATCAAATTCCCGTCAACAAACACTTCACCATCTGCCACGCCCATAACCAGTTTACGGTTAATCACGCGTTTAAAATGAATGCGGTAGGTGACTTTTTTCGCGTCTGGCAGAACCTGACCGGTGAATTTAACTTCACCCACGCCCAGCGCGCGGCCTTTTCCTTCGCCACCCAGCCAGCCGAGATAGAAGCCAACCAGTTGCCACATCGCATCCAGGCCCAGACAGCCAGGCATCACCGGATCACCAATGAAATGGCAGCCAAAGAACCACAGATCTGGATTGATATCCAGTTCAGCTTCCACGAAGCCTTTATCATATTTCCCGCCGTCCTCGGTCATTTTGACCACGCGGTCCATCATCAGCATATTGCCGGAAGGGAGTGGCGGACCATTTTCGCCGAACAGTTCACCGCGACCAGACAGGATCAGGTCTTCTTTGGTATAGGATTCGCGTTTATCTACCATGTTCTTATTAAGCCTTCTTTTAGTGAATCACGAATATTAGCGAACAGTTGTACACTGAGCAAATGAGATTAACGGTGGTTGAACCAGTTAAGCCATCTCAACGGCCATGCCCGAGGGGTGGGCTCAGGCTGATTCATCTGACTGATGCGCTCCTGAATCGTACGCAGCAGGCATTCGCCTTCGCCGTCTTCCGTGTTCCAGACTTTTCCGGTCAATAAGGGCAACGCTTCATCAGCCGTATCGATTGCCCAGATATGGAAACGGCCGGCTTCGACCGCACTCACAACCTGCTGATTCAGACTCAGGTGGCGCACATTGCAGGCAGGAATAATCACACCTTGCTGACCCGTGAGCTCACGCTGATGGCAGATGTCGAAGAAGCCTTCAATTTTCTCATTCAGGCCACCGACCGGCTGGACGTTACCAAACTGATCGACCGAGCCCGTGACCGCGATTTGCTGATTTAGCGGCGTATCGGCAAGGGCACTGATCAGAGCACACAGTTCTGCCAGCGACGCGCTGTCGCCGTCAACTTCCGAATAGGATTGTTCAAACACCAGCGAAGCAGAAAAAGGCAGTTGCTGATCTAACTCCAGCTCCGCAATAAGATAGGCCTGCATAATCATCATGCCTTTAGCATGAATATTGCCGCCCAGCTCCGCTTTGCGTTCGACGTCGGTAAATTCACCGTCGCCAGGATGAACCACACAGGTGATACGGCAGGGATCGCCCCAGGCCCGCGGGTGACCGGGATATTCCACGACGGAAAGACCGTTGATCTGGCCCACCACTTCGCCTTCCGTTTCGACCAAAATCTGGCGCAGCAAAATCTCATCACGCATGCGTTCATTCAGATAATTTTCGCGCCACAGACGTGCTTCCAGCGCGTCACGCAAGGCTTCAGCGTTTAGTGTTTCACCCATCAACGCGGTCTCACGTAGTTGACGCAGCAGCCAACGTGGACAAAGGGGATAGGTTTCCTGATCGCCACTATAGCGAACGCCTTCTTTGATGAGCTCAGGCCAAAAGTCCTCATCTGGCGCAGCGATATCAGCCTGTGCGGCCAAATCTACTGTCCAGCAGCACCATGCCAGCACATCATCTTCATCCACAATTTGAAGGTTTTCTTCAAATTCAGTGTAAATCGCCATCTCATGCGCTTCGGCATCCAGCTCCTGAAAATCAGCGAGCGTATCGCGTTCGCCACAGAGCACCAGATTTAACTTCAGCGGAAGCGGCGGGACAGAGACAGGCAAAGGGCGGCGCTCATCCTGCGACAGCCATTCGAGGTAGCCTTGCTCAATGCTTCTTTTCAGCCGCAGCCAGAGCAGGGGCTGAGCGAGGAGCGCACGGAGTGAAAGCACCAGCGTTCCGCCATTGGCACGATGGATCAGACCAGGTTCCAGCTGAATACGATCTTTATGTACCCGGACACAGCCAAACAGCTGCTCCTGCTCAATCCAGTCGGCAAAATGCACACCACCCTGGCTGGTAAAAGGACGCTGACTGTCAGTGGGCGCCTGCAACGTGACGTTGTCGGCCAGGATATGATAATCCCCGCCCGCCAGGGACGAAGCGGTGCCCATTACGCGCTGTGCCGCACTGGCGATCAGCGAGAGATAATCGCGGTTTTCCTGGCTGCGAACCAGCAGCAAAGGAAAACCCTGACTCTGATGGTGCAAGTGGGCCAGCGCATTCAGCAATCGGGGCTGCACCGTTGCTAAAGCATCGGTTTCTTCATCAGCAATTCGGGAGAAAACGGATTGATATTGCGCGCTATCCGGCTGTAAGGTTTGCCACGTGAGTTGAGTGCTGGTCAAAATAATCGCATTTGTCTGTTTTGAGAAAAGCGAGATTATACAGGATTCACTGTGCTTAAGCACTGCGGAGTTCAATCAGAAGTTGTGACACATGACGACATGTTTTTCGTTGCTGCATCCAGTAAAAAAGCTGTTATTCTTAGTTCGTTACGTGATCACGATGAGATTCCGATGAAATACCAGCAGCTCGAAAATCTTGAATGTGGATGGAAGTGGAAATACCTGGTGAAAAAACATCGGGAAGGTGAACTGATCACGCGTCACCTTGAACTCAGCGCGGCACAGGCGGCAGTCGATAAGCTGTTAATGATGGAGAATAATCCCGTCGACGTTAACGACTGGATTAACCAACACATTCATCCCGAACTGGACAACCGGCTTAAACAAACGATCCGTGCGCGGCGAAAACGGCATTTCAATGCCGAGCATCAGCACACACGAAAAAAATCCATCGATCTGGAATATCTGGTCTGGCAGCGGCTGGCCGGCCTGGCGCAACGGCGCAACTGCACCCTGTCTGAAACGATTGTGCAGCTAATTGAAGATGCCGAACGCAAAGAAAAGTACGCCAGCCAGATGTCGACGCTGAAGCAGGATTTGCAGGCTATACTGGGCAAGTCGGATACTGACAACGGTTAGTTTACGGAGCAATATTCAGGCCTGCTCCGGATTAAAGGACAAAAAAAACCCCGCATGCGCGGGGTTTTTTATCACGTATAACTTAAGCCTGAGGCTGAGTTACCACGTCTTTGATACCTTTAACGTCGATTTCTACACGACGGTCTGGCGCCAGGCAGTCGATCAGGGCTTTACGGCCTTTCACGCTGTCACAATTGTTGCCAGTTACTGGGTTAGATTCACCCATGCCGCGAGCAGAGATCTTGTTAGCAGGGATACCTTTAGATACCAGGTAATCTACTACAGACTGAGCACGTTTCTCAGACAGTTTCTGGTTGTACTGCTCTGAACCGATGCGATCGGTGAAGCCCAGAACAACGACTGAACCGTCTTTAGGATCCATTGAGCTCAGCTGGCTGTACAGCTGATCCAGAGCCTGCTGACCTTCTGGCTTCAGCGTTGACTTGTTGAAGGTGAACAGAACGTCTGATTTCAGAGTAAAGCGCTTAGTCTGAACAACTGGCGCTGGTGCTGGTGCTGGAGCCGGAGCTGGCGCAGCAACATCATCCTGACCGAAACGGTAAGAAACACCCAGGCTCAGCATGCCGTTGTCTGGACGAGCACCAACGGTCTGTGCGTCACCGATGTTGTTCACCCACTGGTAATCCAGACGGGTTGCCCAGTTTTTGGTCAGAGCATACTCAACACCAACCGCTGCCAGTGGAGAAACACCGGTGTCGTGGTCGCTGATGCGGTTGCCAGTGGCTACGTTCTGCTGAGTTGAGTCAGCGCGCCATACCATACCACCCAGGCGGGTATAAACGTCGAGATCGTCAGCGATTGGGTAGCTCAGTTTAGCAGCCAGTTGGATGCCCTGTGCTTTGAAAGCGCCGTTAGTGACGTTGCCTTTGTTAGGCATACGGCCTAACCAGTCATAACCCAGCTCGAAACCCAGGTATGGGTTAGCCTGGTAACCGGCGAATGCGCCAGCACCCAGTTGGCTTTCGTGAGTTGGGCCGTCGTTATTTTGGTAACCGTTACCGTAGTAACCAGTGTCGTGATACTGAGACCAGCCCAGTTTAGCACCGGTGTACCAGGTGTTATCTTTAGGGGCGGCCTGCGCTACGGTAGCGAAGCCAGCCAGTGCCACTGCAATTGCGATAGCTGTCTTTTTCATTTTGCGCCTCGTTATCATCCAAATAGGCAATGAGCATAAAGGTTGCTCTTGGTTTAATCCTTCGCCGGGTCAAAACGCTCGCTTATGACTCTACCGCAAAAAACGGAGGTTATTGAGCACCCTAGCGAGATAAAGTCTACAACGAGATTGGAAACTTACAAGTGTGATGTGAGGCACTTATGTAAAAAAACAGTGTCTTATACATAAATTCTAACAATTTAGGGTGAACTTCTGTGATGGGGGTAACCCCCAAAATGGGGGCTAAGCCATTGTCATTACTGGCAGGAGCAGAATCAGTGTCTTAGCCCAACGCGAGAGAAAAAATTTCTTGAGATAAATCTCATTTTTTACTTAATGAAACAAATCAGACTGAATTTTTAGCCGACTTTCTGGTCTGACTGGCGTTTTAGAGGACTCACCCGAGCGCAGGATGAGTCCTAACGCTTCACCTTCAGCCGCAGCGAGCTCCAGTTCCCGACGCCCATCTTCATCCAGATCGTAGGGAATCCAGGCTAAAACGACACTGTAATTTCCCGTACGCAGGGCCTTAATCATGGCCTCGACGGCGTTGTAACGTTCAGCGTCGGCGATATGCATACTTTTCTCCAGGGGCAAGCCTGCTTCCTGCATCCAGACCCGACTCAACTTATGCGCAGGTGTTAACCAAAGCTGCCAGCGGGATTGCTGGCTCAGTTGCTGAAGCAACGGTAACAGCAGCATCTGCATCATTCCCGGTTTTTCGCTATAGCGCAATTCAGTAATCCAGCCGCTCTGAGAAGCGGGGTCAGAAGGCGAAGCGTAACGGTGAGTCGGGCATACATTACGGGGATGTTGGGTGCGCATAAATTAATCACTCAGCAGTTGACTGTATGGATATACAGTAATGACATCCTGGATAAAGATCAACCTGAATTTCTGAAAATGCCTCGCAAAATTCGCATAATGTTGACGCCAAAGTGATTTATTCATTGAACCTGCAACTGAATTTTCTTATCTTCTAACCGACTGAATAGTAACGTTTTTAACAGGTTTTTGTTACAAGGAGGTGATGATATGAAGAAAGAACAGCGGGTCGTTTTGCGATCAAAACAACAACTGGCGCCTTTAGGTAATGTCGAATCCCGTACTCAGTTTGGCGGTTACGCTTTAGCTGTTGAGCGCGTCGTGTTTGCCTTGATAAAAGACGATCAGCTTTATCTGCGCGCCAGCGAAGCCCTGCGGGAATATGTGGCTAAACGGCCCTTGGAGCCGCTTATTTTTCGCAAACGCGGTATGCCGGTCAGCCTGAATTATTTCAGGGTCGATGAAAATTTATGGTATGACCCGGAGCATCTGGTTGCGCTCTCAGCGGCCTCACTACAGACCGCCCGTCGGGAACAGGATGACCGACAAGGCCGGGTGCGTTTAAAAGATCTGCCTAATGTCAGCTTACGGCTGGAAATGATGTTGCATGAGATAGGCATTTGCAGCGTTAAACACCTGCACGAGGTCGGAGCCAGGGCGTGCTGGTTAAAACTAAAACGTTATAACCAGCACCTCGGTTTCAAAACCTTGCTGGTGCTTCAGGGTGCTATTTCGGGCCATCATGAAGCCGCTCTCCCGCCAACGGTTAAAGTGGAGCTGGGTGAATGGTACCAGGCTGCGCTCAAAACAGTGGAAGAGGCGAAGAAAGGGCCTTAGTGAGAACCTAAAGCACGCCGCAGGCGAGCGATTTCCGGCAGCAAGGCAACCAGTAACCCCAGTTGCTGCAGTACCAGCGGCGTAGGCGAATCAGACCCGGCGGTAAACCGGGTAAGGCGTTGTTCCAGTTCCCGACGCATTTCCTCAGCCCGGCTGTCACTGACGATGTCGGTTTGCAGCACATCTTCGACATAGCACACCGTGTCGTCGAGAAGTGCCAGCAGCGCTGGATCAGTGACTTTATCGCGGTGCGCCCCCAGCGCGGAGATATAGCTGAGCAACGAGTGGTTCAGGCAAAGTAGCTGAAAGGCCGATTCCCGCAGCTTAGGGTTGGTACGGGTTTCACTGCTCATATTCGACACGACGGAGGCCAGTTCCGCGTCAGCATTGTGTGCATCGCGGCGGGCAATACGGTAAGCGAGGCGATTATCTTTGCCCTGATGGTATTGTTCCATAATGGCATCCAGATAACGGCAATTGGCATTGAGTGTGCGCGTCGCCACCGCCGGAAGCTGGCGAAAACGCCAGTCTGGCCAGATAAAGGTGACGGCCAGCCAGGCCAGCGCACAGCCCAGTAACGTGTCCACTACCCGGGGCAGGGCCACCTCAAAGCCTTCGCCTAACAAATTAAAACAGAACAACACCAGCAGAGTAATGAACAAGGTTGCATGAGCATACTGCACCTGACGAAACGCAAAGAACATGACGCCCGTGACCACAATCAAGACCAGTTGGCCTTCAATGGAAGGGACCAGCCAGAGCAGGGGCAGTCCAAGCGCAATGCCCGCGAGCGTGCCGCCAATGCGTAGCGCCAGTCGGCGTTGGGTTGCGCTATAGTTAGGCTGGCAAACAAACAGACTGGTCAGCAGGATCCAGTAGCCGCGCTCCAGCCCGGTAATCTGAATAAATCCGTATCCCACACACATCACAATCGACATGCGTACGGCGTGGCGAAACAGGGCAGAGGCCGGACTCAGGTGAAGGCTGAGGCGCAGTTTAATATCACTCCAGCCACTCAGTTCTTCGCGTGACAGCAGGTTGTCGCTGTGCTGCGGATCAACTGCCTGCGCCTGCTCGGTTTCGATTGAGGCTAGTTGTGCATCGATGGCCTGCAGGTTGCGAAGCAGCCAAAGCAGTGCACCGGTATGGGCGGCATCCGGCTCGCTCTGTGCCAGCCGGTGAATCGCATTTTCCAGACGTTCAAAAACACGCTCAAAGCGGCCATCATGTTCCCAGCGTTCGCGCAGCAGAATCGCCCGGGCAAGCTGGCGACAGGCCTGTGCCTGCATATTCAGTAAACGCTGAAAGCGAAACAGGATCTCGTTGTAACGCCAGTCGCCACGCAGAAGATGGTACTGCAGATGCGAAGAGCTGGCGCGTTCATGGATATCCTGAGCCACGAAGTAATAGTGCAGGCTGCGTCGGGTACCGCGTGAGCCTCTGTCACCTCGTAAACGGCTTTGCAAGGTGGTCTTGGTCAGATTGAGCTGTGCAACAAGCTGGCTGTTTACCATCGCGGCTTTAACAAATGCAGCATCATCCTGTTCACCCGCGTCAGGATCAAACAGATTGGCTTTGGCATCCAGATAGTGGGCCAGCTGTGAAAAACTGGCTGCCAGTTGTTCCTGCACTGGACGAACCGGAAACATTAAATGGCCCAGCAGCGTCAGCAGGTTATACCACAGAGCCCCAACCAACAGCAGCATGGGCTGCATATACCATTGTGAGAACAACCCAATGCCCAGCATGGTGTAAACGGCAATCAGTAAGGCGCCAAATGCAATGGTGGCATAGCGCTGTCCCAGCGCGCCTAACAGAATGAATCCCCATGTTGAACCTGCCAGGCCGATAATAAATACCAACGGATGCGGGAACAGCAGCTCTACTGAAACCGAAGCGATGCAAAAACAAAGTAAGGTAATCAGCAGGTTTTTAAGCCGCCCGGCCAGCCTGTCATCCAGATCGGCCAGCGCGGCGGCAACCACGCCGAGGGTTAACGGAATCGTCCACTCAATTTGCTGCAGTATCCAGGGCACAGCCGCACATCCTGATAAGGCAAACAGAATGCGCAGCAGATAACGCCAGGTGCTGTTAAAAAGATACTTTCGCCACCCGGACAGCATACTAATAGCGGCGGCGGGCATTGGCATCACCCGCGGCACGCGCCTCTTCCACAGAGACGACCCGACGTCCTACCGGCCAGAGTGCAATGGCGGCAATCTTGAAATTGGCGAGGCCCACCGGAATACCAATAATGCTGATGCACTGCACGATGCCGACAGAAATGTGCGACAGGCATAACCACCAACCGAAAAAGATAAACCAGAAAATGTTCAGAAACGTGCCGCCGGTGTTCATGATAGAGCTTTTATTCTCCGGGCGCAGAACGTCAACATGGACCGCTTCATTGCCAAACGGCAGAAATGACAGCTTAGTGATCTCCCAGCAGGAGCGCGTTAAGGGCAGGGTAAAGATCAGGACGATACTGATGAGCGTGGCGAATAACCAACTCAGCGTGGTGTAAAATCCACCCAGGACAAAATTAAGAATATTTAAAACAGTACGCATAACAGGCTTTTCCTTTTGCACTCCGCAATCTGTGCCGCCAAGTTTAGCGTGTTTTAAGGCTGGAGCGTCAAGAGTCTGACAGGTAAACTCCGATTACTCTCTATCTCGGTCGTTGGTGTCGGCGTGGAACTTAAAGCAACATCCATGGGCAAACGGCTTGCCCAGCATCCTTATCATCGTGTTCGCCTGTTATCCGCGGGCGTTGAGGTCAGCGGCGACAAACACGAATATTTGATCCCCTTCAATCAGTTGTCCGACATCACCTGTAAACGGGGAATGGTGTGGGGTGAACTGGAATTCTTACTGGCGGACAACAAGGTTGTGCGTTTGCACGGTACTGAATGGCAGGAGACGCAGCGTTTTTTCCACTACCTCATGCAGTCGTGGCAAAGCTGGAGTCAGGAAATGAGTGAAGTATGCGCGGCGGTTTTACAGGCGCTGCGCGACGACATTCAGGGATTCAGCGAACAGGAGCGTTGGCTGAAGCGCAGCGAACTTCAGGCGATCAAAGATAAGATCCGCAAACAATTTGACGCGTTACCTTTGCCGCTTTCCCGCATTGAGCAGTTTGATTCCTGCCGTGAAAACTGGGCATTTTGCCAATACTGGCTGCAGCAGGGCGAGACGGCGATGACGCAGCGCAATCGTGACTGGACGGCCGCCATGTTGACCCGCTACCGGGATTTTTTCGCCACGGTGGAATCCACCCCGCTGAACGAATCACAGGCAGAAGCGGTGGTTAACGGCGAAGACGCTGTGCTGGTGCTGGCGGGCGCTGGCAGCGGCAAAACGTCAGTATTAGTGGCCCGCGCGGGGTGGCTGTTACAGCGCAGACTGGCCGCTGCCGATCAGATTTTGTTGCTGGCATTTGGTCGTCATGCGGCGGAAGAGATGAATGACCGTATTCAAAGCCGCTTAGGGGCCGGGGATATCCAGGCGCGTACGTTTCATGCGCTGGCCCTGCATATCATTCGGGAAGGAAGTCATAAACAGCCGGTCATCAGTAAACTCGAAAGCGATCCCGACGCGCGTCGGACATGGCTGATCGACCACTGGCGTCAGCAGTGTAATGAAAAAAAAGCTCAGGCGAATGGCTGGCGGCAATGGTTGCGTGATGAACTGGAGTGGGAGGTCAGCGAAGGCCCTTTCTGGCAGGATGATCGTTTAGCACAGCGCCTGGCGTCTCGTCTTGAACGCTGGCTTGGCCTGATGCGGATGCATGGCGGCGCACAGGCCGCCATGATTGAGGATGTACCTGACGCGCTGCGCGACGTATTCAGTAAGCGGATTAAATTGATGGCACCCCTTCTGAAAGCCTGGAAAAGTGCGCTTAAGGACGAGGGCGCAGTCGACTTCTCCGGGCTGATTCATCAGGCCATCGCGATCCTCGAAAAGGGCCGCTTTGTCAGCCCCTGGAAGCATATTCTGGTTGACGAATTTCAGGATATCTCGCCACAACGCGCGGCTTTACTCAGCGCGCTGCGTCAGCAAAACACACGCACGACATTGTTTGCGGTGGGCGATGACTGGCAGGCAATTTACCGGTTCAGCGGCGCAGAGATGAGTCTGACAACGGCATTCCATCACTATTTTGGTGAGGGCGATCGTTGTGTGCTGGATACGACCTATCGTTTCAATGATCGTATTGGTGAAGTGGCGAATCGGTTTATCCAGCAAAATCCGCATCAACTGCGTAAGCCCTTAAACAGTCTGACGAAAGGGAATAAAAAGTCGATTGCTTTGCTCCCGCACGATCAGCTTGAGGCACTTCTTAACAAGCTAAGCGGTTATGTTAAAGCGGATGAGCGCGTACTGCTGTTGGCTCGCTATCACTATTTGCGTCCTGAACTGCTGGATAAGGCAAAAACCCGCTGGCCAAAAATGCGTATCGATTTTATGACCATTCATGCCAGTAAAGGTCAGCAGGCCGATTACGTCATTGTGCTGGGTCTGCAGCAAGGCAAAGAAGGGTTTCCCGCGCCGCAGCGTGAGTCCATTATGGAGCAGGGGCTGCTGCCGCAGCCCGAAGACTTCCCCGATGCAGAGGAGCGCCGGCTGGCGTATGTTGCCCTGACGCGCGCGCGGCAACAGGTCTGGTTGCTGTTCGATAAACAGCAACCCTCAGTCTTTGTCGATGCGTTCCGGGCACTGGATGTACCCGTATTACGTAAAGCCTGAATCAGTTCAGGCGTTTGGCAAGGTAGCGCGCGTAATCCGGGATTCGCACGTCCACTGTCTGCGAAAAAAGCGGTGACTGAATAATAAAATCGGCCGTTGCCCGATTGGTGGCGACCGGAATATTCCACACTGTCGCCAGACGAAGGAGGGCCTTAACGTCAGGATCGTGGGGCACGGCATTAAGCGGATCCCAGAAAAACATCAGCGCATCTATTTTGCCTTCGGCAATGAGCGCACCGACCTGTTGATCGCCGCCCATCGGGCCACTGAGCATCGCGTTCACGTTCAGACCGGTGTGACGGTTGATGAGATTACCGGTCGTCCCGGTTGCGTAAAGAATATGGGGTTCAAGTGCGGATTGGTTACGTGTAACCCAGTCCAGCAGAGACGCTTTGCAATGGTCATGGGCGACCAGCGCGATATGTTTTTGTTGACCAAGCGTTCGTACGGTGTAGTCCATAACAGCATCCTGATGCCAGTGAGCCCAACAGCCCGTTGCCGCAGTTTACCTTGTACGCTTTCTGTCTATCAACTTGCCCGCAGCATTTTGACCAGATTGATAAATTGCTGGCGGGTTGCTTCATCAAAACGTTCAAACCAGCGCTGAATTGAAGGCGTTGTGCTCTGAACGGACCAGGCGAGGTCCGCCGTCAGTTGGGCGGAAGGAGAGGGCGCGGTAAGATTCGCGAATTGCGGCACAGAGGCCGCCAGGCCCATGCGATTATACTTAACCATGGCTTTTTCGATGTCCACGCCCGGGCTGGTGGGCAGCCGATCGCGCACGCTGAATATTTCTTTGCCCTTCTCATCCACCAGCCTGAAGGCCAGCGTTCGGTCGAAGTTATGTCGCTCGCGCGCACTGGTCAGCGGTGGCAGGCGAATCGTGATGGTTTTTGCCGCCGCAGTGAATGCCACGATCATGGGCACGGACTGGTAGCCCGGTAGCGCCGTCTTACGCGGATCTGCCGGTTGTTCTACCCGAAATAAAAATTGATGTTGACCCCGTTCAAGCTCCAGGCTGTCGGCCCCTTTCAAGAGAGAGCCTGATATCTTACGCCCGTCCAGTACCATTAGCGTAATCTGCGGATCAAGTTTTAACGTAATTGCAGAACAGGACGCCGAAACGAGGAGGGCAATAAACCCCGTTACAGCCATTGACAGCTTCATTTCGACTCCGGTCAAAAGTGGGTGGATGTAGCAATTTTTTACATTATGGCATTAAGTTTACAATTATACATATATATTCGAGCGAAGCGGCACAATATGTCTTTACGCCAGGTGCGAACTCTGTAACGCCTCATCTACACTAAAGATTAAAGTGAAAGGAGATGGACATGAATGATCAGACTATTCGTGACGTACTGACCCGGACAAAACGCATCGCGTTGGTGGGGGCGAGTGATCGTCCGGAACGCCCCAGTTATGGCGTAATGAAGTATCTGCTTGATCAAGGCTATGAGGTTATTCCGGTGAGTCCGAAGCTGGCAGGCAAAACCCTGTTAGGGCAGACAGCCTATGGATCGCTGGCAGAGGTGCCGGGAAAAATCGATATGGTGGATGTGTTCCGCAATTCAGAGGCAGCATGGGAAGTGGCTCAGGAAGCCATCGCTGCCGGAGCCGATTCGCTCTGGTTACAAATTGGGGTAATCAATGAGCAGGCCGCCTTGCTGGCCCAGGATGCGGGAATGACGGTGATTATGGATCGTTGCTCCAAAATCGAGATCCCGAGACTGGGGCTGGGACACTAATATCAGGCGCGGCAACACCGTTGCCGCCCGGTGTTAATGGCGCAGATGAGGAGCCTGAAGCTGTTTACGTACCGAGGCGGCCAGTTCATCCATTGAGGGCTGCTCAGGATGTTCCGGGCTGGTTTCACCGGCCAGCTGAATTTCAGCCACATAGGTATGAACCTGACTGCCTTGCTCATCTTCCATCACCACATGATACCAGGGCGCACTGCGCATGGTATCGGCGGCACCAATTTCATCCAGGTGCGGCTCATCTAACGCGTATTCAGGATCGACATCGACAATGACACCCAGCACGCCGGAGAGGCGATGACGAACCTGCTGACCAATACCAAATTTACTGGCAATCATGATGACCTCCGAAAAAAACTGTCCTGCCTGTTATATGGGGGCAGGGACAGTCATTTCAAGTCACATGACGCGGCAGGCGAAGCCTTTCAGGTAAAGTCCTTCAGGATAGGTTGCAATCACGGGATGATCGGCCGCCTGGCGGAACTGTTCAACAAACTGCACGTCACGGCCGGCATCCAGTGCGGCATCTGCGATGATTTTCTGGAAAAGGTCGGTAGCCATTAAGCCCGAACAGGAGAAGGTCAGCAATATTCCGCCGGGATTCAGTAACTGAATGGCCAGCATGTTAATGTCTTTATAGCCCCGGCAGGCTCCCATGAGCTGGCTTTTATTCTCCACAAACTTAGGCGGATCCATAATGATGAGATCAAATTTTTCACCCTCATCACGGTAGCGGCGCAGCAGTTTAAAGACATCATCGCGCTGAAATTTAGCACGCGCGAGATCCAGCTTATTCAGCTCAACGTTTTGTCGTGCAACATCCAGCGCGTCCTGAGACGTATCTACGCTGATAACTTCCTGACAACCGCCGATTAGCGCTGATACGGCAAAGCCACCGGTGTAGGAGAAACAGTTAAGCACGCGAGCATCTTTGGCATAGCGCCGTGTGGCATAACGACTGTCGCGCTGGTCAAGGTAATAGCCTGTTTTATGCCCACCCTGAATATCCACCAGCAGTTTCATATCGTGTTCGGTGATCGTCAAGAGTGCGGGAGGATACTCACCGGTAACGGTGCCCTGCGCCAGTTCCAGCCCTTCTTTTTTACGGACAGCGACATCAGATCGATCGTAGATAGCACAATCTGGAAAGCACTGCTGCAGCGCTGAAATGATAGCCGGGCGTTGGTATTCTGCGCCGGCGGATAATAACTGCAGCACCAGAAAGCGTCCGAAACGGTCAATAGTCACGCCAGGCAGACCATCCGACTCGCCAGCGATCAGGCGATAGCTGTCCAGCCCATCGCGCTCAGCCAGCCATTCACGCCAGACCAGCGCGTGCTGAAAACGCCGCACGAAAAAGGCGATATCGATGGATTCGTCCTGCTGCCAGCTCCAGACGCGGGCGCGAATCTGTGACTGCGGTGAATAGGCGGCGCGAGCCAGCCATTTGCCATTACTGTCACAGACATCAATGGTTTCACCTTGTTGCGCTTTGCCTTCCAGACGAGCAACGGCCCCAGAGAAAACCCAGGGATGGCGACGGAGCAGGGACTTTTCACGTCCCTTCCCGAGAATCAATCGAACGGTCATATTTGCTATGCTTACCTGAAAAAATGAGGCGCTATTGTCCAGTGGATAACGGCAAATTGCAACGAAAGGCAGGAGAAGGCCATGGCGAAGGTCTGTTACAAAGCCTGGGTACAGGGCACGGTGCAGGGCGTGGGTTTCCGTTACAGCACCCAGGCGAAAGCAAACACACTTAACGTGCAGGGTTACGCACGGAACCTTGAAGATGGTCGTGTGGAAGTCCTGGCCTGCGGCGATGCCGAACAGGTCAATGCATTACTTGACTGGTTAAAAGCGGGCGGGCCGCGCACAGCCCGTGTAGAAAAGGTCCTGGTGGAGCCGCATCATGCCGTTGACATGCCGCACGGCTTCACCACGGGTTGATTACAGGCATTTTGCCGGTTTTGGCAGACCGGCAATTTTAGTTGCCTGCTTAGCAGGGCCCTCGGGGAAAAGGCGAAACAGGTAACGGCTGTTTCCTTTTTCTTCGCCATACTTTTTTGCCATCGCCTTCACCAGCATTCTTACGGCGGGGGAAGTATTAAATTCCAGATAAAAGTCGCGTACGAAGCGCACGACTTCCCAATGGGCATCTGTCATGGTGATGGCTTCTTCTGCCGCAATCTGCAGCGCCAGGCCTTCGCTCCAGTCCTGATGGTTTTTCAGATAACCTTCGGCATCGACAGCAATTTCGTCACCGTTGTAATTCATAGTGCATCCTCAGATTCGTTCGGGCTGCAGTTTACCAAACTGGCCCCACAGAAAAAGCAAAAACCCCGCCTGAGCGGGGTTTTTCAGTTTACATGCAGTGCGTTAGTTACTACGTGAGAAACCTAAAATGCTTAACAGGCTCACGAAGATGTTATAGAGGGAAACATACAGGCTGACCGTTGCACGAATATAGTTGGTTTCGCCGCCATGAATGATGTTGCTGGTTTCCCACAAAATAGCCCCCGCCGAGAACAGAATGAACAGGGCGCTAATCGCCAGTTGCAGCGCTGGCAAGTGCAGGAACAGGTTCGCCACAACGGCGACCAGTAACACGACAAAGCCCGCCATCATCATGCCGCCAAGGAAGGACATATCCCGTCCTGTCGTCAGGACATAGGCAGAGCAGCAGAAAAACACCAGTGCCGTTCCGCCGAGCGCCAGGGCGATCACGTCACCCATCCCTGCGGCCAGATAGGTGCTCAGGATAGGACCCAGACAGTAGCCCAGGAAGCCCGTAAATGCGAAAGCAGCTAAAATTCCCGTCGGGCTGTCAGCCAGACGGTAGGTCAGGAACATCAGACCATAGAAGCCCACCAGCATCAGGATCAAACCCGGGGCGGGCAGGGCCAGCAGTGTACTCGCTGTTGCGGTCAGCGCGGAAAAGGCGAGGGTCAGGCCCAGCAGAAAATAGGTGTTACGCAGGACCTTGTGCGTACTCAGTAATGACTGTCGCGATGATGATGAAACTATTCTGTCCATGTTGCGCTCCTGTAAGGCAGAACACCAAATATGCGTTGAGAATACGCAGCGCGATAAAGCGGGAAAAGAGGTTTTACCCTTCTTTACGCGAAAAAAACGCTAATTCTTTGAGCACACTGGCGATTTTGACAACGAATAACGCTTTTTTGACTGTTTTTCAGGCGAACGGATTATCACAGGCTTTACATCTCCATAGGGGATGTTTATAGTGCGCGTCATTGCGGAGGGGTGGCCGAGCGGCTTAAGGCAGCGGTCTTGAAAACCGCCGATGGGAAACCATCCGAGAGTTCGAATCTCTCCTCCTCCGCCACTTCATCTCTTTAAGAGTGAAGTGGTAAGACAGCGTTATCGCATCTTGCCTTTGCAATAGTATGACAACCCGGAGGGATGGCCGAGCGGCTTAAGGCAGCGGTCTTGAAAACCGCCGATGGGAAACCATCCGAGAGTTCGAATCTCTCTTCCTCCGCCACATTTACAGGCCAGCACAGCGTGCTGGCCTGTTTCGTTTTACGTGCCTGACACGTTTCTTGATTATTATCCCTGCCTTTTCAGTAAACTGGACTGTTTTTACCCGCGTCCGGTATCTCTGCTATAGTCCAGTAATTGTTTTTACTGTCACCTGGCGCTTTTCAGGGGCAAGCTGAGTTACACTATCCGTCACGTCGCTCTATTGCGAGCTAATCGGTTGATAGCCAGAGTGTTTTTTTACTGAATGAATGGAATAGGCACAATGATCAAGAAACTGAGTCTTTGCGCATTGTCGGTACTCGCTGCATTACCGATCGGGACGCTGGCCCACGCCGCGGATAACGAGATGCAGCTCCAGCAGGTACTGATGTTTAGCCGCCATAATCTGCGTGCGCCGCTTGCGGATAACGGTAGCGTACTGGCACAGTCCACCAAAAAAAGCTGGCCAGAGTGGGAGGTGCCCGGCGGGCAACTGACCACCAAAGGTGGCGTGCTGGAAGTCTATATGGGTAACTACACGCGCCAGTGGCTTGCGCAGCAGGGCCTGGTGAAGAACGGCGCCTGTCCGGACAGCAACAGTGTGTTTGTCTACGCAAACAGCCTGCAACGTACCGTAGCGACGGCCCAGTTTTTTGTAAATGGTGCCTTCCCGGGCTGTGATATTACGGTGACCCATCAGGATGAAATGGGCAGCATGGATCCGGTATTTAATCCCGTGATCACCGACGGCAATGAAGAATTCATCAAAAAAGCGCTGGCGGACATGACTGCCGCTAATGAGAAGCTGGCCCTGAAGCCAGCGTATCAGCGTCTGGACAAAATTGTCGACTACAAGTCTTCTCCGGCCTGTAATAACAAAAAGCAGTGCGATCTGAGCAGTGGGCAAAATACCTTTATTGTTGAAAACGGCAAAGAGCCTGGCGTGAACGGACCGCTGAAAGTGGGGAATTCCCTTATGGATGCCTTTACGCTGCAATATTACGAAGGCTTCCCGCTGGATCAGGTTGCCTGGGGGCAAATTAAAACCCCTGAGCAGTGGCAGTCACTGTCAGCGATCAAAAACGGTTATCAGGACACGCTGTTTACCACACCAGATGTGGCACGCAACGTCGCGGCTCCGCTGGTGGATTATATCCGCAGCCAGCTCATCGATCAGGATAAAGCTGACTCACCCAAAGTGACCCTGATGGTAGGGCATGACTCCAACATAGCGTCATTGTTGAGCGCCTTACAGGTCAAACCTTATGATCTGCCAGAGACCTATGAGAAAACACCCATCGGTGGGCAGGTGGTGTTTGAACGCTGGCATGATGCCAAAAACAACAAAGACCTGCTGAAGATGGAATACGTGTATCAGACCGCCGATCAGTTGCGCGATGCCCAGGTGTTAAGTCTGAAAACGCCACCGAAGCGCGTCACCCTGCAACTGGCGGGTTGCCCGACTGACGCGAACGGTTACTGCAGCTGGGAGCAGTTTACCCAGGTGCTGAACAGCGCGCTGCAGGGGACTGCGTTGCAACCGGCGGCGGCAGAGCAGCCAGCGGCCAGTGCCAACGCGGGCGCGGCGAATCCTGCGGAGTCAAAAGCTGACGATAAAGCCAGCGCCGATAAGGCGACGGCTGATAACGCGGCTGCCCAGAAAGCGGCTGACGATAAGGTAAAGGCGGACAAAGCGGCTGACGAGAAAGCGAAAGCTGATAAAGCCGCCGCGCAAAAGGCGGCGGATGAGAAGGCCAGCGCTGATAAGGCTGCTGCCCAGAAAGCGGCGGATGACAAAGCCAAAGCGGAAAACGCCGCCAACGCGCAAAATAAAACAGATAACAGTCCTGCGAAGCAGCCCGCTGCCGCCAACTAATATCTTTCGGTCACTGAAAACAAAAAACCCCGTTAAGACGGGGTTTTTTTACGCTTCAGGCTGCGCTTATCCGGCCACAACCACCAGTTTCTGGTTCGCAAACTCTTTGATACCCAGATCGGAAAGTTCGCGTCCGTAGCCAGAACGCTTCACACCGCCGAAAGGCAGCTCCGCAGAGGTGTCGCTCTGCGAGTTGATGAACACCATGCCCGTTTCAATGGCGGAGGCCAGTTTACGGCCACGTGCAATATCGCGTGTCCACACGGAACCGCCCAGCCCATAGTGTGAATCATTGGCCAGGGCCACCGCCTCGTCATCACTGGCGACCACATAAACCTGCGCCACCGGGCCAAAAAACTCCTGAAAATAGGCAGGGTTATCGCGGGTGATATGGGTAAGCAGCGTGGGCTGGTAATAGCACCCTACGCCCGCCACCGCTTTACCACCTGTGACCAGCTTAGCGCCGTTTGCGACGGCTTCATCAACCTGTTTAACCAGACGATCGCGCGCATCAGCCGACGAAAGCGGTCCCAGAGTAGTTTTCTCATCCAGCGGATCGCCCAACACCGCAGCGTTAAGCGCCGCACTGAATTTATCGATAAAGGTATCCGCAATCTTCTCGTTCAGAATAAAACGCTTTGCTGCTGTACAGACCTGACCGCAGTTGCTCAGCCGCGCCTGCACGCCCTGACGAACGGCTTCATCCAGATCGGCATCCTCCGTGACCACAAAGACATCATTGCCGCCCAATTCCAGCGTGGATTTTTTCAAATGCTTACCGGCCTGTTCAGCAACGGCGCTTCCCGCCCGTTCGGATCCTGTCAGAGCCACGCCCTGTACCCGGTCATCGGCAATCAGTTCCGCAACCTGATCGGTAGAGATAAACAGGTTGGTCCAGGCACCCTCAGGCGCGCCCGCTTCCTTCACCAGCTTTTCGAAGACATCGGCACAATGCGGCACGATGTTGGCGTGTTTAGCCAGTACCGGATTACCCAGTGCCAGATTTGGTGCCAGCACGCGCATCAGTTGGTAGTAGGGGAAGTTCCACGGTTCGACCGCAACCAGCACACCAATGGGATGATACTCAACCCAGGCGTCGCCAAACTCACTTTCATAAGGTTGTGGCTTCAGGATGCGTTCTGCATGCTCAGCGTAATAGCGGGCGATTTGCGCGCAGATTTTGACTTCGCCACGGCTTTGGCCGATCAGCTTGCCCATCTCTTTACTGGCAATAGTCGCCAGTTCTTCCGCACGGTCATCAATCAGATCAGCCAGTTTTTTCAATACCTGAAGTCGTGGCTGAATAGCGCCTTTACTCCAGTCAGAGTGGAACAGCCGATCCGCCGTTTCCAGCGCTTGCGTCACGGCCGCGCTGTCATGGGAAGGCCAGCTTTTCATTAACTGATTGTTTGCCGGGTTGATGCTTTGATAGGAAGACATAGAATTCTCCGTGGTCAACGATAAAAAAAGGGCGGGGCCAGGCCCGCCATGCCGTCAGACGTTCTTTCGCTCAACCGTTTTGTCGTCCCACGTGAGGACGTCCTGATCGGTTTTTTCAAACGCGCGGATTAATACGTCATCGCTTCCCTGTTGACGCCAGATCTCTTCCGCCAGGCGCTCGTCATAGTTTGCGACTTCAAAAATGGCCTCGGCAATTTCGGGCGAGGTGTGACGCAAACTGGCCCATTCACCTACGTGATGTGCTTTTGACTGATTCGTCGACATACTGATCTCCTTCTGAAAGGTTAGTCCTTAAGTTTTGCTGCCAGCCCGGCAACGTGTTCGCCCTGGAAACGGGCAATAATCAATTCTTCCTGGGTTGGCTGACGTGAACCGTCACCACCGGCCAGCGTCGTGGCACCATAAGGCGTACCGCCGCGGACCTCAGAAATGTCAAACATCTCTTTGGTACCATAGCCGATAGGCACGATGACCATGCCGTGGTGGGCGAGGGTGGTCCAGACAGACGTAATGGTTTGTTCCTGTCCTCCTCCGGTACCGGTGGAGGTAAAGACGCTGGCAATTTTGCCGTAGAGCGCGCCAGAGGCCCACAGGCCGCCTGTCCGGTCCCAGAATGTTCGCATCTGCCCTGACATGTTGCCGAAACGGGTAGGGGTGCCCACGATGATGGCATCGTAGTCAGGCAGTATCTCTGGCGTCGCTTCAGGCGCGGATTGCTGAGTTTTACCGCCAACTTCCGCAAAGCGTTGTGCATCCATGGTTTCAGGGACGCGCATCACATCTACCTGGGCGCCAGGCACCTTGCGTGCGCCTTCTGCGACAGCGTTCGCCATGGTTTCAACGTGTCCATACATTGAATAGTAAAGCACCAGAATCTTAGCCATTGATCTCTCCGGGAGTTAGTCAACACATCGAAAAGTATAGAAGAGCTTTACCTGACTGTGAGAAATCACCGGTCAGACAGTCAGCGTAACGACACTGAAAATGCTGAGAATGGGTTTTTTTAAGGATTAATCGTCGTCTTTTAAGTCAATTCTTAGCGTAGAGTCTGTTTCTAAATGTAATTTTCAGCGATCCGTAGACCTAAAAGGTGGAATGTCACACAGGCTTTCACGCACATGTCCTTCGATGAACATCAAGCCGCCTCACGTGAAGCGATGTGGCACTGAACGTTCATGCATCAGAAGATCGCAAACCGGTGCAGGTATGTTCACCTGTTATCGCTCCAGCCCAGACCGTGTCAGGTGACGGGGTGCCGCCTGATGCGAGGCGACAGTCACGCAGCAGGAAACGGAATTGCATTCGCCCGGATCACTGATCACAATAGCGCCTGAAAACAGATACAGGTGAATTATGTCGGATACGACTCGCAAACTGACCGTCGGTATTACGCGTCAGGAACTGGTCCTTATTTTTATTACGGTAATCTGGGGGGGAACGTTTCTGGTCGTGCATCAGGCGATGCATTATTCAGGTCCGTTCTTCTTTGTCGGTTTACGCTTTGCTACCGCTGCGCTGTTACTGGCGTTTTTTATCCGCCGCTATCTTGCTGCTGTCTGTTGGCGCGAAGTCAAAGCGGGCACGATGATCGGCCTCACGATTGCGGGGGGCTAAGGCTTACAAACCTGGGGCATGCAGACGATATCCAGCAGTCAGTCAGCGTTTCTCACCGCGCTTTATGTTCCCGTGGTGCCGCTGTTGCAGTGGCTGTTTCTGCGCCTTCCGCCAAAACTGATGGCGTGGTTGGGTATTTCACTGGCGTTCTGCGGATTGATTCTGGTCGCGGGGCCGCAGGATGGCCGAATTGCGCTGAATCAAGGGGAAGCCGCGACGTTACTCAGCACGCTGGCTATTGCCGGAGAAATCATTCTTATCAGTCGTTTTGCCGGTCAGGTTGATGTGCGTCGGGTGACCTTCATTCAACTGACTGTCGCTTCACTGTGTGCCTTCTGCTTTATGATCCCGAATGGTGAATCCGTGCCTGCGTTATCGACCCCGCTGTTAGTCAGCGCGGTCGGGCTCGGCGCAGCCAGTGCGCTGATACAGGTAACAATGAACTGGGCTCAACGCAGCGTATCACCGACACGCGCCACGGTCATTTATGCCGGTGAACCGGTCTGGGCGGGTGTGGTGGGGCGTTTAGCAGGCGAGCGTCTGCCGGCCGCTGCCATTCTTGGCGGTATCCTGATTGTCTGCGGAGTCATTGTCAGCGAGTTGCGCTGGAAACGTAGCATGCCATCGGCCTCTTCCG
Organism: Pantoea stewartii subsp. stewartii; assembly: GCF_008801695.1. Classification (GTDB taxonomy): domain Bacteria; phylum Pseudomonadota; class Gammaproteobacteria; order Enterobacterales; family Enterobacteriaceae; genus Pantoea; species Pantoea stewartii. Next base: position 75,423 of record NZ_VZPF01000002.1, read on the forward strand.
ATGAATAGTGGCGCGAGAATAAGTGCTTATGGCCCTGTCAGTGTGGACTTTTCCCTGCGCCGTATATCACAGCTGTCGGCACGTTACCGCCTGAAAACAGTCTGTTGCCGTGATGCGTAACGGTAACGTGAAGGAGATACTTATGAAAAAGGCTACGACCGGGCCAACGCGTCGTGCGGTCGCCGTTGCAGCGAAACGTGCGGCAATTCTGCAGGCTGCCCTGACTTGTTTTTCCCAGTTTGGTATTCACGGGACGCGGCTGGAGAAAGTCGCGGAGCAGGCTGGCGTCTCCAAAACCAATTTGCTGTACTACTATCCCTCTAAAGAAGCGCTTTATGTTGCCGTATTAAAAGAGATCCTGGATGTCTGGCTGGCACCGCTACGTGCCCTGACTTACGAGCAGGAGCCGTTGCGCGCCGTGCGTCAGTATATTCGCCTTAAGCTGGAGGTTTCTCGCGATTATCCACAGGCATCAAAGTTGTTTTGCCTGGAAATGCTGCAGGGTGCGCCCTTGCTGAAAGGTGAACTGGCCGGCGATCTGAAGACGTTGATGGACGACAAAACAGCGATAATTGAGCGCTGGATAGCTGAAGGACGGCTGGCGGCGATTGCGCCTCAGCATCTGATCTTTATGCTGAGGCTAACGGCTTAACCTGTTGATTAATATGATATCTAACTGTCTGCTTTGGCACTGTGGGGCACCAATGGGGCACTGTCTCTGAACTGCTGATTGAGAGTATTTATCTGTTCCATGCTGCTCTCAGGCATCCATCTTCCATAGACGTTATAAACCATCTGGGCGCTGGCATGGCCCATCTGCGATGCAATGAAGGTCGGGTTAGCACCTGCACTTAACATCCAGCACGCATAGGTATGGCGTGACTGGTAGGCATTGCGGTATCTTATACCGGCACGTTTTATTGCAGAGGCCCACATGGTGTTCAATGCGCCTACCGCATAATGATGGCCGTTGCTGATGCCCTGCCGCGTTAGCTGAGGTGTGAATAAAAAGGTGCAGGGGTGCGTGCTTGTCCGGCCATACTCCCGCAACTTTATCTCTTTCAGGTATTGCTTACCCATGCGGGTAAGCTCTGCCTGATCCCTCAGCGCATTCAGTGCAGGCTCTAGCAGGTGAATGAGCCTGTCAGTACCCGCATCCGTTTTGGGTAGCGTAAACTCTCCCAATGACGTCAGATTACGCCTTACCATCAAGGTTCCGGCTTTCAGATCCACATCTTCCCATGCCAGCGCCACCAGTTCCCCGTGACGCACACCGGTATAAACGGCAACAGTCCAGAGATTTCGCGCCTGCCTGTTATGGCATGCAGCGATGAACCGGCTAAACTCATCCTTGTTGATCGGATCCGGTAACGCCCTGGCCTTTTTGAGAGGCGATATACCGGCGAAAGGGTTGGTTTCCAGGTAGCCATTTTCAGTAGCGAATCGGAACATTCCGGCCAGTGTACCCATGTAGTAATTAACCGTTGGCACCGTCCGCCCCTTCACGGGGATATTCCTTCCCCGCTCCAGTACCTGATAACCCGTCAGAAGTTCCTTTCTGACAAAAAGCAGCTCTTCTTTCGTAACAGAAGAAACCAGCCTGTTCCCCCCAACCCTCGGAAGCATGTTTTTTACTACCGACTTGTACCTGTGTAGTGCATTGGCGCTGATTTCCATTTTTTTCAGATCCAGCCATTTATCCGCCAGATCTGCCACTGAAATTTCTTTCTTCTCCAGCCCAAACCGCTTGAGATTGGATGATTCTGGAAACTGCGCAGCGTAATCAAAACTTCCCATTTTAATTGCAAAGCAGACAGAGGCACGAAGCTCTCCGGCAACCTTGCGGTTCTTGGCGGTGTCAGGCACGCCCAGATTTTCCCGGATGCGCTGACCTTTAAACAGGAACCAAATCCTGAGTGAGCCGCCGTGGTTTTCGACGCCTGTCGGGTAAACTGCTTTATTCATTGTTCCCTCCTGACGTCCAGGAGCCTCGTCAGTCTATCTCTTTAAATTCTTCCGGTCATCCGATGGGATGTTTCTGGGCCGAAACCCACGCATCAATTGCCTTTCGGTTATACATGCATTCGCTGGTGGGCTTAGGCTCTCCGTCTGGCGAAACGTGCTTATACTCTCTACCCAAAAGCCATGAGTTTTTACGGGCGCGAGCAATAGTTCCAGATTTCAGGCCCGATACCGCAATCAGAACCTGTTCAGTAACCCACTCATTGGGCTCAAGATGAATGACAGTTGTCATAAATTACCGTCCTGTGGGCGCGGCCCACTGCAATGCATTAATCACTTCAACCTGAATGGCCGCCTTGATCCTCACTTCAGGCCAGCCATCACGAAACGCAATGTGCAGCATCTCGTGAATACGTGTCGCTGCATCACGTGCAAGGCTTTCATGCTCGTAGCTGGTGGCTGGCAATGTAATTCCTCGCCCGGTAGCACGCTTGATTTTCAGATAGCCTTTACGCTCCAGTGCGTTAATGTGGTTCACCGCTGAATTTGGTGATTTCCATCCCATGCCTTCGGTAATTTCCACGATGGTTGGCGACAGACCATTTTCCCGAATAAAGCCGCGGATGAAATCGAACGTGCGCTGCTGCGTGTCAGTCATTTTTTCCACCGTTCACCTCCGGCGCGGCTGCCAGCATTGCCGAATAGCAAAGTTTGGCCTCGTGTGCTGCCTGCTGACATCCGCTCATTGCCTCGTATGCCGCCCAATCTGCTGGGTCACTAAAAATGACGCTGGGTGCAGACTCGAAACCGCGAATGACCATTTCTTCCGTTGGCTCTACCGGAACAAGCTTCCAGCCATCAGGAATCGAAACCTGCAATGCAGTCGCGGCGGTAAGAGCTTTCTCAACCAAAACCCGATAAGCCATTTGCGCCCGAACAGCATCAGGGGATCGCCATGTCTCTACTTCTGGTAGTTTGAATGGCTTCTGCATCGCCAGCTCGTCGTTGAGGTCTGCCATGTCACGCTGCGTCATTGGGAACCACCTTAGCGAACCCGGCAGCCAGAATGCTTTTTGCCACTTTGGTTGGGTCGAGTTTGCATATAGCATCATCCTCAGCCTCTGTAAGCACAGCTTTCATCAGCTCGTTACACAGAACGCCGTCATAATCCTTCGGCCAGAAATCGGATGGCATACCGTAGCTGTCGCAGTAGAAGAATGTATCGATAGTGATTTGCGCGGCTTCCTGTTCCGTGCGCGGCGGCTGACGATATCCAGCCTCCCAAACGATATCCACTACAGCGGACGGATCACCTTTTGCCTCTTTCACCAGTGCAATCAGTTCAAAAATATTTTCCTGGCTCATTTGCCCACCGCCTTATTCAACTCTTCCTGCAAACGCTGCTCAGCGATTGCCTGCGCCAGAACGCGGCAATTCAGCAAACTTTCCTTCGACACCTCGCTGCGCAACAGCCTGAGCAGTTCTTCGCTCTCAAACTGGCTGCGCATACGGTTCATCTGCTTCTCTTCCTGACGCAGAACAGAAAGCCGTTCGGTAATCCGGCGCTGCATTTTTCGCCATGCAGTGAGCGCATCAGTTGTGCGGCGAAAACGTCCAATGTCCGATGGATCAATTTCTGCGACGCGCACTTTGATGCTGTCGATAGTTTTGTTGGTGATGGCCAGCGCCTTGAGGTGATCGGCGATACCATCCAGCCCTTCAATATTGATGCGGCCGTTAGGCAGTTGAATATTGCTCACTGTGCAGCCTCCCGCATTACTGCCTTATATGCCCGCAAACCACGTTTAACCGGCCCGCTGATTACCGTCTTGCGAAAGAAGATGCCTGACGTGCTGGCCCGAACATCAGCAGAGAGCAGGGCGGCATCAACCGCCCGCTGGTGCCTGCGATATTCAAAAAGGCTGCTGGTGATAGTCAGCGTGGCCGTGGCTCCGTTATCTCTGAAATCAAACTTCATCCGATCACCCCCTTGAGCCAATGGCTAAAACCAATGAAGCAGAAGAACCCCGCTGTTAATCCCAGCCCCGCGAGGCTGGAAAAGAACAGGGTGAACATGACCAGCTCAGCAACTTTTTTCATTTGCCACCGCCTTTAAGCACCATCGATACCTGACCGGCTTTATCCAGCGCTTCGATCATCAACTGGCGCTTGCCTTTGGTTTTCTTGCGTCCGTTCATAATCAGGCTGCAAATGGTCAGCAATTCCGCTTCTTGTTGCTCATCACGCGAAACGATATGCCGCAGCTCTTCAAAGCGTCCGGTCAGGTGCGCCAGTGAGGGCATGTTCTCCAGGCTGATATGACTACTGCCAGACTTGAAGTCGATGAAAGCCTGGTTAACGTCAAGCTGGAAGTCAGCCCTAACCCAGCCGGCATAAGACACAGCAATCAACTCATGTGCATATGTACCGGGCGAAGCGCCGCCAATCGCCGTATCGACTACTTTTTGAGCTGCCGCCATATTTGGCGTCTGGAACATTTTCAACAACTTAGATTCGAGTTCCGCAATGAGCTCTTTCGCCTGTTTCGTCCTGAGCCAGCGGTTAGGCTCTTTGTTCTCACCCTCACCACTGGCCTTGTGCAGCGTGTTCAGGTTGTAGCGCCCAAACTCATCAAGCGGAATTTCCACGCCAACCACTACCGGGAGTTTGTTAATCATGCTTTCACCTCTGGGAAGTCCTCGATGCTGTAACGCATAGGCATGACAACGAACTGAGCGTTACCAAACTTTTCCATTACTGAGCGATCGAACATGAGGCGGCATGCGGTTGTTTCACCGGATGGTGCCAGACGAATACGAATGAGGTCGCTGCCTTTGCCAAACATTTTCAGCGGGTAGCTGAGATAATGAGCGCTCAGTGCGGGGGTAGCATTTTCATCGACTGACTTCGGGATCACCCTGTCCATGTCAGGGAACCGGCCTTCAAGAATTTTGATGACAGTAAAGCCAATTCTTTCGCCCGCTTCATCACGATGCACAGCGTAGGGTTCTTTACTGAAATGAATCTCAGTAGTTTCTGCACGAGCCGGAACCGCGCCGCCAAACCAGACGATGACGTCTTTATTGGTTTTAAAGCCGTGTTCCATCCGAAGCGCAACGTGTCCATTGGTTGCCTCCAGATACTGTGGCGTGATATGCACTCCCTCCAAATAATAACGAGGGTCTTTTCTGGCAACGCAAACCAGCGCGGCGCGAAGAAGGCCAGAATTAATAACCAGTGTTTTACTCATCGCCTTCTTCCTCCAGTTTTTCTGTATCCTGATCGGCCAGTTCGTCAAGCGCGGCATCGAATTGCTCAGCTTCGTGATAAGTAGCAATGCGGATAGATTTAAACGTTGGTGAGGAAAGTTCCTCCTTGCTGTTAAGAATCCCCACTACCGCCGAAACTGCCGTTCCTGTCTCGCTGCTGCCCTGGCAAAAAATGGAATACTCACGGCGTTCACCCAAAAGATCGGTAACCATGAACGTGACGCGATACCAGACCTGCATAAGTTCGTCTTTCATTTTTTTCCTCTCAGTAAGGTTTGTTAGCCAGGTGTTCGGCATACTGTGTTTTGATGGCTTCGTGCTTTGCCACCCAGGCTTTAAACTCGCGCTTTTTAGCCAGGATGCGGCGAATGCGGCGGGCCGTCCGGTTGTGCGCAAAAAGATACTGCTGAGTGTGCGGGCCAACGCTGTGCGGAACTGGCTGGTTAAACCCATCAAGCATGGGGTCGTTGGTCTGAAGACCCGCGTGATGAAAAGTTTTGGTGACCATGTAATGCGCCAGATTGTTGATGGCGGCACTGCGGCTCAGGCAACGCTTTGACCAGCCGTGACGGGTCACGACGAATACTGGTGAGCTGACGATGCGAAATGATTCGTCGATTGAGTCTTCTTTAATTACTGATAATTTTTTCATTTCTTTCCGTCCTTAACTCCGTTATAGGTTTCATGTGTCATTAACTGCCAGTCTTTGCCGTTATTCCGCGACAGCAGACGCCAACGAGGATTAACTGCCAGGCTGAGGTAGCCGGTACTACGAATGCGGCAGGCGAATATCCGGCGCTTCCTGTACTGCGATAATTTCTTCGTTGCCTGAACGATTACCCATTCAGGCGCTTTAAAAGTTGTAAGGCTCATTTATCACCACTGCTGGCGAATGCTTCCTCTGCAACGTTTTCAATCAGCCCGCTCATGAATTCAACGCCGACAGAAGTTAATCTGTCTTTATTCGTATTAAGGCAGTTCTGGTAATGGCTTCTTATTTCACTCTCTGCCTGATCGTTGGGGTAAGCTGCATAAACCGCCGTCTCAAAGAAATGAACCAGAGCGCCAATCAGCTTTGTCTCATTAATCTGTAACCTGACTGATTCACCATTTGATAATTTTACAGTGCAAAATTTATGACCATTTTTCATCAGCATTGAATTGATTGTCGCAGCAACCAGATAATTGCGGTTGTTCTCAAGGATGCTGGTCATTCCGCTTCGTCCTTTTCAAACCCTGCCTTGCAGAAGTGATAGAGTTCATTACTTAAGTTGAGGCTCAGGCCTGTCAAAACATCTTTTTCATGATTAGATAGCTGGGAAGAATAAATAACCTGAACTAAAACATTTAACTGCTCAGAAATGTTTTTGGCTTCTTCGAAATTGTCAATTTCCATCACTTCACCCCATAAGCAGCGCGGAGAAAAAGGTTTGCAATTACGTCATGCTTCGACAGGTGGCAGGTCTGAGCGTGACGGTATGCGGTTGAGTTTTTAATGCTCATTAGCTTTATCCATACGGTCGATGCGCACCTGCATGTTTTCGATAGTTTCATACGCAGAACTAATCGCGCATTTCAGGCCCAAATCAATTTCAATATGGTCACAATCAGAATTGTGAATAATGTCAATCGCCGTAATTGCTTGCAGAATGCGATTATGGAAGCGCTTTAAATCATCTAAAATTTCTTTAGAGCCCGCACAGTTAACGCAATTAATATCTGTATTTTTCATAATCTAAACACCATGAGTTATTGATTGCTGAAACTGGTAAGGTGACTACTTCTTAAATTTATAGAGAAGTTTCTCTAACTCGTTAACCGCATGCATACCTGAACGCTCAGCACAGCCCATAATTGAAACAATGTCGGTGCTATTAATACTGCTGCAATTCTTATAGGCAACTTCAATAGCGGTGAATGAATCCACTATCTGACTGATATAGATATCAGTGCTGCTAAGTTCATCATCTTTCATTTCCCGCACTCCTGATTTTGGTTGCACGAATCCCGCGCCGTTGGGCGTGAATATTAAATTGGTTTAATTAATTATTATCGATTTTAAGGAGTTTTTGTATTGCTTTACCCTGATTGTCGGTCACTGATTCACAAATATGTGACAGACCGTAAAAGGCTGCTGAGTTATCATCTTGATCAGGAGGAAGCGAGTCCATCATTTTTTTGATGATAACGTTCAAGGACTTTGAAAGCGTATATGCTTCATTGAGTTCATCGATATTAATTGACATATTCATTCACCCATTGACAAATTTTTGAGATTGTTTGTATTAATATCCCAAACTGTAGATATGACATTTTCAATATCTTCTTCTTGTACATCACCTGTACTCAAAGCAATCAACAGAATTGAAAGGATAGAATCTATTTTTTGCGATGCTTCTAAAGCATTTTTTTGTTTCTGAAGTTCGAATTGCTTTAACATTATTACTTCCTCGGTCGCGCTCTGGAATTAAATGTAACTAAAGTATCATTCGTGGTCAAGGCTGTATGATACTTTTTTTTCGCTCGAGGTTGTAAAAAAAGCCGCAAAAGCGGCTTATTCATTGAATTTTATTAAAATATATCCCATCGAGCATCTACTATTACCCCACCAATAATGCAATCTTCATCGATCCTTATGACTGAATACTGAGGGTTTATGGGCTTAAGGTATTCGTCGCCAGCGTCACATACGTATTGCTTGAAAGTTGCTTCGCCAGAAGATTTCCTATAGGCCAGAACGTAACAGCCCGGGTAAACATCCGCATCGGGGTTTATCAATATGCTCATTCCCTCAGGGAATGTTACACCAACTGGTGACGACATCGAGTCACCTTTAACTACCAGCCAAAACCCATTCTCACCAGCGTACTTCACCGAATCCTTCCAGTTATCTATATCGTAAATGTTGAAATCATCACCAGCAGTCATGAACTGCCCGGCCTGCACCCAGTTCAGGGTTGGGTATGAGTATTTAAAATCCTTTTGGGGAGCGCTGGAAACGTTTGTATCCCATTCATTAGCTTTGCCGTTATCCGCATCACCCTTGCCTGTTTGCAACCACTGAGCGTCGCAATTAAGCGCTTTTGAGATTTTGAATAACGTATTACTGTTGAAGTTTTTAGTAAGACCCAACTCAGCTTTGCTAATTGCCACCCGTGTTACGCCAGCTTTTTTTGCCAAACCCTCTTGAGTGAGATTTAAGCTGTTTCTGCGGCTGATAAGTCTTTCAGATAAGTTGCTCATGGATTGCCTCATATTTTAGGAAACTAAAGTAGCATTTCAAATTGATACTTTGGGTTCGTTGTGTTAATTTTGTATGATACTTTAGTTTCGAGGTCAAGTTATGAATCTCTACGAAATACTTAAAAAGCATTACAAAACAAATACTAACATTGGAATGAATTTTCCTAAGCGTGGTAAGCCGCGCTCAAGTCAGGCGGTTGGTAAATGGAAATTTCGTGGTGTTCCAGAAGACGTTGCCATTCTCTGCCATATCAACCCTGAAATACCTTATGAGCACCCAACTTTGACAGGCCCAGACCATGCAGCCTGATTACCTCTCAGTCGTCATGCCAGCCTTCTACGTGCAGGAAGACGGCAAGTGGATTCAGGAACAGCTTAACGGGCTTCCTGTGTCGATGCGGCACAAGGTAGCAACGCAGTATGCCGAAGTCTATCAGGCTGCATTCGATGCAGAACCGACCCCATACCGCCAGCAGAACGCCGGACGCCGCGAGGCTAACACGCGCCTGCGCCTGTATGTGCAGCGTTATCAGAATGCGGCTATGGGGCTGACCGAAAAACCCGCCTTGGCCAGTAACCATGCCAAGCCGGTTGCCGCTGCACAGATCGGCGGCGATCAGCTTGCAGAGGGGTGGTGGTGAGAACGGAACTGAAAGCGGCTCAGATTTGGGACTGTGTTACTGGCAAAGGTGCTTTTTCTCCGATCTGCCAGAGATCACTTACTTAAGTACCCCCATATTTTTTTGGACTAAACGAGAATGATTATCAACAAAGATAAGACACAAAAAATCATTGATAAATTTCGCGCTCAGGTTAACTGGAAGCCTGCCAGAGTGGTCGCTGAGCTTGTTAAAAATGGCGTCTCGCAACATGAGGCAGAACGTATTACCAAGGAGAATGCGCCAGCCCGCAAAGAGCACAAGCCCCACAACAGCCATGCAAAGCCGGTCAACATGGAAGACCTGAGCACGCATTACATCGTTGTTGGCGATTACGACATGCTCAGCCTGCGTCATCAGGACGCGCTGATCGCCGCTGTGCGCTGCGCTAACGGCAAGTCTGGCCGCCACGATGGCGCAACCGCCGTGAAGCTGTTCGGCCTGGTCAAGGCTTACCCGATTATCACCACGGCCGAGGTTAACAAACACCTTAACCGCGATGCGTTTCTCGACAGCATTCCGCTGTACATCAACGGCGTGGAGATCCCCGGCGAACCTATGCCGTCCGCTGACAATGACTTCGTGAAAGAGCTTTTCCGCGCCGTTAAGCAGCTTCGCAAAATTGCAGACGGCCTCGAGGCGTCAGGTGAGATTGAATTCAAAAAATATCTGGAGCGCGTACCGACCAAGGAAGACGTGAAGCGTGCCGTGGGAATTGTGGCACCAAAAATCACCAACCCCCATTTCCACACCATCGACTATGACCGTGACTATCGCATGATGCCGCACCCGGCGCACCGCGAGGACAGCAAGCGGATTATTGAGGAATGGAAGGAACAACTTTTTAACGGAGGGCGCAGCAAGCCGGAGGGTAGATCTTTGAACGGGAATACCGCTCCGGCCGCTGCTGGCAATCAGAATTACGAGGCCGACCACCATGAGTGATTATTACACAGATAAATCAGTAGCGGAACAGGCGCCAAAAAATGCGGATGCTCATCCGGTAGTTTTCAGGGAGGTTTGCTGTGCTGAATCTCAAGCCTAAACTCAAACAGGTTACAGCCTTGCAGATGCTGCGCCAGGACTGGAATGATTATCGCACTTTCCTTCTGTATGCCCCTGTTGGGTATGGGAAAACCTTCATATCGGCATTCCTGGCCGACCGTGCGCTTGCCAGCGGTAAACGCACGATGTTTGTAGCGCCTTACCTGACACTGGTACACCAGACTGCTGCGCGTTTCGTTCAGTACGGCATCCCCGAAGACCAGATCAGCTACGTCTGGCGAGATTACAAGCCGCACGACCCGGATCGCCTGATTCAGATTGCTTCGGCAGATACGCTGATTCGCCGTGAATTCCCGGAAAATATTGACCTGCTGATCGTGGACGAGGCCCACATGAAACGCCGTGCGTTGCTTGAGGTTATCCGCGACAGCGACATTCGGGTAATCGGCCTGTCAGGCACGCCGTTCTCGGCCTGGATGGGCCAGTATTACGAGCGCCTCATCAAGCCAACCACGATGAAGGAGCTTATCGGTATTGGTGACCTGAGTCCGTATGAATTCTACGCACCCACAAACCCGGATCTGAACGGAGTGAAAATGTCCGCGAAGGGTGGCTTCGGCAAGGACTACAACGAGGAGCAGCTGGCGGAGATTATGGGCGATTCAGCGCTGGTGGGCGATATCGTCAGTAACTGGCTGCAGCATGGCGAGAACCGCCCGACCGTGTGCTTCTGCGTCAATCAGTCACATGCGGGATTTATCACGACAGAGTTTAACCGTGCTGGCGTCTCTGCTGAGATCATCATTGACGCCACGCCATCCGATGAGCGCCGGATGATTATTCACCGATTCGAACAGGGTGCCACGAAGGTAATCGTCAACGTGGGTGTGCTGACGGCGGGTTTTGACAGCGATGTGCGCTGTATTATCTATGCCCGCCCGACCAAATCAGAAATGCGCTGGATACAGTGTCTGGGGCGCGGCCTGCGCACGGCACCCGGAAAGCAGAACTGTATCATCTTCGATCACAGCGGCAGTATTCACCGCCTGGGCTACCCGGACGATATCGAGTACGACGAACTGCCTGGCAAAAGTGACGGCATGAAGGCCGCAGCCGGTTACGGCGACAGCGAGAAAGCCGAGAAGAAACCCAAAGAGTGCTCACAGTGCCATTTCATGAAACCCGCCGGGGTTTATGTCTGCCCGAAATGCGGATTCAAGCCCGTTGGCGGTGAGAACGTCGAGACGGACACCTCACGCAAACTGCACAAACTGACGGGTAAAAAGCGCATATACACCCGCAGCGACAAGCAGGCGTGGTGGAGCCAGATCAAGGGCTATCAGCGGTACAGGGCAATGAGCGGCAAAAAGCCCGTATCAGACGGATGGTGTGCTCACACGTTCAGGGAGAAGTTCGGAGAGTGGCCAAACGGGCTGTCTGATTATCCGATGGAGACGGGCCCGGAGGTTGCCGGGTATATCAAGGCGAAATTTATCGCATTCAGTAAAGCGCGGGGTGCCGCCTGATGAATACCAGAGACGCAGTGATCGGGCGCTGGCCGGAAGTGTTTAAAGCGTTCGGGATGCCACCTGTAACCGGGCTTAAACACTGGACAAAGGAATGTCCGGTCTGCAACCGAAAGGGCAAATTCCGCATCGATGACAAAGAGGGTCGGGGAACGTGGATTTGCAGTTGCGGCAGCGGTGACGGCTGGAAGCTGCTCGAACTCACGCAGCAGAAGACCATCGGCGAACTGTTTGCAGAGGTGGATCAGATTATCGGCAACGTCTGGCAGCGTGACGCCAGCGCACCGCAGCGGCAAAAGCAGGTCACAACGGTGGAGCAGGTGCGTGATGCTGTCCTGCGCAAGTTCTCAGGTATGCAGGGTCTGCGAGACACGCCAGCGCAGGCTTATCTGAGCAGCAGAGGGATATTCACTCTGCCTGTGCCGGATGCGTCCAGATACTGCCCCAGCCAGCCTCTGCACGCTGGAGGCACGTTTCAGGCGATATGGTCACTGGCCACCGACAGCAAAATGAACCTCTGCTACCTGCACCGCACGCTTCTGGATGGCGATAAAAAAGCGAATGTAGATATGGCGAAAAAACAGAAAAAGCTACAGGACGATAACTATCTGGAATATGCCACCTCAGTTGCTATCCGGCTTTTCCCGGTAGCGTCAACGCTGGGTATCGCAGAGGGGATCGAAACGGCCCTGTCATGCAAGCAGCTTTACGGCGTCAATACCTGGTCAGTCATCAACGCAAATTTCATGGAGAAGTTTCTCGCGCCGGCAGGGGTAACTCACCTGATTATTTTTACCGACATGGACAGGCACACGGCAACAGGGCACGCAAAGGCGTTCGAGTGCGCACATAAAAACTTACTGGCTAAAAACGATGTTGAAAAAGTTACAGTTCGCTGGTGTGACGGCGGCGATTTCAACGATTTGATTATGAACGGCGATCAGGTTCGGGAACTCACATTTAACAAAAAGGCGGCGGCATGAAACTGGAATCAGCACTCAAATATTTCAATCCCAAGAGCCAGCAGTATGACGCCACCACACCCGCTACAGGCAGTGATTCGCTGACTGGTACGGATTTGATGGGCGCGGTAGGGTTCTGTCAGTCCAAGGCACCGTTTGGTATTTCGGCTGTACTGGCTAAATCCACGGGCAGCAACGAGGAAACTTACCGTACTGTCGAGCAGCTTTTGCAGTACGCCAACCGCACTGCACCAAAGCTGCTCAGGAAAGCCGCTGGCGCAAAGCTGGGGCGTTGTCTGATGGTTCTTTCAAAGCTGGCGTTTGATGAATATGCACGTTCGGCATCATCAACAGCACCATGCCAGCACTGCAACGGCACCGGGTTTAACCACGTCATGCGCAGCGTAGTGAAGTATCCAGGCTATATCAGCGCTGTGGACGGCGAGGAAAAGATACCGCCGCGCATTGTTGATGAGATGGTCCGCGAAAAATGCACCCGCTGTGACGGCAAAGGTCGCGTCTATGCCCGCTGTCGCTGTAACGGAACAGGCCGGGTTCGGGATTTGGAAGCGTCAAAGCGTCAGGGAGTGCCGGTTGATAAAGAGTGTGAGCGTTGCTCAAGCCGGGGTTATCGCCGGTTGCCATCAAGCATGGCTTACCGTTCAGTGGCTTTGCTCGTTCCTGATCTCACGCAATCATCATGGTCACGAAACTGGAAACCATTTTTCGAAATGCTGGTGAGCAAGTGCGAAATTGAAGAAGCTCACGCTGACGCAGTGTTCATGAAAGCCACGAAATAAATTGACATTGCATAAAATTGGCGTATTCTGTCCAAATAGTGGCAGATTTATACGCATACGCCACTAATCAAATTCAAGACCTCGCCTCGGCGAGGTTTTTTTATGCCTGCAATTCCAGTTTCCATCCGCGCCACGTCCGGCGCAATACAACCACAGAGCCTTTTCAGGGGTGAGCCATAGGGATCGTCAGTGTGACATTCTCTGTGGGCTAACGACTCCTGGGCGCTGGCTCACCCACTAAAAGGAAAGTCACCATGTTTGGTTTCGGTAAAAAAGCACGCAAAGCAGTAAGCGATATCAAGAAGTTCGAAAAGCGCGATCTGGCTCAGGCCGTGGTTAATGCGGCCTATCTGGTGGCCTATGCAGACGGCGAGTGTGAGCCCTCTGAGAAGGCGAAAATTGAACAGGTTCTGCGTAATCAGCCATCGCTGGCCGCATTCACCTCCGAGATCAACGCAATCAGTTCGACTATCGTCGGTCAGCTGGATACCAACTTCAAAATTGGTCGCCGCGCTGCACTGCGAGAGATTGAAGACGTTAAGCATGACCCCCGCGAAGCGGAAGACGTGCTCGATGTTGCTGTTGCGATTGCTGAAGCAGATGGCGAAGTTGAGCCGGAAGAGCGCAAGGTGCTGGAAGAGATCGCCAACGTTCTCGGCCTGCGTCTGGAAAATCATCTGTAATGTCTAAGTTTCGCTGGGCTGCTGCCGGAATCTTGCTTTTTATGGTGGTGGCTATCGACTTTACAAGCAAGCTGATGTCGGTCCTGGCAGATGGTGTGCTGGTGGCGGGTGTTGTGGTGATCGTCTGGCCACTGGTTATGAAACCAAACCCAAAATAGTAATCACAAGGCACATTTGCGAGTGTGCCTGATGATTATTAATTCGCTCTGGGCAGACGTGCCGGGCAGTTAATCGCAGTAGCGTCAGAGCACCTTATACCCATGGCCCAGCGGCGGGGATCGGCTCCCGCATCTAATTACAAAGACCAGCCATAGAGCTGGTTTTTTCGTTTTCGTCCCTGCCATTCAGCGCAAATTACTCACGTTATCCATATGGCAGTGGGCGATCTTTATGCAAAAAAATCCGCACTTAGGCGGACCCTCACATTGGCTACCCAAAGGCATAGCGGTTCTTTTATCTCGACAGTAAAAGACTAACCGGACGTGTCCAGTACAGAAAGTAGACAATTCCTAATTGGACAGTCCCCGCTTCGGGGGTGGATATGATACGCATGAACCAACACGCAGACACTGCAATCAGCGGGGGCACCTGGATGGCAACTCTTTCAAGCCTCGCCGGAGTCGTGACACTCGACCGGGTGTACATGATTACCGCCGTGGCAGGTTTAGTGATAGCCATCTTTGGGTATCTGGATAAGCGGCGCACTGAAAAGCTGAAGCGTCAGGAAATTGAAGAGAGCATGCGCAGTGAGCGCGAGCGCCTGGAGTTAGACCGCGTCCGTGCTCAGGCGGTGCTTGATTATCTGCAAGGCTCGAAAGACTCACCGGCTGTTCAGAAATCGCCAGAAGTTATTCAGGGCATAAACAAGGTGCTTGATGCTGCTAAGGAGTAGCTATGGCTATATCCCCGCAACTACGCAATCGCCTCAGCGCTGCAATGCTAGCCCTGATTGCTGGTGGTGCCTCCGCTCCTGTACTGATGGATCAGTTTCAGCAGGAAAAAGAGGGTTCAAGCCTCATCGCTTACGCCGACAACGGCGGCGTCTGGACGATTTGCGGCGGTGTGACACGCGTAAATGGCAAACCCGTAGTGAAGGGCATGCGCCTGACCGCTGACCAATGCCGCGCCATCGACAGAGCTGAGCAGGCCAAAGCGTTAGCCTGGGTAGATAAAAACGTTCATGTACCGCTGACCGAGCCACAGAAGGTTGGCATAGCGTCATTCTGTCCGTGGAACATCGGCCCCGGAAAATGTCTCCCATCGACGTTCTACCGCAAGTTAAACAGCGGCGATCGCAAAGGTGCATGCGCTGAAATTAAACGCTGGATATTCGACGGCGGGAAAGATTGCCGCATTCGCTCTAATGGCTGTTACGGGCAGGTTATTCGCCGTGACCAGGAATCAGAGCTTACCTGTTGGGGGTTGGATCAATGACATGGCTCATAGCGAACTGGCGCACTGTGCTGGCTTTCCTGCTGGTGGTGTTGATAGCAGCGTTATTGCTGACCGCTGCCCATTACCGTGATTCAACCCTCAGAGTGGAGCAACAGCGCGATGCGGCAATCCAGCAGACAAAATCAGCCGAGGCTGTCACCAACAATGTTATCTCTGCCGTTAGACTGTTTAACGACATTGCAGCCTCAACGCAGAGCCAGAAACAGCAGGCGAACGCCGACAGCGAAAACCGCATTGTTGTTATCCGTAAGGCGGTGGAGACAGACAAATGCGCTGCTCTGCCTGTTCCTGATACCGCTGCTCGCGAGCTGCGCACGCACAGAAACCAGATTCGTTCAGGTTCCACCAGTCCCGATCCCGGTGGAATTAACCGCTGATTGTCCGGTACCGGAAATTCCCGATCCACTTACGTGGGGCAGCAGCCTTGAATTAAACGAACGGCTGTTAACCGTGCTGGGAAACTGCAACAAGGACAAGGCCAGCATCCGCAAAATCGAATTATCCCGACAAGGTAAAACTCAATGAGCACTTTTCTTGCTTATGTTATTTCATGGGGCGTGGCTGTCATTTTGGCTGCAGGGTTATATTTACCCTCAGAAGGTTTGTTAAATTTAACGGTCACTGTCTCATGGATTTTCTCGACGCTTGGCATGCTGGTGGCTTTCATAGGCATCATTACAGCTGTTGCCTATGGTGACATTCAGAGTGATGAAAACAGAAGTAGCCTGCAAAAATTCTTAAAGAGCCTCAGCAAACCCAGGCGATTTTTTTCACGGCTAATGGGATGGGTTCTGTTTCTGATAATGACAGGGTTACTCGGTTACGCTGGTTACACGTTCACAGCAATAGCCTATGTTCTCGCAAGTTTTATCTGTCGGGTTGCAGGTTCTATGGCTCAGGACACGGTAAAAAAATACGCTTTCTAACCTCCCTCTGATGAACGTCAGGAATAAAACACATGTTTACCACTACCGCACTCATTACGTGGGCGCTGATTGCGCTCGTCACTGGTTTCGCTGCTGGCTGGCTGGTGGGCCTGTTCCGTTGGAAGAACAGCCCGCAGAAGGCAGAGGCCGAATCAACAGCCATTCGTGACGGCTGGCACGATGTAGAGCAACGCTTTCAGGCTCAGATTGACGAACTGAAAAGCAAACTGGATGAGCGAGCCATGTCTCAACCACAGGGGGCGCAAAGTGAAGCGCCAAAAAAGAATTAAGCTACGCCTGGTTAAGTGACTGGGCTTTACTAAAAAAAGAGGGAGTAACGATGTCCGAACCACTGTATGACGGTACCACCGCGACCACTGCACAGCCGGTCACAACAGCAACCGATAAAACTGATGCCGTACTGGCAAAGGTGAAAGAATTGCTGAAAGTTGCAGGCCATGACGTCGATACTGTATTCGACGATGTGGCTTCACTGGCTAAAAAGCTGGCGTAAGCAATACAGGGCGTTCTTTCGAGAGCGCCCGATATTGCTGACTTAACCTGACCGGAGTTCACTATGTCTCGCCTTAAAGTTGAAATCCTTCCACCGGCCAATGCAGACGTTAACGCTGTGCTGGGCGAGATTGAGCGGAAATACGCATTCAAGCCTGCTACGCCGGAAACCATTGCAGATATGGAACGCGAAGCCGCCAGGCTGATTCGACGCCTCATTACCACTAAAGTGACTTTCGTCAGGAGTTAGTATGGCAAAGCCGGACTGGGGAGACCTTCAGCATCGGTTCCTGTCCGAGCACGCCAAAAGCGGTATATCACCGAAAGACTGGTGTGAAGCGCAGGGACTGAATTATTCATCTGCGCGGCGTTATATCAAAAAGCCTGCTGCGCAAAGTTCTGCGCAAAACCAGACTGCGCAATCGGAACTGCGCAAAACTGCGCAAAAGCCCACGACATCAAATGCGGCTGATAGTCGGGCTGCGCAGAGCATGCCACCGGACGAACAAGAAAAGCATGGCTTGCTTAAACCTCAGCACGAACAGTTTGCGCAAAACATTGCGCAGGGGATGACACAGAAAGATGCAGCAATCTGCGCAGGGTTTGCACCGAGCAACGCAGAAGCCCAGGCATCAAAACTGTTTAAGCGGCCGGATGTTCGCCAGCGTATTCGCCAGTTGAGGCAGGAGGCTGCAATGCTGGTAGCCTTTAACGCTAAAGACCTTGCCGAACTTTCCTACAAAGCGGCACAGGATGCGTTGGAGGATAAAAAATTCGGTCAGGTTGCGCCCAACATCAAGAATGCGGCGCAACTCACCGGCATTGACATGAGTACCAGCAAAACGGAAGTAAATGTCGATCTCGCGGGCCTGAGTTACGGTAAGGTCTGCATTGTCACTCCGGCGAACTGCCCGGAGGACGTGTGGGCCGACCACATGGAAAAGCTGCGCGAGGGAAAGGCGACAGCCCAACAATAATCAACGGCGTGCTGTACTCATTCAGCAGCGACTGGGTACCTGGCATACTGTACGATCAGGCGGTCGGGGCTGTTCGCTGGCGCTGGATGTACGGTGGTCGTGGCGGCGGTAAATCCGTTGAGATAGCCCGCGCCCTGGTATTGTTGGGCACGCTGGAAACCATGATTATCCTGTGCGCACGTGAGTTTCAGAACTCAATCGACGCCTCGGTACTGGCGCTGCTCGAGTCTGAAATCATCAATCTCGGGCTGAGCCACTTTTATAAGGTCAAAAATAACGAGATTGAAGGCCGGAATGGCACCCGTTTCACCTTCAAGGGGCTTCGCAACAATATCAACAGCATCAAGTCGATGCACGGTATACGCATCTGCTGGGTGGAAGAAGCCCAGACCGTTTCGCAGGATTCATGGGATATTCTGACGCCTACCGTTCGCGCGAATAAGTCAGAAGTGTGGGTGTCCTTCAACCCCCGCGAGGAGCAGGATCCGACTTACCGCATGATGAAGCGGCATGAAGAAGATCCCCCGGACGGCGGCGCAATGATTCGCCGCGTCAACTACGATGAGAACGCCTTCTTTCCTGACGTGCTCAGGCAGGAAATGGAATACTGCAAGCGCATCGATTATGAGGCTTACGAGCACATCTGGCTCGGGATGCCCAGGACGATCAGCGAGGCAGTTATCTTTTCCGGCAAGTACCGCATCGAAGCATTTCCCGATGACCTCTGGAAACAGGCTGACCGACTGTTCTTCGGCGCTGACTTTGGCTTCGCCAACGACCCCAGCACGCTTATCCGCTGCTTTATCATCGGCACCCGGCTTTATATTGAATATGAGGCTTACGGTATCGGCGTTGAACTGGATGACCTCTGGAAGATGTACGCAGGAAAGGAAGGTGCGACCGCCGAACAGCTTGCCCGGTGGAAAGTTGCCGACGATAAGCTGTATCCCGGCGTTCCCGATGCCAGACGCTGGCCCATTCACGGCGATAACAGCCGGCCTGAAACCATCAGCTATCTGGCGCGTCAGGGATTCAGCATCAGCGCCGCCAGCAAATGGCCCGGCAGCGTTGAGGATGGCATTACCTATCTGAAAGGATTTGAAGAAATCATTATCCATGAGCGCTGCAAGCACATGGCCGATGAAGCGCGGCTCTATTCGTACAAGGTTGACCGCATGACAGGCGAAGTGCTTCCCGTAGTGGCTGACAAGCACAACCACTGCTGGGATGCGGTGCGCTACTCACTTGATGGTTACATAACCAGCGGCGACAGCCTGGGTACGTGGATGCGGCTGGGCAGGCAGTAAACAGCGTAAAACAGCCTTTTCATCACGTTTCAGGTCTATGCATTTCCGGGCCTGTTTTATGCAATGTTTATGCAGTCCGGTTACAGCAATCAGCATCAGATAACGTTTTAAAACAACCCGTCCGCACCGGTTAGCCGGCGAGTGCTCACGGCTAAGGGCGGATAACATCTATTATGTTAAATAGCCGATATTTCACGACATTTTACTGAGGCAGGATATGGCAAGAGGACGCAGTAAAACCCAGCCTGCCGCCGTGCAGACCGCTGACAGTTACGATAACTTCATGGCCCGCGTGGGGATGCAGCAGCCCAATCAGCATGCTGCGTCCACTTACCGCGCCAACTTCACCAGTCGCAACCGCATGCAGATTGAATGGGCCTACCGCTCATCGTCTATCATCGGCTCGGCGGTGGACGCTATCGCCGATGACATGACCCGTAAGGGGTTGCGTATCACGTCTGAAATTGAGCCTAAAGCCCGCGGCGTTCTGGAATCGCTGTTTGACGATCTGGAAATCTGGGACAGGCTCAACGACATCATCAAGTGGTCGCGTCTGTATGGCGGCGCGGTGGGCTTCATCATGATCGAGGGGCAGGCACCATTCACGCCATTGCGGCTTGAAACCATCGGGAAGGGTAAGTTCAAAGGAATACTGCCACTTGACCGCTGGATGATTAACCCGAACCTTCAGTTGCGAATCAAAGACATGGGGCCGCACCTGGGTAAGCCGGAATTTTATGATGTGGTTGCCACAGCATCCGGTATCCCGGCATGGAAAATTCATCACAGCCGCCTGATCCGTTTCGACGGCGTGACACTGCCTTACCAGCAGGCCCAGACTGAGAACGAATGGGGCATGTCCATTGTAGAGCGCATCTGGGACAGGCTGACGGCGTTTGACAGCGCCTCTATGGGGGCTGCTCAGCTTGTCTATAAGGCGCACCTGCGCACCATGAAAATCAAGAAACTCCGTGAGCTTATCGCGATGGGCGGCCCCGCTCTGGACGCTCTGATGAAAAACATGGACATGATACGCCTGTTTCAGAGCAATGAAGGGCTCACGCTGATGGACGGCGAAGACGAGTTTGATACCCATCAGTACTCGTTTGCGGGCCTCGATGACATTATCAGCAAGTTCGCCGAACAGATAAGCGGCGCTGTCGGTATTCCGCTGGTGCGCCTGTTTGGTCAGTCGCCTAAAGGTTTCTCAACCGGTGACGCTGACCTTGCCAACTATTACGACACCATCAGCACCCAGCAGGAGCGCCGGTTGCGACAGCCGCTGCGTAAGCTGTTCGACGTCATGTACCGTTCAGAGCTGGGCAGTGCGCTCCCTGACGATTTCACATTTGAGTTTAACCCGCTCTGGCAGATGTCGGACGTTGACCGTTCTACGGTTGCCACCAACACCGTTAACGCCATCGTGGCTGCCGTGGATGCGGGGCTGATGACGGTTAAGGCGGGCATGACGGACCTGCGTGAAAACGCAGACGTCACGGGCGTGGGTGCATCCATCACCGACGAGGATATCGAGAATGCGGAAGACGAAGCGCCGCCAGCGTACAGCGAACGGACTGACGACCCGGAGCCTGCCGAAGCAGGCGGAGACCCGGTACCGGACCAGCCTACGCAGGATAGCCGATTTAGATTATCTGTGAATATCGGTAAGTCAGGTAAATTTCGATAAATGGCTGATTTAACGGTAACACATGAAGTTTTTAGATATTGGTTAAGACTGTCTATGCGCGATTAAATCCGTTTATTTATGGACTACGCGAAGGACTATGCTGAGGTTAATCCACATGCCGAAAAAAACACGTCCACTAACTAACGTAGAAGTTAAATCAGCAAAAAGTGGAACGGCTGATTATGCGCTCTATGATGGCGACGGCCTGCTGATCTGCATTAAAAGTACCGGCTCTAAAATATGGCGCGTTCGCTATAGCCATCCCAGAACCGGAAAGCGCCAGACGCTTACGGTCGGCAATTTTCCCTATGTGAGCCTGATTGAGGCCAGAAAGGCCAGAGAGTCAGCACGCGAACTGCTCAGAAACGGAATAGATCCACAGGAAGAAAAAAGAAGGATTTTGCGTGAGCGTCAGGATTATAACGGTAACACTTTACGTCTGGTGGCCGAGCAGTGGTTCAGGCTTAAAAAAGATATGAACCGTAGTGATTCACTTTTGAAGCAAATCGAGAGAAGCATTAATTTTCTCAACATAAGCCTGGGCGATATACCTGTAGGAGACATCACGCCGCGCATGGCGCTGTCAGCCCTATCGGCGCAGATTGATAAAGGGCTGATTTCATCTGCCAGAGTCAATGCACAGCGTCTTAATGAAATAATGAATTACGCCATGAACACAGGTTTAATTTCAGCTAACCAACTCAGCAAAATTGGCAATGCAATTCCTGAAGCCAAAAAAAACAACCTTGCCACAATCAGGCCGGAAGAATTTCCATCATTATTATCAGCTATAGAATCGCTTGATTCTGATGAATTTTATAAAATGATTGTTCATTGGCAATTCCTAACCATGACAAGGCCAATCGAGGGGGTTAGGGCAGAGTGGTCAGAAATTGACTTTGTGGAAAACACTTGGACTATTCCGGCGCACAAAATGAAAAAGAAGAGAGTTCATGTAGTGCCGCTTTCTACGCAGGCATTGGATATACTTTCGAAATTGAGACCGGTGACGGGTAATAAAAAATACGTATTCAATTCCTTTATAAAATCATCGCAGCCTGTTTTTAAAGGCATGGTTAATGAGTTGATAGTAAGAACCGAGTTCAAGGGAAAACTTACCTCGCATGGACTTCGCTCTGTAGCCAGCGTTGCTCTTAACGAGGAGGGTTTCAATCCAGACGTGATAGAAGCCGCTTTAGCTCACGTAGGCTCAGATGCGGTGAGGAACGCTTATAACCGCACTACTTATCTGGAGCAAAGAAGAAAAATGATGCAGTGGCTTGGTGATTTCTTCGATAAAGCGCAGCGCGGTGAGAGAGTAGACAATGACGGCACAAGAGGGCTTAAGCTGGTAGTGTGAAATTAAAAACTCAAATCAGGCTGGCAGTTATTCTGCTGGCCTTTTTTTATATTTAAAACGAGATAAACAATATTAACCGGGCGTGATGTGGTAAAATTACTTTCCTGTTTTATCAGTGTTATTAAGCACAAGCGTTACGTTCTCCTGACTAAAGCAAACTTTTAATTGAGGTTTAAAGATGTCTTATCTGGAACGTGAAATTATTACTGCAAAAGAAATTATGCAAAAACTCCGCTTTAATGCGCGAAGCTCTTTTGATGAATTCTGCTCAGATGAAAGCGTTAATTTCCCAAAGGCCATTCGGATTGGAATTCGCCGCAAGGGCTGGTTCGTGGATGAAGTCGAAAGCTGGCTTAAAAACCGCGATAAGGAGCGTAACGAAAAAGGAAGCGAGTGATGGAAAAGAAAAACCGCCCCGAAATGCAGGCGGCTAATCAGTACCGTGAGAAGCCTGATTTTAAGCCAGCCAGTGTGAAAACTCCAGTTATTGCCGCCAACTTCAATCCCGGCGTCTGTTGGGGCTATCCGACAATTAGCCGCCTGACCTACGAAAATTTCGTAGGTGAAGAATCAACCTACACGAAAAGTGCAGGTCAGCCCTTTGGATCGATCCCTTGCTGGCTGGCAGAGGCTAAAAACTTTTCCTTGCCTTATTCTGAAAATGCCTGCTATCTTCTTCCTGTCTCGGCAAAATCCGTGACCGGGCGTGAGAACCCGTGTATGTTACTGGCGACACCAGACGCCATTTTTAATCGCGTCTTTTTTTGTGTCGACGCCACAGCGCATCCATTCACAGCGGCCATGATCCGCACCGTGTCAATGGTGGCGCTGGTGGGGCAGCCTTCGGGCTGGCCGGTTTCCAGTAACGCCGGTATTCTCACCCCCGCCAGCGTCACCGCCCCTTATGAGCGTGAGAACTCAGGCGGTGACAGTTTTAGACTGTTACTGGAGTTCATCGCCATGATGACGATCCCTGTCCAAAATCACCCTAATTTCCGTTTTCGCTTCCTGGCTCTCTGTGCCACCGGCAGCGCCATTGTTCACATCGTCGCCCCGTCAGAGCGTGCAGCGCGTGAAATGTCGCCTGCTGGCTTCGTGATGGTCTTTGCCGGACGCCTGCCTGTTCAGGAGGTGCGCCATGCTTAATCTCCAGACCCTGACCGCCAGAGCGCGTGAACTGCGAGGCAACGTTGTAAGCGCCATCAGCACACGCGGATCACGCACCATGACGCCTGTCTATGACCGCGACGAACAGCGCAAACTGCGCGAACGCATCCAACAGACGCAGCCGGAATGGTTGCTGCTCTGGTGGGATATTTCCGTCTGCACTGGCTGGCGTACCAGCGATGTGTGCGCCCTGCGCTATTCCTGCATTAACTGGGAAACCGGACAGGCCACCATCGTGGTTGCCAAACAGACAAAAGCCGCAGAAGCCCGCGCCACCCGAAAAGGCATCGAGATTGTGCGCCAGCAGCGCAAAGACGCCGCACGTCTGGCCGCAGACCATATCGCCTACATGAAGTGGGACAGCGTGAGCTGCGACGAACTGGCCGCTGACATGACCGCAGAGGAACAGGCCATCGTGTTTGAACTGGTTTCCCGCGCTGACGTGAAGCACGACACCAAACAGCTACCGCCCGGCATCATTAAGCGCCTGCGTAACCGGCTGGAGAGCAATTTCGTTGATGATGACCTGGTGTTTTCACGGAGCCAGATTGAAAGTAACCGTTGTCATTCTCTGGAAGGTAGCGTGACGCGCCAGACCATCTGGAA
The DNA here is from genome assembly GCF_008801695.1 of Pantoea stewartii subsp. stewartii. Taxonomy (GTDB): domain Bacteria; phylum Pseudomonadota; class Gammaproteobacteria; order Enterobacterales; family Enterobacteriaceae; genus Pantoea; species Pantoea stewartii. The sequence goes on from NZ_VZPF01000002.1 coordinate 99,530, forward strand.
GAAGCTGCACAGCGTTATGCAGTGGTTCA
>NZ_VZPF01000003.1 GCF_008801695.1 Pantoea stewartii subsp. stewartii
GGAAGTGATATCACCGCGAACTCCCCTGCATTTCCCGGATAAGCATCTGAAGCAGCTCTGGCGTCAGCTTTCCGCTGATACGAAGCGTGCCGGCGGGCAGAACCAGCTCACAGCAGGGGGCATCGTCGCTCTGAACGGACGGTGGATGAGGCTGTCCGGGGCCTGATTCAGCAGCGAGCGTCACGGGCAACATGACCGGCGCATCTGTCCGCGCAGCCAGCAGCCCCTGCTGATAAAGTCGCCGCCAGTTGAACAGGAGATTATCGTTAATGTTATTTTCGCGGGCAAGCTGTGCCACGCTGACGCCGGGCTGCATCGACTGCTCCACCATGGCGATTTTGAAGTCGCGGGGGAAGTTGGGGCGTCGTGGTCGTTTGCGGGCGACAGGGATTTCACAGGGAGCAGGGACGACGGGAAGAACGGACGATTTTCGGGATGCCTGTTGGTAAAGGCGCTTATCCAGAATTTTGGCGTTGATTCGTGGCGGCAAAGGCCAGGAGAGACCGGCCTTCCTGAAGCGAACAAAGAGATCGCAGGCCGTGGTTTTGGGGATACCCAGCCTGCGCCCGGCCTCAATACGCGGCAGCTTTTCATCAAAATGGAGGCGAAGCGCCTCAAGGAGCCATGTCCGGTGTTTCACGCGATAGTGTCCATTAAAAAATGATGGACACTATTTTCCCGGAACCGGAGCCCGCTGCACAGACGGTTTAAATGTGACGCTTACAGTCAGGACGATGATGATCAGAATAAACCAGAAGGCATTTCTGGCCGTATGCATCATCAGGCCATTTACCGTTTCTGATGTACCGGACATAAAGATATTCCAGTCCGTTTTTTGCAGGCTGGCGTAACCGATAAGGTACTTTTTGCCCGCGTCCTGAACCATAAACTGGCCGCTCATCGTGGCCGCCAGGCGTTTCTGTAACGGCTGACTTAACGCCATGCGCGTCCCGACACGCGTCGGATCCTGACTGAAAATAATCGTGCCATCATCACTGACAATACTGACCGATGTGCCATCACCGTAATAATGCTGGCTCAGGATGTCACTCAACATACTCTGTTTTTTCAGGTAAATCGTTCCCCCAATAAAGCCGAGATAATGACCGTCATGCGCAAACAGGGGATGCGAGATAAAGACCACATAGTTGCCCGAGGGTGAGATAAAAGGCGAAGAAATAAACGGTTTTTGTAGCTTATTCGCCTGTTCCGTTTCAGCGGTGTCCACCTTAACACCCAGCAGAGACAGGCTTTCAGGCGAGAGGGAGGCGATAATGGAATGGTTATCCAGCACGACTACCGAGTTGAAAAAACCTGACTGTTGTAACAGGCGCGTAGTTTCGCGATGTAACAGCTGAACGTTATTCAGGTCAGCGATCTGATCGGCGCTCCAGGCCAGTTCACGTTGGGCAATGGCAAGATAGTGATCGGTGGTGTCCGCCAGCTTACGGGCATAGGCAATATTGCTGTCCAGCAGCGACTCTTCAATATTACTTTTTTGAAAAAGAAACAGCGCGCCCAGCAGCAAGCCGGAAGTCACAATGACACTTCCTATCGATAACGCGGTGAGTAACGTTCGAAGATGGATTTTTCTGCGATACATAACGGGATGTGCTGAGAATAAATTATGCAGATAGTAAACGCTAATCAGCCAGACAAAGGGCAGAATAAACGTCACTTTTGTTCTCTACAGTACTGAATGAGTGGCGGAATTCATCCGCAGGCAACAAGCGACACTTTTTTACCTGTGTGCAGATTCTCACCGTGTTGAGGCGTCATCTGAACCGGCATCAATCATAGTGGCCCCGCACGCAATACCGCTATAAGAGTAGTTAATTATTTTGCCTTAAACAAAATCAGCCAGTTATTCGATGACAGATTTTTTTGAATATACGTCAGTTCGTTAACCCCGTGTTGAGGAGTACGCTGAAGGAAATTCAGGCGCTACTCCTTGCGAGGTAATGAAGCGTCGCAACCGGTCTGAATCGCGTGTCTGCTCTTTTCTCTCCGACCTTGCCCGGCGTGCTGATCACGACGCACAACAGAAGGCGCTCACGTTCGTCCGGCTGTTTTTTATGACAATGCGCATGCTATGGTAGTGATTTGCGTTTATGTGGATACCTTTGATTAAAAAACAGCGGGTTGGCATCGTCTTTGGCGGGAAATCTTCAGAACATGAAGTGTCGTTGCAGTCAGCAAAAAATATCGTTGATGCCATTGATAAGACCCGGTTTGAGGTCGTGCTATTGGGTATCGACAAACAAGGGCAATGGCACCTCAATGACGCCTCCAGCTTCCTGCTGAATGCAGAAAATCCGTCACTGATTGCCCTCAATCGCACGGCAAAACAGATTGCCCTGATTCCCGGCGAACCTGAGCAGCCACTCATTGCCCGTGACGATGCGCATTCCCTGTCACAGCTGGATGTCATTTTTCCGGTGGTTCACGGTACGCAAGGCGAAGATGGCGCGTTGCAGGGGTTACTGCGCATGGCGTCGCTGCCCTTTGTCGGGTCGGATGTGCTGGGGTCGGCGGTCAGCATGGACAAGGATTTCACCAAGCGCCTGTTACGCGATGCCGGCTTACAGGTTGCCCCCTGGCTGAGCGTCACGTCTTCACAACTGAACCAACTGGACACCGAAGCCGTCATCGCCCGCTTCGGCCTGCCGCTGTTTGTTAAGCCTGCCAATCAGGGCTCTTCGGTAGGCGTAAGTAAAGTGACCCATGCCGCAGCGCTCCTGCCCGCGCTGGAAATGGCGTTTACGTTCGATCGTAAGGCCCTGATTGAAAAAGCCATTAAAGGCCGGGAGATCGAATGTGCGGTGCTGGGTAACGAAGAGCCACAGGCCAGCCCGTGTGGCGAAGTGGTGGTGAAAGAAGGCTTCTATTCCTACGACACAAAGTACATCAGCGAAACCGGCGCACAAACAGTGATTCCTGCCGCCATCCCACCGGACGTCGATGCGGCGATTCGCCAGGTAGCGATTAAGGCATTTACCACACTGGAATGCTTTGGCATGGCGCGTGTCGACGTGTTTTATACCGAGGAAGGCGAAATCGTGATCAACGAAGTGAATACACTACCCGGTTTCACCAATATCAGCATGTATCCCAAACTGTGGCAGGCGGCGGGCCTGAGCTATCAGGACCTGATTACCCGACTGATTGAACTGACTATCGCACGCCATCAACAGAGCGCCCTGCTGAAAACCAGTATTCATTAATGTGCGTCCAGCGACCTGCTCAGGCAACGTCGCTGGTCATTTCATTATGGGCTTTGCCCGGCGATGTCTGATTGCGGCCATTTCGCTTGGAAATATAGAGATTTTTGTCGGCTGCGGAGATCAGGTTGTTAATCGTCTCAGCCCAGGCCGTACCCGGTTGGGCTTCGCCGTTTGCCAGGCCCAGGCTCACCGTGACCGTGACCGTGACGGCATTGCCCTGCAGCACAAATTTCTCGCGGACAATGCTCTGCCGAATCCCCTCCGCCAGCGAATAGATTTTCTCTGGAGACAGATCGAACTGCACCACCACAAATTCTTCTCCGCCAAAACGGCAAATGTGCCCTTTGCTGCCAACCAGCGGCGAAATGCGGCGGGCAATCTCTTCCAGCACGCTGTCGCCCGCATCATGGCCGAAATTGTCGTTGACTGATTTAAAGTAATCCACATCCAGCAGGATCACGCCGACCTGACGTTGCGCATAGCTGGGCTCGTTACGCAGTCTTTCATACAGGCCGGAGCGTGATAATAACTGGGTAAGAAAATCGTAATCGGCGCGCAGAGCCAGCCGCTCATTGAGCTGACGGATAGCATCCACGCTGACCGCCACAATCAGAGGACTGATGGCAAGCGTAGCCACGCCCAGTCGCGCTGACGTCAGATGACTGATGGGCAGCAGGCTTGAATCGCCCTGGATATGCATGACGCCATGGGAAACCAAAATGATCTGGCTGATGCCGGTTATCAGTGTCACCAGGCTGGTGAGCGGGATGGGCAAGACAATGGCGCACCAGATTAACGCCGGCACCGGCAGCGTCAGGCTGCCTGCGCCGCCCATTAAGGCACCCGTCGTTAAGGACAGCCCCACGGCGATAAGCGGCAGAATCGTCCCCACCTTTACCCGTAGCCCTGAGAACATCACGCGCCAGTTTGGGGTCAACAGAAACGGCAACAGCATTAAGCCGGTCGAAAACTGTTCGCTGAACCAGTTCATCCAGGCATCGGCGAACACGGCATTGACACTGCCTACCTGTGCCAGTGCGCCCCAGGTGGCGCAACCGAACGCCGCCAGCAGGCAGGCGGGGAAGATCCGTAAGGCATTCGAGATGCGTTCACTGCTGGAATCATGCTGATACTGTTTTCCCATCACTAGTACGCATATCAGGATAAACAGAATATTGGCGACATTGAGCGTAAATGCCGGTAACGTCCAGCCCGAAAAGACCGTATCGTTAAATACCATCGCACAAAAGCAAATAAGATAAAAACGGGTTCGGTGAAGGAAGGGATAACGCAGCATCATACCGGCAATAAACACGTTTACCGGCCAGAACAGGGATAAATCGTGGGGAATGCGCAGATGACCGCCAACGAAACAAAACATCAGCGTAATCATAAACAGCCAGAAGGCACTCTTTTTAGCATTATGCTCTTCAAACAGCTTAGCGCGCATACGTCCGGACCTTGTCACAAAGAGGCTCACTATCTCGCCGCCCACAAAGTATGTGGCGTTATCATCATCATTAAAGCCTGATTCGTGTCTGCGCCATTCAGAGAAAAACAACAGTAAACAGGCGAACGTCAGGGTATTGAAACAGGTTACCGGTAACGAATGGGCTGGCAGACATCCCTGCCTATTATTTCTTACAAATAAAAAAATCGGATATCCGAGATATCCGATTTTTCTGCTGTAAATTCCAGAATACCGATGTCTGGTTATTTCACCGCCACCGGCCACTGACTCAGACGTATGTTTCGTTTATCAGCATTTTCACCAAAATCTTTCAACACGGCTTTTACATCCGGATCGATGTATTCTGCATTATCGTTATCAACAATTACCACGCTATTTTCGGGAATTTTTTCCAGCAGGCCCTGAAGTTTAGGGTTGTGTAAAAACGTCAAATTTTGCTGAAAACGCAGCACATAGTGGTCGTCATAGCGCGTAAGCTGCAAGGCGTTGCGATGACTCTTGTAGATGCTGTAGATAATTTGAGTGGCAATACCTATGCCGATTCCCACCAGCATTCCCAACGTGATAATTCCGATAATCGTCGCCAGGAACGGGACGTACTGCTGTGCGCCCATACGAAACTGTTCGATAAACAGTCGCGGTGCAGCCAGCTTATAACCGGTATAGAGCAGGACCGCAGCCAGACTGGCAAGCGGAATGGCATTCAGCATCTCACTAAACCACATACCGCAAATCAGCAACATCACACCATGAAGCAAAATGGACAATTTGGTTTGTGCGCCTGCGTTGACGTTTGCTGAGCTGCGAACAATAACCGCCGTGATAGGCATTGCACCCAAGAAGCCCGCCGTTATGTTACCAATGCCCTGAGCAAACATTTCTCTGTTGGGCGATGGCGCAGGATTTTGCGGACGTAGCTTTTTCAGGGCTTCCTGGCTCAGGAGCGTTTCCAGACTGGCCACCAGCGCCAGCGTCACCGCGACAACCCACACCTGCGGATTTTGCCAGGCCATCCAGTCCGGCGTTTCAAGTTCGGCTATCATCGCCGAAACGCTGTCAAAAGCGGGCAGTGAAATACGCGGTAAGGCGTCGGTGAGTGACGGGAACAGTCGCGCCCCCAATACTGTCACCCCACAGCCAAACAGAACCGCAAAGAGCGGACCCGGGATCCAGGCTATCGCCTTGATGCGCTTGATGGGGCCGGTTGTCCACGCAAACAAAATGAACAAGCCCACCAACGACACCAACAGCGCCGAGAGCGAAAAGGTCATTTCACCGTTTACCAGCGACACCAGTTTTACGCTGCCGCCGGCTCCTAGCGCCACCGGTATTTGCTGCATGATCAGCAGCAGGCCAATCGCCGCCAGCATACCTTTAATCACGCTACCGGGCACGAGTGCAATAAAACGGCCAGCGCGCAGCAGACCAAACAGGCACTGTAAAAGCCCGGCGATGATCAGCGCAGTGAGAAACGCGGAAAAACTTCCCAGCGTGGCCATCGAGGCGACCACGATAGTGACCAGTCCTGCCGCAGGACCGCTGACGGCGAAGCGTGACGGACTGAGTGATGTCACGATTATCCCGCCAATCACACCGGTCAGTAAGCCGGCAAAAGGCGGTAAACCGCTGGCCTGAGCAATACCGAGGCAGAGCGGGAGTGCGACCAGAAACACAACCAGCCCTGCCGGCACATCGCGGCGTAACGTATCCAGATTCATGGTGAAGACTCCTCTGCAGATTGCTGAATCAACTCTTTAAGATGACCCGATTGCAGGTCGTAAACACAGCCAAACACATCCAGTTCCTGACCAGATTGCCAGGCCTGACGGACAGGGTCGGAAGCCACCAGCCTGGCAAACTGCACCCGCACGTTTGCCTCTACCAGACGGTTCAGTTTCTCACCCTCTGTTTCCTGCGCCGTCGGGTCGCCAAGATGGCTTGCCAGGCCGTCGCGCAAACAGGTAATACGACGCGCCAGTGCAGAATCCTCCGTCGCTAACGGACTGCCAGGCAGATTCAGAGCCGCCTGAACGCCGCCGCAACCATAATGACCGCTTAATACAATGCGCTTCACGCCAAGAAAGAAGACGGCATATTGCAGAACACTCAGCAGGTTGTCGTCTTCCGCCACGACCATATTGGCGATATTACGATGAACAAACAGCTCGCCAGGATGGGAACCCGTTAACACCTCCTCCGGTACCCGACTGTCTGAGCAGCCAATCCATAATGAATGCGGTTTTTGCTGATAGAGCGATTTTTCAAAATAGGCGGGGTTACGTTGGCGGCGCTGTAAGGCCCAACTGCGATTTTTCGCTAATAAGGGTTTAAGTGTCGTCACAATCATCTTCTCTTAACTACCGGGAATATCATTTCCAGGCGAACCACGGAGTGAACCCGCTCACCTTATTTGGCCGAGGGGCTAATGAAACCTGAACTCCATCACATTAAAAGGTTATAGCCGCTTATCATTTTCAATGCACCCGGAATATTACACGCGCCAAAATACTGCCTACCTGTGTAAGACTTTATTCAACTAACGTCATCAAAACGTAAATAAGATTAAGAGGTCACACCACCAAATTTTGCAGTTATTTTAATTTTATTCATTTAAAATCAGGCACATAAAATTCACGTCATGATTTATAAATTGACAAATAAATACAAAACTTTCATAGCGAACTAAGTAATTAAAATAACAGCGACGCCACAGACCAGGATTAGTCTTAAATGCATAATTTATGAATAGCACGATTAACCGCCTTTATTTAATGCAGGCAGTGAATCCGTCTTAATGAAGGGGTAAATTAAAGCGAGAGATAGTTAATTTAATTTGCGTGAAAATAGTGACGGATGTAAGTAAATATTTGAGCCAACGTGAAGGCGCCCGCCCAGTGCAGGCGCTTCATATTGACATTTTATTTACCGTTCCAGGCGTTGAGGCGCGCCTCACGAACGGAAAGCTGTTGTTGTGGTGTCAGCTTATTGTAATTTTCCGCCATGCCGCTTTCCCAGTCGCCATACAATGGATTGGGTAAAACAATAAATTGCGTACCGAAAAGCGCGTGATTATTGTCGACAAATGCCCGACGCTGCGCGTTACCCTGATGCCAGGTTGCGCCGCCAAAATCATTCAGGTTGTCACCGATATATAAAACGACATTGTAGCCCGCATTTTTAATGGCATCGAAACGCGCCTGCTTGTTTGAGGAGTCGGTTTTCAGGCTGACCGTTTTCTCACTGACTCCGCTGAAGCCAAGCTGCTGCAGGTTGGCCACCGTGGCGGCATAGTCTTTTTGATCGCGATTGGAAACGTAAAAAACGGTGCCGCCATGGCTGTTGACGTAGCGGGCGAATTCCACCGCGCCGGGAACCGCTTTTGCCTGCCGCGCCTGTGTCCAGGCTGACCAGGTTTTGTCGCTGAAAGGCTGGCCATTCTTCACCTGCCACGCGCTATAGGCACTGTTGTCCAGCATAGTTTCATCTAAATCGACAATGACCGCTTTAGGCTTGCCCGCCAGCGAAGCCGATTGATCAAAGGCCAGACGGGCGCTGTTGAATGCCTGCCAGCAGAGGGCCTGATATTCGCCGGACTGCTGGAACCAGTTCAGGGCCAGGACCGTTTGTTGCCCCAGTTGCTGCTGTGCCTGCTGTCGGGCAGGTTGCGCGCAACCTGCCAGTGCCAGCGCAACCACCGCCGACAGCGCGAAATTCACTGAATGTTTCATCGTTTTATCGGCTTTGTTGAATAAATGGATTTTATGCTGTGGTACTATGAAAACGGTTGTTTCAGATAACATAAAATCAATGCATTACATGCTTGCGTATGACGGTGTTCTGTCTGGCATCAGCGTTTTCTACCAAAACAGTGCAGACAAAACAGAATGATTACCTATTATTCAACAAAGCCATTATTTTTATTAAAAATTCATAATTATCAATGAGTTGTTATTTTTTTTATTGCGGGCTTATTAATTTTTACTGTGGATTTTACTTTTTTAACCGATACCTGTTTTTCACCATAAGCAGGGAGTCCATAATGAAAATTTCAACGCGCCTGACGATGAGTTTTGGCCTTTTAATTACGCTGTTTATTATCTGTACCTCAGTGGCCTATACCGGTATGAATAATGCCCGTAACGGCATGGATGAAGCCGTAAATGTCAAAATGAAGAAATACCGTGTGGGGATGGACATGTACGGTGGGTTACGTGACATGGCCGTCATTGTGCGTAACCTTGCCCTGATTACGGATCCCGACCAAATGCAGCGAGAGTGGCAACGTATTGTCACGCAAAAAGCGAGCTATATAGAGAACCGTGAGCGTCTGGCTGCAATGGTTGCCAGAGATTCAACGCCAAAGGCCAGAGAGGCCTTTGATAAGATAGTAAGTAGCGAGGGCCCGGTGCTGGCGGCGCTGGAACATGCCGGCCAGCTTGGCTTACAAAACAAGCAGCAGGACGCGACGTCTTATCTGATAAAAACGGTTCGGCCATTGCAAGGGCAATTACTTGAGTCGCTGAAAGAGATGACCAGGCTGCAAATGGAAGACAGTGAAAAGTCCGTTGAAATCACCAGTCAAAATGTGCGCCGGGCCACGCTGATTCTGTTGATTCTTGCCTCTCTGTCGGTGGTCGTTTCCGTCGCAGCGGGGTATATGATTATACGCGTGCTGATGCGTCAGCTCGGTGGTGAACCTGCTCAGGCGCAGGCATTATCTGCGGCGATTGCCGGCGGCAATTTAACCGCACCGGTCACCTTGCGTGCCAACGATTCAACCAGTCTGCTCGCCTCTCTGGCGAATATGCAGACCAGTTTGCGTCGTCTGGTTAGCCAAATCAAAGAGACCGCCGGATCGGTCGCCTCGGCATCCGATGAAATCGCTCAGGGCAATACTGAGCTGTCATCACGTACTGAACAGCAGGCTGCCGCCCTACAGGAAACGGCGGCCAGTATGGAACAGCTCACCGCCACGGTGAAGAGCAATACGGCCAGTGCACAACACACGGCTACCGTTGCCCGCGAGGCTGCAACCCTGGCGCGCAGCGGCGAGTCCGAAGTGCAGCGGATGTCTCATACCATGAATGACATCGCCCTGAGCGCGACAAAAGTACGCGACATCACAGGCGTGATTGAAAGTATTGCATTTCAGACCAATATCCTGGCGTTAAATGCGGCGGTTGAGGCAGCGCGGGCGGGCGAGGGTGGGCGCGGTTTTGCCGTCGTCGCTGGCGAGGTCAGAATCCTGGCACAGCGTAGCGCCACTGCCGCAAAAGAGATCAAGGAACTGATTGAACATGCGGTGGAACAGGTGGATAGCGGCGTTCATGTCGCCGCCGGGACCGGAGAAAGTATTCTGAAGGTCGTTGGCATGGTCAATGCACTGGCGGGCGCGATGGATGAAATATCAATGGCTTCGTCAGAGCAGATGCAGGGGATCTCGCAGGTCAGCGTTGCCGTCAGTCAGATGGATGGGGTCACCCAGAATAACGCGGCGCTGGTTGAAGAATCCTCATCCGCCTCGCACTCCCTGTCAGAGCAGGCGCACGCCTTACGCGGCATGGTTGAAGCATTTCAGGTTTGATCGCTTAGCAGGGGCGGTAACGCCCCTTTTTTATATCACAGAGTCTGGCTTCCCCAGCCTCACGACAGGACATCCCCGCGATCAGGCCTGTCACTGAATGGTCAGTACAACCCGGCCAATCAGTTTGATGTCATCAATCCCACAATCAAAGGCCACGCCAATCCCGCTGACGTGGACTTTCCTGACCGGAATACGCGTCAGCGTTCTGACGCTGGCTGTGCCTTCGATTTCGACCAACCAGACGCCGTCATGCATATCTTCGAAGTCAGTATCGATGATGTATTGCGTGGTTTCGGCCAACAGTAAAAAAGCGTTGCGCGGTTCCTGCTTCAGGGGCGCATATAAGGCTTTATCCAGCATCACATAACCCGCATCTTCGATTTTTCCGCTGATTAGTTTTTTTCTAATCAGTGTCGGTGTGTCAGGTTTGCTTTCTGAGAACTTGCTTCCTTTACCCGTAATCAACCATTGCAAGTCCGCCCCCGTTTCCATAACGCACTGCAAAACGATATCTGACGGAAAAACATCACGTTTATAGCGTGCAGACAGGCTGCTTGCGGCAATTCCAAGGTGATCTGCAAGCTGCATTTTCATGGTAAAGCCATAGGCATCGACAACGCGATCCAGAGCTTCAGCGCTCGAGTTCGGAAATTTGAAATTAGTATAAACGCTCATTTTCATTGGCACTTAGATTTAGTCTAAGTATCCTCCGGTTTTAGTTAGCCTTTGGTTGATGCAGCAGCAGGCGGCTTTATCAGATAACGAAAGATTTTGCCTGATGAGGCCCATTTTTACAATCGTCATGCCGGAACCTTATCGCGTCGCTCACCTGTCTGCGTGTAACGGTCAGCACCGGTGAGATAAGGCAACAAGGGCGATTGTGTCGGTAAGCGCCGCGATTGCACGCAAGATGTGAGTGAAAGTGGTTTAACGCCTTGTCGTGCTGACACTGAGGCCAGTTTTATTACCGTTTCGCTTAATGCTTAACAAAAGCCAGCGATGAGACAGGCGCGAATCCGTCATCAGGTACAGACACCATGATGTCAGTGACGGTGGCGACTGGTCAGTCAAACCCGATGCAAACTTTATCGGAGGAAAACAATGAGTCGCACCGTCCAGATAAAAAGCCCGCTATCCGCTTCGCATGCTGAAGCGCGTTTTGACAACGGCAGCAGCGAAAAGATGACCTTTGATGAATTTCGTCAGCGCTGGCGCTTGCTGCGCGACCGCAACCGTAACCCTGCGTTGCGGTACTTCAATCACCAAAATGACGATTTCAAATTCTGTGTTTTAACGCTGGTCAATCGTGACTGGCCCGGCAGTTTCAGGCAGGAAGATATTGGCAAACCTTTCGAGTGTTTCGATCAGTTACGTCGTGAACGCATCATCAAGGCGATGAACAAGCTGGCGCGCTGGGGAAAGATATTGCCGCGACAGTTCTCAACGGCGGACTGCTTTTTGCCTGAATAAACCACCTAATCGTAACGCAATGACGTAAACCCGTCGGGCATGACTTTGCCCAAAATCTGGAGAGAAATGATGAACAGCGAAACCCATTCACTGAATGACGCCACAACCTTTACCCTCAACAAACTGCTTGATAACGAAAGAAAAGCCTGCGCACTGGCGGTCGCCAGACGGCTGAATGTTATGGCGGCGCATATTACGCGTCAGACATTAAACGGCATTGAGGCTGCGGAACTGCTGCGCAACGAAGCTGAACGTTATGAAAACGAATCAGGAGCGCTGCGCTGATGGCCGATACCATTGATGTCGCGCAGCAGCGCAGCGAAGAAATCCTGGCGCACAATATTGCCCAGGTCACGCAACGGCCCGTGGCAATCAGCGCTTCGTTTTGTGAAGAGTGTGATGCACCGATTCCCGAGGCGCGCCGTCGCGCCGTTCAGGGTGTCACCCGCTGCCTGTCCTGTCAGGAAGTCTGCGAGTTACGCACACGTCTTCACCACGGACAGGCGCGATGATGATTTTTGCTTACCCGTGGAATGCCCCCCGGCTGGCGATTGCCAGCCCGTATCCCACTTATGACCAGCAGCAACACCGCGATCGCCTGATTGCGGCGTGGCTGCATGGGCAGAAAACCCTTAATGGCCCAGGCCAGGATGGTGCAACTGGACGTCCGGCGTCGCATGGCGTTACTTGAAAAGCAACAGGGCACAGCCCGGGCTAATGCGTACTTAGCAAAAACCTTTATTGAGCGTACATTACCGCGTGTTGAGTCAGTCAACCAGCGCTACCAGTTGCATGCCATGCGTCCCGGCATCGTGGCGCAGCTATCCCGAACGCTGTCGTGCCCGCAAGGTGCAGCCAGAGCGGCCGGCACATTGTGGGAACTGATGAAGCGGTTTAACCGCCTGCCGGATATGTCCCGTGCTGATGTTGATTTACTCGCGGGCGATATTGCCAGCTTTATTCATGCAGAACTGGTGCAGTTGCATGCCAGCATCAGTGACAGGACGGATTACCGTTATGTCCATCACCTTTACACAACCGCGGCTATCATCACCCGTGAGCTGGGACAAACGCCACCGCTCTGGGAAACAGTCAGTACTCGCTTCTTCTGTCCCGACGATGTTACCGCCGCCATCCTGCGTATGCAGGCAGAGAAATGGTGGAAAGGACAGTTGCGTCGTCTCAGCGCCTTCTGGCGAGAACATCTGCATATTGCCTTAGCCAACGTCAGCAAAAAGCGGTCACCTTATGCCAGTCCGATGGCGGTCGCGGAATGGCGGGAACAGCGTCGACGCACTCGTGACTTCCTGCAGAGTATGGATCTGGAAGATGAGGAGGGGAACCGAATCAGCCTGATCGAAAAATATGACGGCAGTGTGGCCAATCCAGCCATTCGTCGTGCGGAACTCATGACACGCATTCGTGGCTTTGAAACCCTTTGTCAAAATATGGGCTTCCGGGCGGAGTTTTATACTTTAACCGCCCCCTCTCGCTATCACGCCACCTTGCAAACGGGCCACCGCAATGCGAAATGGAACGGGGCCAGCCCGGCGGACACGCAGCGCTATCTTTGCACGCTCTGGCAGCGAGTCCGTGCCAAACTGCATCGAAATAACATCAGTATTTTTGGTCTGCGCGTTGCTGAGCCTCATCACGATGGTACACCGCACTGGCACATGCTGATGTTTATGCGCCCTGAGGACGTCAGTCGGGTAAGTGAGATCCTGCGTGATTATGCCTGCCAGCAGGACAGCGATGAGCTGAACAGCGCCCGCGCACGCAAAGCGCGTTTTCATGCGGAAGCCATTGATCCAGCAAAAGGCAGCGCGACAGGCTATATCGCTAAATACGTAGCAAAAAACATTGATGGCTATGCGCTCGAAGGCGAGCGGGATCATGAAAGCGGAAAGCCGCTGAAGGAAACGGCGATGGCCGTCTCGGCCTGGGCGGCCCGCTGGCGTATCCGCCAGTTTCAGTTTATTGGCGGTGCACCCGTCACGGTTTATCGCGAACTGCGCCGCCTGGCTGATCTGCAAAGCGCTCATGGTGCGGGCGAGGCGTTTGCTGCCGTACATGCTGCGGCTGATGCCGGTCAATGGGCTGCGTACACCGATGCCCAGGGCGGCCCCTTCGTTAAACGTGACGCACTTACCGTGCGTGTCTGGTATCAGCCCGATGAAAATTGTAATGCCTTTGGCGAGGAAACGCAGTCGATTAAAGGCGTTTATGCCACGGCGACAGGGCCCGGTGCGCCCGTGTTGACCCGGCTGAAAACATGGAAAGTTGTGCCTAAACGCGCTGAAGAAGAGGGCGGCCAAAAACCGCAGCCGGCGTTGCGGCCCCTTGGACTCGTGGCAATAACTGTCCGCCTGATGAAAAAACAACCCACAGCCTGCCCGACTGGAGCACCCTGTCGCCACATCAGCGCAGGCAGTTAAGGCAGAAACTTCACCGCATGCCGCCGCCAGATTTTGGCAGGCCAAAAGATGACCCGGAACGCCCGGGTAACAGGCCGTCTGAACTGCCCGTTTCAGAGACGCAGATGGCAATGCTGCGCTCCGCTATCAGGAAAATGTGTGAACTTAACGCAGTGATCTACAGCGACAGGCTGGCCGTGCTGCTGATTCGCGGTGAAGGCATTCGCCTGGGCACGTACCGGCAAATGAAGATACGAAACGGCAATGAACTGGTGATTGTGCCAGCTGAAAGGTGCTGCCCATGGTGCGGAGTTGTTGTTGATGCGTGCAATCCAGTTCAGGGGCGCGGATGTTACCGCTGCACCGCGGCGGAAGATGATGAGTGGCTTTGATGCCGCCCTGATGACGGTCTTATCAAAGGAGAACTTTATGGGGATTATCAAGCAGGAAGACGGTCGCTATCTTGTCGATCTTCGCCCAAAAGGCATAAGCGGCAGGCGAATAAGGCGTATTTTTCAGCGCAAATCTGAGGCCGTCGCTTTTCAGCGTCACGTTCAGGCGCACGCAGAAAGCCTGGAATGGGCAGGGGGCCCGTCAGACCGCCGCCTGCTGTCTGGCCTGCTGGATGCATGGTGGCTCCTGCACGGTCAGACTATGGAGAACGGCGCGACTGAACGTCGCCACCTGCAAAAAACGGTGCGGCATCTGGGCAACCTGCCGGTGAACCGGTTAAACAGAAAAATGCTCGCCGCGCATCGCAGTGATCGGCTTGCTGCCGGGATAAGTGCTGCAACCATCAACCGTGATTTATATCGCCTGTCGGGGGTGTTCAGTACACTGATTCGCCTGGGTGAGTTGCGGTGCGGGAATCCCTGTAAAGGCCTCACCCCCTTGCAGGAGCGGCCGCCTGCGATGACTTATCTTTCCAGGCAGGAAATAGCAGCACTTCTTCAAACGATGAACGGTGACGATCGCCGGGTGGCTCTGCTGTGTCTCAGCACAGGTGCGCGCTGGAGTGAGGCGAGCACACTTCATGCCGGGCAGGTTATTAACGGCCGGGTGACGTTTCTTAAAACCAAAAACGGGAAGAAGAGAACGGTGCCGGTATCGCCAGCCGTTGAGCGGGAGATCAAAACCTGCGAAAGCGGCCCGCTATTTAGCGTGGACTATGAGCGTTTTTGCAGGAAGCTCAGGGAAGTGAAGCCGGATCTCCCGCGCGGTCAGGCAACGCATGTGCTGCGGCACACGTTCGCCAGCTGGTTCATGATGAATGGCGGAAATATCCTGGCGCTACAGCGCATCATGGGGCATGCCTCTGTCCGGCAGACGATGGCCTACGCTCACCTCGCGCCGGACTTTTTACAGGAAGCCATAACACTGAACCCAGTTGCACAGGAGGTGGGACCGTGAGCATTGCCTGGCTGGAAGATGGTCGCTATCGGGTTGATGTGCGACCGCGCGGCCGCAACGGTAAGCGGTTCTGCAAAATCTTTGACCGCAAGGCTGACGCATATGTTTCGCAGCGCGGCATGATGGCGCGTCACTTTTTCCGGTGCACGTCAGTGCACAAAATCGCAAGTAAAATTTATCTGCTGAGTTGCCCGCCGCGCCAGAGCTGGCGCGGTATCGCTACATTTGAAAGCTGCACAATTTCATGCATAAACCGCGTGCGGGTGTGGTGGGGGACACGCGCCCGTTACGGGGGCTGAATGGCAGGTTTTAGCTTGCGCCAGAATGCGCGCTTCTACCATGCAGGCGGCGCTATGTCGCCCTCGAAGTGGTGTGTTCGTGATGGCGGATGGCCTGAGCGGGGAGCCCTCACAGCGCCTTACAGGCGGTGTGAGGGCGAGGAGGATTAGTGCGGAAGCAGAGGCGGGCGGGCAGGTCATCAGTGCAGGAGCCAGCCCGGCGAGAAGTTAACCGGCACCGCTTAAGTGTCACGGGTGAGGCGGAGCACAGCGTAGCGAGCACCGAACAGCCGGGGCACTTCAGCGGGTCATGCACTCTGCCGGCCGTTACTTCTTTGCTGCGTTATGGCTCACTACGCATCAGGGCTTCCCGTGCAGCCCGCCTGAGCAGAACTTTGGCGCAGGCTGCCCACGACTCCCCCGACTGCTGACTGAGAAGGGTAATGATCTGGTCAGTTTCATGCGGGATGCGTATCGATTTCATGATGGTTTTCCGGGTGCGGCGGGGTGCGGACATAAGGACTCCTGAATGATGGTTGCCAGCGCACATCATAGAGAACCCGCCCATAAGTGAATGTCACTTTTTCGTTGTCGGAGAGCGGCGACACCGTAAAGCCCGCGCCTTCGCCTTCCGGCTGTGACACCCTTTCAGGCGTAAAGACTACATCTGAAGGAGTAAACCGTGGATAAAAGCACTCTGGCCGATAATGCACAGCCGCAAAATGAACCTCACCTTTCAGGCGTCCGGCAGCTTGATGAGACACGCCAGGCTTTTGAACAGGCCTGGCAGATTCTGACTGAGGCAGAAAAGACCCTGCATAACTTTGAAGCCTCACGGGACAGGGCTAAATCAAAGTCAGCAGAAGCCAGCCGCCAATGGGAGGCCGCAATGACGGCCGGTAAAGGTATAGTGACGGAAGAAGCAGAAGCGCTTGAAAACGTTATTGCCCAGGCTGAACGGCAGGTCGAACGCCTCGGACCAATGATTGAGGCGCAGGCGCTGGAAGTTCTGGATTACCGGGTGTCGGCTTCCCGCGCCGCCCACGCCCATCACCATACGCACCGGCAGCTTGTCGGACTCTATCAGCTGGCGGGCCTGCCCGAGCGTGAAGCGGTGGATATGCTTACCCGCACTTTTAGCGCATTCGCACGCGGCGATCATCAGGCGCTGGCGCTGGCAGCTGTTGAGCAGAACGCGGACGCCAGCCCGGCGCTGGCCGCTTTTCCCGGCAGGCTGCCATTTGAAGTCACGAAGGCGATCCGCCACGTTCCCTCTCCGATTCAGCAGTCCATGATGGAGAAAAACCCCCGAACTCAAACGCCGCCTTGCGCTGGGCCTTGAACCCATGAAACACAGCCATTCAGGAATGTCATTTCTGAGTAAAACAGTCACGATTAACTTAAAGGGGCAGTGCTTCACCCTGACCTGTGCTGAACTACAGCAGCACGTACTGGCCTGCTGTGACGCCGGTCTGATGCATTTTGGCACGCCGGCGCACGCAGCCTCGTTTGTTGACCGGACGCAGGGTCACCGTGGCGGCCATTTTTTCTCAGGGCAGCGCGACGGCGGCGAAAACGAGCCGGACACCGTTTATGTTGACTACTGAGGCCCGGCATGAAAAACCAGACACGGCACCGGTTTCAGAATTGGGTGCTGCATCAGCAAAATGGCAGTGAAGAAGCGGACGCATGCCCCGCGCAGCATTTCAGCGTTGAGCCTTCAGCCAGCCAGCGTGCGGTAAGCCGCATGCAGGAGAGTTCGGCACTGCTTGGCCGGATTAATATTGTCGCCGTTGATGAGCAGCAGTCGGAAAAGCTGGGGCTGGGTGTGGGTTCACCCCTTGCGGCGACAGGAACGGCCAGCCAGGCGCGGCGCGAGCCGCGTCCGGTTGTCACCCTTGATTCTGATGATTACCGATGCGAGCAGGTCAATACCGATACTTTCATCAGTTTCAGCCAGCTGGACAGCTGGGCCTGCCTTGATGGTTTTGAAGAGCGGATAGAAAGCCAGATTACGATCCGAAAAGCGCTGCATCGCATCATGACTGGGTTCAATGGGGTTACACATGCCGCCAAATCCGACATTGATAAAAATCCGCTGCTTCAGGACGTCAACACGGGCTGGCTTCAGCATATGCGCAGTAACGCCTCACAACGGATTATCAGCGGCGTCTCGGTGTCCCGGCGAGACGCGGATAACCGCATCGTAAGCCCTGGCGACTACGGTACGATAGATTCTCTGCTGATGGAGGCGTACAGGTCATTGCTCGATCCCTGGTATGTGGACTCGGAAGAGCTTGTAGTGATCTGTGGCCGTGACATGCTCACCCGCAAATATTTTCCTCTGATTAATGGCCTCGGCACCGTTCCGGCACCTAACCGGGAGATACTGAGCTGGATGGTACTGGATAAAAACCAGACGCTGGGCGGGCTTCCTGCTTTCGGTGTGCCGTTCTTCCCGGCAGATGCAGCACTGATTACCACGTTTGAAAATCTGTCAATGTACTGGCAGCGGAACACGGATCGCCGCCTCGTTGCTGATGAATCGCCGTATAACCGGGTGGCGATCTATGATTCGCGCAATGAAGCGTACGTGGTTGAAGACTACGGGTGTGCGTGTCTGGTCGAGGGCATTAAATGGGGGAATGACGGAAAAGCGTCCTGACTGAGAGCGGGCTGGCCGGGTTGCCGGGCCGCTCTTTTCCGGCATAAAATACGCGCCGGTGAGATAATCCTCACATAATGGCCTTTATGCCGGAAAAGATGCGGAGGCAGTAATTTATGACTTACCGTTGCCCAAAGTGCGGTTGTTCAGCGCGTGATCGTTACTCGGATATTGGTGAAAACTGCGTCCGCACCGCGTTTCATCAGTGCAACAACCTTTACTGCGGGATTTCGTTTCGTACCCGGACAGAAATTGATGCCATTATCAGCCAGGAAAACGACGCTCTATCCACGAAGCGGAAAGCGCATCGTCCGCCTGCATGCCTGCCATGATGCCCGTACAGGGTGAGCATCAGGCGAGTAAATGCTCTCCGCCCATTAATGGAATAACCCGCATCAGTACTTCATCGAAAAGCCCGGGTTCAGATCGTGTTAACAGCTTCGCTTTACGTTCGCGCCAGTCGAGAGTATGGATTAGCGTTGTCGCCACGACGCAGGGCTTGTCGAGATTGGTCACCGGCACCTCAGTTGGTGCGCCTCTGATGCTGGTGCTAATTGGAATGCATATCACCAGCCCTGTTAACCTGTTGTAGGTGGCATGCGACAGAATAAGGGTTGGGCGGTATTTCCCTATTTCCTTCCCTTTGACCGGCTCAAAATCGAGCCAGCAAATATCACCCCGTTCAGGAACATACATCAGTATTCCGTCTCCCTGTTGCCCGGCGCTGCCATTTCGTCCGCATGCGCAGTATAGGCGCTGAGGCCTTCAAGAAGGCTGGCCTCAGTCGGGCGAGCTTTAGGCATCTTTTGGATAATCAGCCCCTTATCGCTGACTTCAACAGCAACCGTTTCACCCGCGCTAAAGCCCGGAATAGTCCTCAGATTGCCGGAGATACGCAGAGCGATGCAGTTTCCCCATCGCTGCAGAATAGCTTGAGTGCGCATAACATTACCTCTGTTTATTGAGTATCCAATGAGTATACGCACCCTGTGACAGGGTGTCTATTTCTGATGCAACTGCCATCGGTAACTGTGGCAGCCCGGCACTGTTGATAATATTTCAGTACCGGGCAAAGGGGAGGGTCAGGGGTAAGGTAACGTGTTATCGGCTTTGATTATTTTCAGGCCGTCTTTTGACTGATGAAGGAAAAGCACAATATCAGTTTTGTCTTTTTTGCCGAAACTGACAGCAACAACTGAAACGCCATTATTCAGCCATAATGCCCGATGAATATCCATGCTGGAAAGCCATTCTGCCGGATCGTAATCCTGCACTTTAGTGAAGTAAGCGACATTATCCGGCAGGCTGCCTCGCCTGATTTCTTCCCTGATCCTGTCAGCCGTGCCTTTTGCAACAAACCGGTACATTCCCGGGCTGTTTTCGGCAGGCGTTGCGCTCTTGTCTGCGCCGATGTACCACTCATAGAACTGTCTGACGAAAGTTTCAGGATTTTGTGGCGTGGCCGATGAAGTGGTCGGGAGCATTGCGCAAATGAGTGAGACGCCCAGAGCTAATACAAGTCTGAATCTCATGATGGCCTGCCTTATGGGTGCCGGTAAAATTTACACGGGGGCTGAATGGTTCTGTAAGAGGGGCCGGGATAGTAACCGTGATATTGCCTGAAATCCGATATCCACAGGTGCCCGTCATACATAGCCATATGACCATGCGGGTGATTAGGTATCGGCTGAATAATCACAACGTCACCAGCCCGCGGGAACATGCCGTCAGGCAGTGGGCGAAAACCGGCAGATTCCAGGCGGGCACCATAATCCTTTGCGCTATGCGTAGGAGTCAGACGTATTCCGCCTGCCTGAATTGCTTCACGCACAGCTCTTGCACAATTACCGGTACTGGCTGAGAACGCGTGGCTGCGCAAATGCGCCACGGCTTTAGATACATCCCACATCAGCTAATCCTTCTATGACTCAGTCACGTCTACAGGCTACTGAAAGTATCCTATAGGTATCCTTGATGAAGCAGCTTAAGCGATGGGTCTTATGTAAGTTATTGATTTGATTGGTGGCCCCTGCTGGGTTTGAACCAGCGACCAAGCGATTATGAGTTCATACGGTAACAACCGAAAATCAATAGTTTGCATTATTTATCATTGACATAGGTTGTCATTGTTTGCCACCAATTACCCATTATGCGCCATTTCTACCGCCACTTTATCGCCACTCACCGCCAATGGGTTTAGCTTAACAGCATCTTCTAAATGGTCAGGGGCAAAGTGGGCATATCGCATCGTCATTTTAATATCGGTATGGCCGAGAACGCGTTGCAGGACCAGAATATTACCACCATTCATCATAAAGTGACTGGCGAATGTGTGGCGCAGAACGTGGGTCAGTTGCCCTGCCGGTAATTCGATACCTGTTCTCTCAAGAGCAGACCTAAACGCGCCATAACAATCACTAAATAGCCGACCTGTTCGGTCATCTGGTAGCGTGTTAAATAGCTCCTTGCTAATAGGAACGGTGCGGTTTTTTTTACCCTTCGTGTTGATATAAGTGATTTTGAAATTTGTGAGCTGGCTTTTTTTCAATTGCTCGGCTTCAGACCAACGTGCGCCAGTCGCAAGGCAAATTTTGACCACATTGACCAAATCCTGATTTTCATGGCGATGGCATTCAGCAAGTAGCACGGCGATCTGTTCCTGATTTAGCCAGGCCATTTCCATTTCTTCCGTGCGGAAAGGGCGCATATTTTTTAGCGGGTTTTCTCCTTTCCATTCGCCAAGCCGATTAAGCTCATTGAACACTGCGCGAAAGTAGGCCAGCTCAAGATTAAGCGTCCGAGGCGATACCTCTTTAACCCTATTTGAACGTGCATATTCACCCTTTAGCCTCTTTTCCCGGTAGCGGGAAAACATCTGCGCATCAAAATCGCGTGCGAGCGGTTCGCCCATACACTCAAAAGCATGATGCATCGCTAACTGGCGTTTGAGACCGTCTTTCAGGGTAATACCGTGAGCGCTATACCATGAGTCAATTAGGTCTTTTAACGTGCGTCTGTCTTCCTTTTCTTCCTGCCACGGGTTTTGAACAGTGTACTGTTCGAACGCCAGCGCCTCGCCCTTGGTGGCGAATTTCTTTCTGATGCGTTTGCCTTTTGCCCCGTTCGGATAAAGCTCACAAATCCAGCCGCCAGCAGGGTTTTTACGGATCGCCATCAGTTAACCTCGCTGTAGATACCCACCACACGACCAATCAGTTTTATCTCATCAAAGCCGCATTCAAAGGGCACTTTCCCACCTGCAACGTGGAGTTTCCTGCCGGGGAGAATGGTTAACTCGCGAATGCTGTTTGCTCCTTCAATATCTACCAACCATAGGCCATCGGAATGCGGGGAATCTTGATCAACGAAATGCAACTTTCCTTCTGCTCGAACAGCAATCCCTTTTGATAACTGCTTACTCAAAATATTAGGGTCAATGCTCAATGTGGAATTTTTTTCTAAAACACCATCATCGAGAATATAAAGGTCCATTTTTTTAGAATCAGTGATTGAAGGGCTGTTCTCGAATCGTTCCCCCTCTCCGGTCAGAATCCATCTGAGACTTGCACCAGTTTCAAGCGAACAGAACGCCGCTAGATCGTAAGAGATAGTTCCGCGTGTGTATCGGTTCTGCAGGGAACTTGGTGACATTTCAAAGTGATTTGCGAGCTGCAATTTTTGGCTGAAGCCATAAACAGAGATGATCCTGTCAAGGATAGTTAGAGGCTCAAAAGTGTTTTTGTTTATGCTCATTAGTGTTTTCCATGTTGACCAATGCTCAAAAGTTAATTACATTGCTCATCAGTGAGGTGTGTATGTTGGCAAACATTGGGGAATGAGAGGCCAACATTGTCTAAAACAGTAAATAGGGAATCATGCATCATGGCTTCTGAAATCGCAATCATCAAAGTACCTGCACCCATCGTTACCCTGCAGCAGTTTGCTGAGCTGGAAGGTGTCTCCGAGCGTACTGCTTATCGCTGGACAACTGGTGATAATCCTTGCGTGCCAATTGAACCGCGCACAATACGAAAGGGTTGTAAAAAAGCCGGTGGTCCCATCCGTATTTACTACTTTCGCTGGAAAGAAGAGCAAATGCGTAAAGCCCTGGGTCATTCACGTTTTCAACTTGTTATTGGTTCGTAATTCACTTTATGGCAATGGTAAGGATGAATCATGTTTGATTATCGTATTTCCAAACATCCGCACTTTGACGAAGCCTGTAGGGCTTTTGCGCTGCGTCACAACATGGCGAAGCTGGCAGAACGTGCGGGAATGAACGTCCAGA
Source organism: Pantoea stewartii subsp. stewartii (assembly GCF_008801695.1). Lineage (GTDB taxonomy): Bacteria > Pseudomonadota > Gammaproteobacteria > Enterobacterales > Enterobacteriaceae > Pantoea > Pantoea stewartii. The sequence goes on from NZ_VZPF01000003.1 coordinate 22,808, forward strand.
CGCTGCGTAACAAACTGAACCCGGAGCAACCGCATCAGCTCACGCCGTCGGAAATCTGGCTACTTACCGATCTTACTGAGGACTCCACGCTGGTTGACGGCTTTCTGGCTCAGATTCACTGCCTGCCATGCGTACCGATGAACGAAGTGGCAAAAGAGAAGCTGCCGCACTACGTCATGAGCGCGACTGCTGAAATCGGACGTGTTGCTGCCGGTGCCGTATCGGGTGATGTGAAAACCACCGCAGGCCGCCGGGATGTTATCAGCAGCATTAACTCCGTTATGCGTCTTATGTCACTGGCTGCTATCTCCATGCAGGCGCGTTTGCAGGCCAACCCTGCGATGGCAAATGCGGTGGATACCGTGACGGGCCTCGGCGCTTCGTTCGGTCTGATCTGAGGTGGTTATGCTGACTAAAGAACCCTCTTTCGCGTCACTTCTCGTAAAGCAAAGCCCGGCAATGCACTACGGTCACGGCTGGATCATGGGGAAGGATGGCAAGCGCTGGCACCCGTGCCACTCTCAGGATGCACTGCTGGTCGACCTGTCCGCTACCAAACAGGGGAAATCATGGCTATTGAAGGTGCTGCGGCGACTGTTCCATTAAGCCCCGGTAAAAGACTGGAAGCATTGAATCATATTGCGGAATTGAGGGCTAAAGTGTTTGGTCTGAATATTGAGCCGGAGCTTGAAAGGTTTATTAATGATATGCGCGATCCGCGCGACGTAAATAATAAACAGAATGAGCGGGCACTGGCAGCCATTTTTTATATGGCAAAAATTCCGGCAGAACGTCACGGCGTCAATATTAGTGATCTGACTACTGACGAAAAGCGGGAACTGGTGAAAGCAATGAATCATTTTCGTGCAGTGGTGAGCTTATTTCCCAAACGGCTAACCATGCCGAATTAATCCACAACAGAAATTAATGGCGTAAACCCGCCGGGCTTCTTATTGCCCAAATTCAGGAGAAACAACTATGCGAAATATCGAAACCCGTACCACTAAAACCGGACCAGATGATGCTGGACTCAACCTGTTGCTGACTGAGGCACGCAAAGAAGAACGCCGGGGACGCGCAGATGTGATGGCTGCACGTCTGGATTCTTTAGCTGCTCGTATCGTGTCACGTCAGCTTAACCACACGGAAGCGGCTGAGCTGCTGCGTCAGGAAGCTGTGAAGATTCAGAACGAAGCGCAGGAGATCCACTGATGGCTGATTCAATGGACCTCGTACAGCAGCGCGGTGAAGAAGAACGCCAGCGCCACATCCACACCGCCCGCAATAAAGCGCCGGGCGTTTCCCGTGTTCTCTGCATTGATTGCGATGCGCCGATCCCGCCAGCTAGCCGCCGCGCCATTCCGGGCGTGCAGTGCTGCGTCACTTGTCAGGAAATTTCAGAGCTTAAAGGCAAACACTATAACGGAGGTGCGGTGTGATTAATGACTTAGAAACTCTTAGCCAGCCGGTTAAGCATCCAGCTATCCGTTATCACGGCGGTAAATTCCGCCTTGCGTCATGGATTATCGAGCGTATGCCGGGGCATGTTTGTTACGTCGAACCTTTCGGGGGCGCAGCGGGCGTTTTGCTGCAAAAGCCGCGTAGCTACTCAGAAGTCTATAACGACTTGGACGGCGAAGTAGTGAACCTTTTCCGTGTGCTGCGTGACCCGGCAATGAATCAGCGACTGCAAGATGCTTGCTCGCTCACACCGTATTCACGCGATGAGTTTTGCGCGGCCCAAGAACAAACCGACGATCCGATTGAACGTGCGCGTCGTATGGTTGTTCGTGCCTGCATGGGGTTCGGTTCGGCGGCAGGCATTGGCGGTAACTCAGGCTTCCGCAGCGACAGCAAACGCAAATACGCCACCGCCGCGCATTTGTGGGAGCGTTACCCAGGGAATCTGGCAGCGGTGTGTCAGCGCCTGCAGGGCGTCATCATTGAGAACAAAGACGCACTGGCCATAATGCGCGCCCACGATGCTGATACCACTTTGCACTACATCGATCCGCCATATGTGCCGGAAACCCGCGTACAGGGCAACCGCTACTACAACCACGAAATGACCATTGAAGGACATGAACAGCTGTTGTCCGTCGCAAGGACGCTCGGCGGAATGGTGATGATTAGCGGCTACGAAAGCGAGCTATATAACGACATGCTGTGCGGATGGAAGAAAGAGACGAAGGGTTCCCGTATTAGTGCCGGACGCGGCACGAAGGTTCGCACCGAATGCCTGTGGATAAATGATCTGTGTATGAAAAATAAGGGGGTTGCATGAGCACCATCCTTAAATGGGCGGGAAATAAAACCGCCATCATGCCTGAACTTATTAAGCACCTTCCTGCTGGTCCGCGACTGGTTGAACCTTTCGCGGGTTCGTGCGCTGTGATGATGGCGACAGACTATCCTCATTATCTTGTCGCGGATATTAATCCAGACCTGATAAATCTTTATAAGCATATTGCATTTGACTGCGATAAATTCATTTCAAATGCAAAAGGATTCTTTGCCAGCACAAATAGCGCAGAGTCTTATTACAACATCCGTCAGGATTTTAATCATTCTGCTGAAACTACCGATTTCTGGAAAGCTGTATTTTTCCTTTATCTTAATCGCCATGGTTATCGTGGATTGTGCCGCTATAACCTGAGCGGTCATTTTAATGTCCCTTACGGTAATTATAAAAATCCGTATTTTCCTGAAAGTGAAATACGCGCTTTTGCAGAAAAGGCTCAACGCGCAACGTTTATCTGCGCCAGCTATGATGAAACACTGGCGCTGCTGCAGGCTGGTGATGTTGTTTATTGTGATCCGCCATACGATGGCACATTTAGCGGTTATCACACTGCCGGTTTTACAGAAGACGATCAGTATCATCTGGCGTCTATTCTTGAGCGCCGGTCATCAGAAGGTCATCCGGTTATCGTGTCCAACAGCGACACGTCCCTGACCCGTTCGCTTTATCGTAATTTTACCCGCCATCGCATCACTGCAAAGCGCAGCATGGGGGGGGCTGCCGGTGAGAGTAAATCTGCAGCAGAAATCATCGCCACAAAATCAGCAGGCTGGTTTGGTGTCGATTTGGCGTCCGGTCCAGATATCTCGGTGGAAACTGAGGTGCGGGCGTGGCAGTGAGTAAATTCACATTACATAATGCACCAACCACCGGCGGCTCGAATGAGGCCGCCGTGGCCTTTTCATGGAGTAACCCCAAAAAAGCGGTTAACCCATATCTGGACCCGGCGGAAGTTGCGCCGGAGTCTGCGCTTTCAAACCTGATCGCTCTTTACGCTGCGGATAACGAGCAGGAGCAGCTGCGCCGTGAGGCGCTGAGCGATGAGGTCTGGGAACGCTATTTCTTCAATGAATCCCGTGATCCTGTCCAGCGCGAAATGGAGCAGGACCGGTTGATTAGTCGTGCCAAAATGGCGCGCGAGCAGCAGTGTTTTAATCCCGATCTGGTCATTCTGGCTGACGTTAACGCCATGCCGTCCCATATCAGCAAGCCTCTGCTGGAGCGGATTAAATATTTCCATAGTCTGGGCAGAACAAAAGCCTATTCCCGCTACCTGCGCGAAACCATCAGGCCCTGTCTTGAGCGGCTGGAGCGCGTGCGTGACAGTCAGGTGTCTGCGTCTTTCCGGTTCATGGCGAGCCACGACGGGCTGGAAGGGCTGCTGGTACTACCTGAAATGAATCAGGATCAGGTCAAGCGCCTTTCAACGCTGGTAGCGGCACATATGAGCATGTGTCTTGATACAGCTTGCGGTGATCTGTTTGTCAGCGACGATGTTAAACCAGAAGAAATCCGCCAGGCATGGGAAAGGGTTGCCGCAGAAGTCATGCGCCTTGAGGTCATCCCGCCTGCCTTTGAGCAGCTGCGCCGCAAGAAGCGCCGCCGCAAGCCGGTGCCTTATGAACTGATCCCAGCGTCGCTGGCGCGTATGCTGTGCGCGGACTGGTGGTATCGCAAACTGTGGCAGATGCGCTGCGAGTGGCGGGAGGAGCAACTGCGCGCCGTCTGCCTTGTCAACAAAAAAGCGTCCCCGTATGTCAGCTATGAAGCCGTGATCCACAAACGCGAGCAGCGCCGCAAATCGCTGGAGTTCTTCCGCTCGCATGAGCTGGTCAACGAAGACGGCGACACACTGGACATGGAAGACGTGGTGAACGCCAGCAACAGCAACCCGGCACACCGCCGTAATGAAATGATGGCCTGTGTTAAGGGACTGGAGCTGATAGCGGAAATGCGCGGCGACTGCGCGGTGTTTTATACCATCACCTGTCCGTCACGATTCCACGCAACCCTCAACAACGGCAGACCTAATCCGAAATGGACCAGCGCCACTGTCCGGCAGAGCAGTGATTATCTGGTTGATACCTTCGCCGCTTTCCGCAAGGCAATGCACAAAGCCGGGCTGCGCTGGTATGGCGTCCGCGTTGCAGAGCCGCACCATGACGGCACCGTGCACTGGCATCTGTTGTGCTTCATGCGCAAAAAAGACCGCCGTTCCATCACCGCACTGCTGCGTAAGTTTGCCATCCGTGAAGACCGCGAGGAGCTGGGCACCAATACCGGGCCGCGCTTCAAGTCCGAGCTTATCAACCCGCGCAAGGGTACGCCGACCAGCTATATCGCCAAATACATCAGCAAGAACATCGACGGGCGCGGGCTGGCTAAAGAAATCAGCAAAGAAACAGGCAGATCACTGCGTGACAGCGCCGAGCATGTCAGCGCCTGGGCGTCACTGCACCGTGTCCAACAGTTCCGTTTCTTTGGTATTCCGGGGCGTCAGGCATACCGCGAGCTGCGCTTGCTGGCTGGTCAGGCGGCCAGAGTGCAGGGCGAACGCAAAGCGGGTGCGCCGGTACTGGATAACCCGCGTCTGGATGCGGTACTGGCGGCGGCTGATGCGGGCTGCTTTGCCACCTACATCATGAAGCAGGGCGGTGTGCTGGTTCCCCGCAAACATCACCTTGTCCGCACGGCATATGAGCTTAACGACGAGCCGAGCGCCTACGGCGATCACGGTATCCGTATCTATGGCATCTGGTCCCCGATTGTGGAGGGCAAGATTTGCACGCACGCGGTGAAGTGGAAAAAGGTTCGCAAGGCCGTTGACGTTCAGGAGGCGGCAGCCGACCAGGGCGCTTGCGCCCCTTGGACTCGTGGCAATAACTGTCCCCCTGTTGAAAATCTGAACAAATCAGGGGGTGATTTACCCGATATAAAAACCATGGATGAGAAGGAGCTGCAGGAATATCTCCACAGCATGGGCCAGAAGGAACGGCGGGAGCTGACAGCCAGGTTAAGGCTGGTAAAACCGAAGCGGAAAAAAGCATATAAACAGACTATTTCGGATCAGCAGCGCCTGCAGCTTGAGGCAGAACTGAGTTCCAGAGGGTTCGATGGTAGCGAGTCAGAGATTGACCTGCTTCTGCGCGGTGGCAGTATTCCGTCAGGTGCCGGGCTGCGTATTTTTTACCGCAACCACCGTCTGCAGGAAGATGACAAATGGCGTCAGTGGTACTGATGCCGCAGCTTTAACAATTCTTGCTCTTATTGATCCGCATCAGAGCGATCTAATTGACAGATAAAAAACGTTTTACATTCATCAAATCCTACTATACTGTGTTTATAACCAGTGGATATACATACAGTTATTGTGTGTCCGTAGTAGTGATAGGAGGGAAAATGCAGGATTATCTTTTGGAGTCGTTGAAACTCCAGCGCATTGATTTTTTTATCAAGCTTGTAGCGGCTAGTGAGTGTAGCGACGAAGAAAAGCGGCTGGCTATCCAGTGGGTTTCTGAGCTGACCGATGAGCTGATGGAGAAAATCAGAAATCATGAGTACAGCCGAGCCATGGGCGTTTCAAGTTAGAGGGGAATCTATATGCGCATTGAAATAATGATCGATAAAGAGCAGAAGATTAGCCAGGCTACACTGGACGCCCTTGAATCCGAGCTTTACCGTAATTTGCGCCCTCTGTATCCCAAAACAGCAATTCGTATCCGCAAGGGCAGCGCCAACGGCGTTGAGCTGAGCGGGTTAAAACTGGATGAAGATAAAAAGCGAGTGATGGAAATAATGCAGCAGGTCTGGGAGGACGACAGCTGGTTACATTAGCAAACGTTGCGGGCGATAAAACTGGTTTTTACCGTCCGCAAGGTTGAACAACGAGCCACGCGAGGCGTTAGTGCTGTTGTGCATGACTATGCCGCATGAAATCGCATGATCGTTTGAGGATCGTTTTTGCTGAGGCCCGCCAGAACTGGCGGGCTTTTGCTTATGTCATGCAGGTGCATGAAAACCACTACACAAAGCGGGCAGGCGTGGCGGGGATACGAGCGCGCGCAACGGGGTGAAATGGTGAAAATCCGGCGCAACCTCCGGCACGCTGGCGGCTTCAATCGGTGAGGGTGAGGGATCGGCAGCAAAAAAGAAGCGCCCCGCAGAATGCTGCCGGGGCGCTGTGAGAGGCGGTCTTGTTGTCGTGGTGCGGTGGGTCAGTCGTTGCGCTTGTCTTCTGTCAGTCCCAGCGTGTACGGCTCAAAGCGGATCACTTCTTCGCCCAGCCAGTCGTTAAGCTCCTGCAGTCGCTTCTGCAGCGGCATCAGCTCGTTGCGGACAAAGACGCGGCTGGCCTTTTCCACATCACCAAAGCCGCCGGTATTGTTGGGAATAATGCCCATCATCTGCGGCGGTACGCGGTGTGCTGCCATCATGTCATCGCGGCTCACGTTCTTGATGTTCAGAAACTCATCCTTCGCCGCAACCTCCGATAACGGGATGATCTGGATGCCGTCCTTTTTGCCGTTGGGTGAATACATAAACAGGTTGCGGAAGTTGCCCGGTCCTTTGGCGCTTTTCATTGCCTGGCGGATATTGTTCACGTCCTCCTGATTCTGCGCTGCATCGGTGATGTACATGATGAAACCTGCGTGGCTGCCGTTGATGTAATACTTCCGGCGGAACAGCGTTGCGGACTCGTTGAGCAGGGTTGACGGAATGGCGGAGAGATAGCCGGGCAGCCCGTAAATCTCCTGGTTAATATCCGGCTCCAGCAGATGGAAGATGTTGCCCTGCGTAAATTCATAGGGCTGCGTGGTCAGGCCATACTGCACAAACCAGTAGGTGTCGAGGTCCACGCCTCGCCGTGTGTACTTCGCCAGTGCTGGCTCAAGTGAGAGAACGCCGCCGAGCCGGTTGGTGCGCTTTTCCAGATAGGCGTTACCGAACACCAGATAGTCCTGAACGAAACGGGCGAAAGCCTGCTGGCTGAGCAGACGGTGCGGGATGTAGGTGCTGCTGAGAATGTCACGCTTAACGGCAATCGGTGAGCTGTGATGTACGGCGGCGCGATAGGTCCGCGCCAGTCCGTCAAAACTCACCGGCGGCTCATACCAGCGGTCCATCTGCACGCATTCCACGTAGTCCAGTAATTCGCGCCGGTCTAACACCGGCACCGGGTCGCCAAAGCTGAACACTTCCGCCGCAGCGCCGCCTGATTTAGCGTTGTGATCTACCGCTGCGCGGTTATTCTTGTTTTTACGTTTGCTCATGCCGCCTGCTCCTTATCAGCCTGGGGCCATTCGCACATAAACAGCATTTTCCAGTCCTTTGCTGATAATTCTTTTTTCATGTCATTCAGCCATCCATCATCAAAAAGCGCGGCTCCGGTTGCGAGCGTTGCCCCGGATGATGCAGCGTCATCGGCGGTGAAGGTCATGCTGGTTGTGCTGTTGCGGGCGATCAGCTTCTTGTATTCCTGCCATGCTTCCGGGCTGGGGCTTGGGGTGGTGTAATAGGTGGCGTGATAGCGCGCGTGCATGGACAGGCTTTTGGCGAGCGCAATCATATTTTTCGGGGAGTCCGCCCAGGCGTACTCTGACACGTAGACGTTTCCATGGAGCGCGGCGGCGAGGCTTTCCGGGCCGATAAAATAAATGACCGCACCGTTTGGGAGTTCCAGATGCGCTTTACCTGATTTTATTTTTCCAAGGTGTGTCCAGGCTGCGGCCTGATCTAAAAAGGCTGACATATAGGTTTTGACTGTCAGGGCTGATGCCGGGGTGCAGCCCAGAAAAATCTGGTTGCGTCCGGTATGCAGTGCATCATTCAGGGCTTCGTAGGCGAAAAAGAAATCCGCGCCAGCCTGACGCATTTTTGTTAGCACGCGGTTTCTGCCGTGTGCGCCACTGTTCCATTCATGCTGGTAAGCAAAGAAAGGGCGATCTACAGGCAGGCTGGCGGTAGTCATGAGGTTAGTTGGGGTTGAGTGCATCAGAAAATCTCCACAATGTTGCTGGTATTGGCGGCTTCGCCCTGCAGCGGTTCGTTAAACAGTGCGTGCATCGTTGCCCAGGCCAAATCTGCGTGGCTGGCTTCTTCGCTGCGGCTGGCTTCGTAGGTAGGGCGGTTGCCGCTGGCGGTAGTGGCGCGGCGGATAGCCATAAAGGACTGCGCAATGTCAGTGTGTCCTGCGTCAAACTCCAGACGGCGGTGGCTGATAATGTCGTATGCCTTGAGCACCAGGGCGTTTTTGACGTTAGGGTTGTAGACAAACTCCCGCACGGCAGGAAAGAACGCTTTCACGTTCTCGTAGACACCGTGACCGACGCCGGTTGAGTCGATGCCGATATAAGTCACGTTGTACTGCTGCGTCAGTTTTTTAATGGCGTCAGCCTGGGCGCGGAAATCCATCCCGCGCCACTGGTGCCGCTCAAGAATGCGGAACTTGCCACCCGGCACGGTTGGCGGTGCCACCACCACGCACCCGGCGCTGTCACCGTTCTGCGTGCCTTTCGCCGGGTCGTATCCGATCCAGACTTCGCGCCAGCCAAAAGGGCGCAGCGCCAGCGCCTGAAAATCGGACCAGACTTCCCAGCTGTCCACCATGCACGCCTGCAGCTCGCTGAGCGGGAACACTGACGCCAGATCGTCAATAAATTCGCACATCAGCAGGTTCTGGTATTCGTCCGGGCTGTACTCCATGCGCAGCTGGTCCAGGTCGAACAGATTACAGCCGCCGCGCACCGCATCCTCCACGGTGACGATCTGGCGGTACTGCCCGTCCGGGCAGAGCACGCCGCGCGCAAGATTGCTGTGGGTCAGGTCAATATCCACCTTGTCCGCTTTGGCGCGGCCCCGGTTGAACAGCGCACCGGACCAGAACGGATAGGCGCTGTGGGTCAGGCTGGACGGCGTGGAGAAGTAGGTTTGTCGCCATTTCTTGTGAATGGCCATGCCGGAGGCAACCTTGCGCAGCTCCTGGAATTTCGGTATCCAGAAATATTCATCAAGGTACAGGTTGCCATGGTAGCTCTGCGCCGTGCGGGCGTTGGTGCCGAGAAAGTACAGGCACGCGCCGTTGCTGAGCGTCATCGGGTCGCCTTTCAGCTCAACATCCACCTCTTTTGCAAAGTCGATGATGTACTGCTTAAAGACGTGCGCCTGCGCCTTACTGGCTGAGAGAAAAATCTGGTTGCGCCCTGTGGTGATGGCGTCAATCAGCGCCTCACGGGCAAAAAAGTATGTTGCCCCGATCTGGCGTGATTTAAGCAGGTTGCGAATGCGGTGTTTTACGCCTGCCTGCCACCAGTGGCGCTGATATTCAAACATGCCGTTACGGAAGATTTCTTCCAGCTTTTCGGTCTGCTCATCAGTGAAAACATTTTTTTCGGGCTGGCGTCGTGGCCCTTTGTTACGATTGGCGACGTTCGGGTTTAAGTCAGCTTCGTTCCCGCCATCGTTAAATTTACCGATCCGGGCGTGGCGCTCTGACTGGCGCGCCAGCAGGTCAATTTCCTTGAAGTCTTTCCCTTCTTTCTGCTCCTTCATGATGAGCTGGCAGTAACGTGCGGCGGTGGTGAGCTGCATCTGATCCAGCGGCCCATAGTCGCCCCACTTGTCGCGCTTTTTCCAGCTGTGAACGGTTGCAACTTTCTCGCCCAGCATTTCAGCAATGCGGGCTACGCGGTATCCCTGAAAGTACAGCAGCATGGCCTGCCTACGGGGATCGAGGTCTGCGGGGGTCAGTGTCGTGTTCATGGCCCAAACATACGGCCTTGCCTGACGGCTTTCCCCGGCTGCGGTTTGTGTGGTTTACCGTACAAGTGCCGCGCGTTGTTTCACTCCCCCCATCACCGCAAACATAAGGCTCCAGTAAGTTATTTCTAACGGAGCACGGCTCATGACAGTGAAAGCAAAGCGTTTCCGTATTGGGGTGGAAGGTGCCACCACTGACGGGCGCGAAATCCAGCGTGAATGGCTGGTACAGATGGCTGCCAGCTACAACCCGACGGTCTATACCGCGCTGATTAACCTTGAGCACATCAAGTCTTATCTGCCGGACAGCACCTTTAACCGCTACGGCAGGGTGACGGGGCTGGTTGCAGAAGAAATCAAGGACGGGCCGCTGGCGGGCAAGATGGCGCTTTATGCCGATATCGAACCCACGGACGCCCTGGTGGAGCTGGTGAAGAAAGGCCAGAAGCTTTTCACCTCCATGGAGGTCAGCACGAAGTTTGCCGACACCGGCAAAGCCTACCTTGTGGGGCTGGGGGCGACGGACGATCCGGCGAGCCTTGGCACCGAAATGCTGGCATTCAGCGCCAGCGCCGCGCATAACCCGCTGGCGAACCGTAAGCAGAACCCTGAAAACCTGTTTTCGGAAGCGGTTGAAGCGCTGATCGAACTGGAAGAAGCCCAGGACGAAAAGCCGTCCCTCTTTGCCCGCGTCACTGCGCTGTTCACCAAAAAAGAGCAGACCGATGAGGCGCGTTTCTCCGACGTGCATAAAGCCGTGGAACTGGTCGCCACCGAGCAGCAGAACCTGAGCGAGCGCACGGATAAATCCCTGACCGGACAGGACAAGCGCCTTTCTGAGCTGGAGTCCTCCCTGCAGGAACAGCAGGCCGCCTTTGCCGAACTTGAGCAGAAGCTGAGCAGCGAAGACAGCCGTAAAGACTACCGCCAGCGCGCGCCGGGCGGTGACGCACCGGCAGGCACCCTGACCAATTGCTGATGGAGCATAAAACCCGATGAAAAAGAAAACCCGCTTTGCCTTTAACGCTTACCTGCAGCAGCTGGCGCGCCTGAACGGTGTGGAGGTGGAAGAACTCTCCAGTAAGTTCACTGTAGAGCCGTCCGTGCAGCAGACGCTGGAAGACCAGATCCAGCAGTCCGCCGCTTTCCTGACACTGGTTAACATCACGCCGGTCACTGAGCAGTCCGGGCAGTTGCTGGGGCTGGGTGTTGGCAGCACCATTGCCGGAACCACCGATACCACCACCAAAGAGCGCGAGCCTACCGATCCGACGCTGATGGAAGACGTGGAATACAAATGCGAGCAGACCAACTTTGATACGGTACTGACCTACGCAAAACTGGACCTGTGGGCGAAATTCCAGGACTTCCAGGTGCGTATCCGCAACGCCATCGTCAAGCGTCAGGCGCTGGACCGCATCATGATCGGCTTTAACGGCGTGAAGCGCGCCAAAACCTCCAATCGTGCTGAAAACCCGCTGCTGCAGGACGTCAATAAAGGCTGGCTGCAGAAAATCCGCGAAGACGCGCCGGATCATGTCATGGGCAGCACAACAAAAGACGGCGCAACAACTGCAGGCGCGGTCAAGGTGGGTAAGGGGGGTGACTATGCCAACCTGGACGCCGTGGTGATGGATGCCGTCAACGAGCTGATCGACGCGGTTTATCAGGATGATGACGATCTGGTTGTCGTCTGCGGACGTGAACTGCTGTCTGACAAGTATTTCCCGCTGGTCAACAAAGAGCAGGACAACAGCGAGAAAATCGCCGCCGATCTGATCATCAGCCAGAAACGTATGGGTGGCCTGCAGGCAGTGCGCGCGCCTTACTTCCCGGCAAATGCCCTGCTGATCACCCGTCTGGATAACCTGTCCATCTACTGGCAGGAAGACACCCGCCGCCGTTCTGTTATCGACAACCCGAAACGTGACCGGATTGAAAACTTTGAATCCGTCAACGAGGCGTATGTGGTCGAGGACTACCGCTGCGCGGCGCTGGTTGAAAACATCGAAATCGGTGATTTCAGCGCGCCTGCCGCACCGGAAGGTGGGGAATAACGCATGAGCCTGAGTCCCGCACGGCAGCACCGCCTGCGCATTCAGGCCGAACAGGCCGCCCGTGAGGGCGGCAGTGTTCGCCATGCGTCGGGCTATGACCTGATGCTGCTGCAGCTGGCAGAAGACCGCCGCCGCCTCAAGGGCGTACAGTCCACGGTGAAAAAGGCGGAAATCAAGGTAGAGCTGCTGCCGAAATATTCCGCCTGGGCGGAGGGCGTGCTGACAGCTGGAGGTGCGCAGCAGGATGACGTGCTGATGTACGTGATGCTGTGGCGTATCGACGCCGGTGATTATGCCGGTGCGCTCGAAATCGGGCGTCATGCGCTGCGCCATGGCTGGGTGATGCCGCTGGGCAACCGTAACGTGCAGACCGTGCTGGCAGAAGAAATGGCAGACGCGGCGCAAAGCGCTCTGCTAGCCGCAGCCGGTTTTGATGCCGATCTGCTTTTGCAGACGCTGGACCTGACAACCGATATGGATATGCCGGACCAGTCGCGGGCGCGTCTGCATAAAGCCATCGGCGCTGTACTGAGCGAAAGCAACCCGGCATCTGCCCTGAATCACCTTACCCATGCGCTGCAGCTCGATCCCCGCTGCGGTGTAAAAAAAGAAAAACAGCAGCTGGAGCGCAGACTGCGCAATGACAGCCGCTAAAGAACGTGCCCCGCGCACGGGCGGCACGGGGTGGCGAAAGGCACTGCCACATCAAAACCCCGTCCACCGCCCACTTATTCAGGAGAAAGCCGCATGAAGTTTGTTGCGCCCGAACAGGCACCGGAACAGGCGGAGGTCATCAAAAATACGCCGTTCTGGCCTGATGTGGACCTGTCGGAATTTCGCAGTGTGATGCGCACTGACGGCACGGTGACGCAGCCGCGTTTAAAGCAGGTTGTGCTGACGGCTATTTCTGAGGTTAACGCTGAGCTATACGACTTCCGCAACCGTCAGCAGATGCTGGGCTGGCGGACACTTGCAGATGTACCGGCGGAAATGCTGGACGGCAAAAGCGAGCGTATCCAGCACTACCACAACGCCGTTTTTTGCTGGGCGCGCGCTGTGCTCAATGAGCGTTATCAGGACTATGACGCCACAGCGTCAGGCGTGAAGCGAGGGGAGGAGCTGGCGGAGGCCAGCGGCGATCTGTGGCGTGATGCCCGCTGGGCTATCAGCCGGGTGCAGGATGCACCGCACTGTACGGTGGAGCTTATCTGATGAAAGTGCGTGCGCATCAGTATGACACGGTGGACGCGCTTTGCTGGCGTCATTACGGGCGCACGCAGGGTGTCACTGAGCAGGTTCTGCAGGCAAATCCGGGGCTGGCTGAGTACGGCCCATTTTTACCGCACGGGCTGCAGGTGGAGCTGCCGGACATTACGGCGTCAACCACGGCGCAGACCGTCCAGCTATGGGACTGAATTATGACGCTTGAACGAATCAGCGCCTTTATCACTTACTGCATCGCCGTGCTGCTGGCATGGCTGGGCGATCTGTCGCTCAAGGATGCGTCAACGGTTGGCGGCGTACTGATTGGTGTGCTGATGCTGGCTATCAACTGGTACTACAAACACCAGTCTTTCAAATTGTTACGTGGTGGCAAGATTTCGCGGGGGGAATATGAATCCTTCAATCGTTAAGCGCTGCCTTGTCGGGGCGGTGCTGGCTATCGCCGCCACGTTGCCCGGATTTCAGTCGCTTCATACCTCTGTTGAGGGGCTGAAACTGATCGCCGATTACGAGGGATGCCGCCTGCAGCCTTATCAGTGCAGCGCGGGCATTTGGACTGACGGGATCGGTAATACGTCCGGTGTGGTGCCGGGAAAAACCATAACAGAACGGCAGGCGGCGCAGGGACTTATCACCAACGTGCTGCGCGTGGAGCGGGCACTGGATAAATGTGTGGTGCAGCCGATGCCGCAAAAGGTCTATGACGCGGTGGTGTCGTTTGCTTTCAACGTGGGCACCGGCAACGCCTGCAGCTCCACGCTGGTTAAGTTGCTGAACCAGCGGCGCTGGGCGGATGCCTGCCATCAGCTGCCGCGCTGGGTATATGTCAAAGGTGTGTTTAATCAGGGGCTGGACAACCGCCGCGCGCGGGAAATGGCCTGGTGCTTAAAAGGAGCATAACGGAATGAAAAAGAAAGTCATGAGCGTTTTTTTCCAGCTGGCATGGGCTGCGCTGTTGGTTATCAGTCTGCTGTATCCGCGCAGCGGTGCGCCGGTTCTGGTTGGTGCGTCTGTCTGGGTGTCATGCTTCCTCGCCTGGCTGCTCGCTGCGCTGTGCGCTGTCGGGTGGTTCGCCGGAGATCGTGTGCGCGATGAGGTCAGGGCGGCACTGCTGAAATTCAGGGCGCACCCCGTAAAACCCGTGCGTACATGGGTAATCAGGCTGCTTATTGTTCTGTGCCTGGCGTTTTCGGGATGGGTGATCACCCTGGTGTTTTACCTGCTGACGCTGGTTTTGTATCAGATTGCCCGCGCGCAGCTTCATGAGCCGATGGCGGCCTGATGCGTGCGCTGGCGGTAGTGCTGGCGCTGGCACTTGCGGCGCTGGGCTGGCAGTCGTGGCGGCTTAACAATGCCAGCCACACCATCGAAACGCAGGGCGCGGCGCTGAAAAGCAAAACGCAGGAGCTGACGAAGAAAAACAGCCAGCTGATCGGCCTGTCCATTCTGACCGAAACCAACAGCCGGGAGCAGACGCGGCTTTATGCAGCAGCGGAACAGACCACCGCACTGCTGCGCAGCCGCCAGCACCGGATCGAGGAACTGAAACGTGAAAATGAGGATTTGCGCCGCTGGGCTGATACTCCTTTGCCTGCTGACATTATCCGGCTGCGGGAGCGTCCGGCTCTCGCCGGAGGTGCAGCTTACCGTGAGTGGCTGTCCCAGAGTGACGCAGTGCCGCCTGGAAAGGTCAGCGCCGCGCAGTAACGGCGATCTGAATGCGGTGCTGGATGAAACCGAGGCCGCCTGGGCGGTCTGTGCTGACAAAGTGGACACGATTATTGCGTGTCAGGAGCGAGACAGTGAACAAACCGCAGTCCTTACGCAGCGCCCTGAATAAAGCGGTTGCCTATGTCCGCGACAACCCGGACAAGCTGCACCTTTTCGTTGATAACGGCTCACTGGTGGCAACAGGAGCCAGCTCCATGTCATGGGAATACCGCTACACCCTGAACGTGGTGATCGAGGATTTCAGCGGCGACCAGAATCTGCTGATGGCTCCTGTGCTGCTGTGGCTCAGTACCAGCCAGCCGGACGCCATCAACAACCCGGATCTGCGCGAAAAACTGTTTACCTTTGAAGTGGATATCCTGCGCAACGATGTGTGCGATATCAGCCTGAACCTGCAACTGACGGAGCGCGTGCTGGTCAGCACTGACGGCAGCGTGTCGAGCGTTGAAGCGGTGCCGGAGCCGGACGAACCCGAAGAAATGTGGACGGTGAAACGTGGATGAGCTGCAGAGGGTGGACGACTGGCTGACGGCGCTGCTGGCAAATCTGGAGCCTGCTGCACGCAGCCGTATGATGCGGCAACTGGCGCAACAGCTGCGCCGGACGCAGCAGCAGAACATCAGGCTGCAGCGAAATCCTGACGGCAGCGGTTATGAGCCGCGCCGGGTGACAGCCCGCAGCAAGAAGGGGCGCATCAAACGCCAGATGTTTGCAAAGCTTCGCACCGCAAAATACCTGAAAACCACCGCCAGTGCGGACTCTGCCAGCGTGCAGTTTGATGGCAAGGTGCAGCGTATTGCCCGTGTTCACCATTACGGCCTGCGCGATCGCGTCAGCCGAAAAGGCCCGGAGGTCCGCTACGCTGAGCGCCGCCTGCTGGGCGTGAATGATGAGGTGGAAACCGTCACCCGTGACACCCTGCTGCGCTGGCTGGCGGGGTGATCTTTGTGTCACCGCTGGTACAAGCGCCCGCGCTGCCACCCTTTTCCCTCTGATGGCAACCTTTCGTTATGAATGCACAACTGACCGAAATCATGCGCCTTATCACCAACCTGATCCGCACCGGCACCGTGACCGAAGTGGACCGGGAAAACTGGCTGTGCCGGGTGAGAGTGGGCGAGCTTGAAACCAACTGGATTAACTGGCTGACGTTGCGTGCCGGTGGTGCCCGTACATGGTGGTGCCCGTCGCCGGATGAGCAGGTGGTGGTGCTGAGCATGGGCGGCAATCTGGAAACTGCTTTTGCGTTGCCAGCCATCTATTCCAGTCAGTTTGCGCCGCCGTCTGATTCCGTGGACGGCTGCGTGACGGAGTACCCGGACGGGGGCTGGTTTGAGTATGAACCCGCCACCGGGCGGTGGCATGTCCGGGGTATCAAATCCATGGTGATCGAGGCGGCGGACAATATCACCCTCAAAACCGGTGAGTTTGTGGTGGAGGCTGACACCACGCGCATTAACAGTGAGGTTGTGATCAATGGCGGCGTCACCCAGGGCGGCGGCGCGATGAGTTCCAACGGGATCGTGGTGGATAAACACGGTCACACCGGCGTGAAGTCCGGCGGCGATACGTCAGGAGGCCCGGTATGACGCTGTATATCGGCATGGGCCAGGGCAACGGCAAGACCATTACTGATACGGATCATCTGCGCCAGTCAGTGCGGGATATTCTGCTGACCCCGCAGGGTAGTAGGATTGCCCGCCGGGAATATGGTTCCCTGCTGTCCGCCCTGATTGACCAGCCGCAGAACCCGGCGCTACGCCTGCAGGTCATGTCTGCAGTGTATGTGGCGCTGAGTCGCTGGGAGCCACGACTTACGCTGGATTCCATCACCATCAGCAGCAATTTTGACGGCTCCATGGTGGTTGAGCTTACCGGGCAGCGCAACAACGGCGCGCCGGTTTCCCTTTCGGTAACTACAGGAGCAGACAATGGCAGTGATTGACCTTTCCCAGCTGCCCGCGCCGCAGATAGTGGACGTGCCGGATTTTGAGACGCTGCTTGCTGAGCGCAAGGCTGCTTTTGTGGCTCTTTATCCGGTTGATGAGCAGGACGCGGTGCGGCGCACGCTGGCGCTGGAATCTGAACCCGTCACCAAGCTGCTGCAGGAAAGCACCTACCGCGAAATTCTTTTGCGCCAACGTATCAATGAGGCCGCGCAGGCGGTCATGGTGGCGTATGCCCTCGGTGGCGATCTCGATCAACTGGCAGCCAACTACAACGTGAAGCGCCTGACGGTAACGCCTGCTGACAACGACGCGGTGACGCCGGTTGCTGCCGTCATGGAAAGCGATGAGGCGCTGCGCCTGCGTGTTCCGGCTGCGTTTGAAGGATTATCCGTTGCAGGACCGACGGCGGCCTATGAGTTTCACGCCAAAAGCGCGGACGGGCGCGTGGCAGATGCCAGCGCAACCAGCCCGGCACCGGCGGAGGTGGTGCTTACCGTGCTGAGCCGTGAGGGTGACGGTACGGCAGGGGCTGATTTGCTGGCGGTGGTGGAGCTGGCGCTTAACAGCGAGAACGTGCGCCCGGTGGCAGACCGCCTGACGGTGCGCAGCGCCGAAATAATCCCGTACAGCGTCGATGCGACGATCTTTCTTTATCCGGGGCCGGAAGCTGAGCCGGTGATGGCGGCAGCAAAAGCCAGCCTGCAGAAGTACATCGCCAGTCAGACGCGGCTGGGCCGTGATATCCGCCGCAGCGCCATTTATGCCGCGCTGCATGTAGAGGGTGTCCAGCGTGTGGAGCTGGCCTCCCCGCTTGCAGATGTTGTGCTGGATAAGACGCAGGCGGCGTCCTGTACGGAATGGAGCGTAACCAACGGGGGCACGGATGAATAGCCTGCTGCCGCCCGGTTCATCGCCGCTTGAGCGCCGACTGGCGCAGACCTGCAGCGGGATTTCCGATCTGCAGGTGCCGCTGCGCGACTTGTGGAACCCGGCAACGTGTCCGGTCAGCTTCCTGCCGTATCTGGCGTGGGCGTTTTCCGTTGACCGCTGGGACGAAAGCTGGACGGAGAGCGTCAAGCGCCGTGTAGTGCAGGATGCTTTCTATATCCATCAGCACAAGGGAACAACCAGCGCCGTGCGGCGCGTGGTGGAGCCGTTCGGCTTCCTGATCCGCATCATTGAGTGGTGGCAGACCGGCGAGACGCCGGGCACGTTTCGCCTGGACATTGGCGTGCAGGACCAGGGCATCACGGAAGAAACCTATCTGGAGCTGGAGCGCCTGATCGGTGACGCCAAGCCGTGCAGCCGCCATCTGATCGGCATGTCCATTAACCTGCAGACCAGCGGCCCCTATTTTGTGGGCGCAGCTACCTACACCGGCGAAGAAATCACGATCTACCCGTATATCAACGAAACCATTATTTCCGGCGGCACCGCTTACGAGGGCGGGGCGGTCAATGTTATTGACACAATGAGAGTGAATCCATGAGCGCAAAATTTTATACCCTGCTGACGGATATCGGCGCGGCTAAACTGGCAAGCGCTGCCGCGCTCGGTGCCCCGTTGAAAATTACCCAGATGGCGGTGGGTGACGGTGGCGGCGTGCTACCAACTCCAAGCGCGCAGCAGACAGCGCTGGTTGCTGAAAAACGCCGCGCTTCCCTCAATATGTTGTACATCGATCCGCAGAACAGCAGTCAGATTATTGCTGAGCAGGTGATCCCCGAAACTGAGGGCGGTTGGTGGATTCGTGAGGTTGGTTTGTTCGACGAAACCGGCGCACTGATTGCCGTGGGTAACTGCCCGGAGAGCTACAAGCCGCAGCTGGCTGAGGGGAGCGGACGCACGCAGACCGTGCGCATGGTGATGATTACCAGCAGCACCGACAATATCACCCTGAAAATTGACCCGGCAGTGGTGCTGGCAACCCGCAAATACGTGGATGACAAGGTGCTGGAGCTAAAGGTGTATGTGGATGACATGATGGCTAAACACCTTGCTGCAGCAGACCCACACCCTCAGTATGCACCAAAAGAAAGTCCAGTGCTGACGGGTACGCCGAAAGCGCCAACCGCACCGGCAGGAACTAATACCACGCAGATTGCCAGCACCGCGTTTGTGCAGGCTGTGGTCACTGTGCTAAATAACGCACTGGCGCTTAAGGCCCCACTGGCAAGCCCAGCCCTGACCGGAACGCCAACGGCACCCACTGCTGCGCAGACAGTCAACAATACGCAGATTGCCACCACGGCATTTGTGAAATCGGCTATTGCTGCACTGGTGGCATCATCCCCGGCGGCGCTGGACACGCTGAATAAACTGGCGGCTGCGTTGGGTAACGATCCTAATTTCGCCACAACCATGACGAATGCACTGGCAGGCAAGCAACCGCTGGATAGCACACTTACGAATTTGTCAGGAAAGTCAGTGGCAGGATTGCTTGATTATCTGGGGTTGAGTGATGTTAACGCGGCGGGTGTTGCGACAGGTAGTCTGGGCGGATCCGGATATGCCATATTTCCGATGATGATTGGCGGAGCACGCAAGACATTTATTATGCAATGGGGATCTCTGTCTCCTTTGAAATCAGGCGGCACCATAGATATTAACCTGCCTATTGCGTTTCCTACTATTGTGATGCAGGCATATGCAACACATGATAATGCGACACAATCCACACGCCCGACGGTGTATGCAATTTCTACAACAAGCCGAACCACTATCACTGCGACGGCAACATGCTTAAGTGCTGGCTCAGTGGGAGCTACAGTGACACGCAGTAGTGACGATACAGCGTGCTACGGTCGATATTTAGCAATAGGGTGCTGAAATGAATCTGAAATATTTCTCTCCATCTGAAAATGCGTTTTATGCCGGGGAGCTTAAAGAAAGCTATATCGCTGCAGGCTCATGGCCTTCTGATGCCTCGGTGGTTGATGAAATTCTGTATCTTGAGTTTATCGATGAGCCGCCAGCAGGTAAGTATCGTGGAGTGGATGATGCAGGTATGCCCTGCTGGCTTGAAATTCCTCCACCCACCACAGAGGAAATGGCATCGAATGCAGAGAATATGAGACAGCAGCTCATTGATGAGGCAAATGCCTATATCAACAGTCGCCAGTGGCCTGGAAAAGCGGCTATTGGGCGATTAAAAGGTGATGATCTGACACAGTACAATATCTGGCTTGATTATCTGGATGCTCTGGAGGCGATTAATACCTCTGAACCGCAGAAAATTATCTGGCCTGAAATCCCGGACGCATAATCACACCCCCGCACCTGCGGGGATTTTTTTATCCCTTCCATTGTGCCATTCCCCACACATAGCCCGGCGCGTGCGCCGCGCGCATATCAACCAGAACATAGGCACACCCCCTGTAAACCGGAGAGACTGCCTTATGGCTCAGGATTACCACCACGGGGTGCGCGTTGTTGAAATCAACGAGGGCACCCGATCCATTACCACAGTGAGCACCGCCATCGTGGGCATGGTCTGCACCGGCGATGATGCTGATGCGTCCATGTTTCCCCTCAATAAGCCGGTCCTGCTGACCGACGTGCTGACCGCAAGCGGCAAAGCGGGCGAGTCCGGCACGCTGGCCCGTTCACTGGATGCGATTGCAGACCAGGCTAAACCCGTGACCGTCGTTGTGCGCGTGGCGCAGGGCGAAACCGAAGCGGAAACCACCTCTAACATTATCGGCGGCGTGACTGCTGACGGTAAAAAAACGGGCATGAAAGCGTTGTTATCGGCGCAGTCGCAGCTGGGCGTCAAGCCGCGTATTCTCGGCGTGCCGGGACATGACACGCAGGCGGTTGCCACTGAGCTGCTGAGCGTGGCGCAGAGTCTGCGCGGGTTTGCCTACCTGTCCGCCTATGGCTGTAAAACGGTGGCAGAAGCGATTGCCTACCGCGCGAATTTCAGCCAGCGCGAGGGGATGCTGATCTGGCCTGACTTCATCAACTTTGACACCGTGCTGAATGCAGATGCGACGGCTTACGCCTCTGCCCGTGCGCTCGGCCTGCGTGCCAAAATTGACGAGCAGACCGGCTGGCACAAAACCCTGTCCAACGTGGGCGTGAACGGCGTTACCGGCATTTCCGCTGATGTGTTCTGGGATCTGCAGGACCCGGCAACCGATGCGGGACTGCTCAACCAGAACGACGTTACGACGCTTATCCGCAAAGACGGCTTTCGCTTCTGGGGTTCCCGCTGCCTCAGTGACGATCCGCTGTTTGCCTTTGAGAACTACACCCGCACGGCGCAGGTGCTGGCTGACACCATCGCAGAAGCGCACATGTGGGCGGTGGATGGCGTGCTTAACCCGTCGCTGGCCCGTGACATTATCGAAGGTATCCGCGCCAAGCTGCGCAGCCTGAAAACGCAGGGCTACATCATCGGCGCAGACTGCTGGCTGGATGAGTCGGTGAACGATAAAGACTCCCTGAAAGCCGGGAAACTCACTATCGACTACGACTACACGCCGGTGCCGCCGCTTGAAAACCTGATGCTGCGCCAGCGCATCACCGATCAGTATCTGCTGGATTTCTCCAGCCAGGTCAGCGCGTAAGGGGACACCATGGCTTTACCACGCAAGTTAAAACACCTGAACCTGTTCAACGACGGGAACAACTGGCAGGGGATCGTTGAATCTCTGACCCTGCCGAAATTCACCCGCAAGTTTGAGAAGTATCGCGGCGGCGGCATGGCTGGCGCGGTGGACGTGGATATGGGGCTGGATGATGGCGCGCTGGATACGGAGTTTTCAATCGGCGGCACCGAACTGCTGTTATTCAAGCAGATGGGCAAAGCCACAGTTGACGGCATCCAGCTGCGTTTCACCGGCTCTATTCAGCGTGACGATACCGGCGAAGTGCAGGCCGTAGAGCTGGTTGTGCGCGGGCGTCATAAAGAAGTGGATTCCGGCGAGTGGAAAACCGGCGAGAGCAGCACAACCAAAGTCAGCAGCACCAACAGCTACGCGAAGCTGACCATTAACGGCGAAGTGCTCTATGAGGTTGATGTGGTCAACATGGTTGAAATTGTTGGCGGCGTGGATCTGATGGAAGCGCACCGTAATGCCCTCGGCCTCTGATTAACCTTAACGGCGCGGGCAGCCGCGCCAGTAATTCATTAACAGGAAAAGAACATGAGCGACAAACCAACTGAAAAAACCGTGACGCTGGATACCCCAATTGTGCGTGGTAAAACCGAAATCACCGAAATTGTGCTGCGTAAGCCTCAATCCGGCGCACTGCGCGGCACCCGCCTGCAGGCCATCATGGATATGGACGTGGGCGCGATGATGACCGTTATCCCGCGTATCTCAACCCCGACGCTGACCGCGCAGGAAATGGCAGAGCTGGACCCTGCCGATCTCACCTCGCTTTCAGTGGAGGTGGTGACTTTTTTGTTACCGAAGTCGGTGCTTGCCGGTTTACCGACAGCCTGACGGTTGATGATCTGGTGGCAGATATTGCCACCATTTTTCACTGGCCGCCGTCCGTCACTGACGTTATGCCGCTGACTGAGGTGCTGGAGTGGCGGCATAAAGCAATTCAGCGAAGCGGGGCCAGCGATGAGTGATAATAACCTGCGTCTGCAGGTGGTTCTTGGGGCGGTGGATAAACTCACCCGCCCGTTCAAAAATGCACAGGCTGGCTCTAAGGCGCTGGCAAGCGCACTGAAAGCCAGCAAGGACAATCTCAGAAATCTCAACGAGCAATCAGCCCGCATTGATGGTTTTCGTAAACTGCGAACCCAGCTTGAGGGCACAAAAAACGACCTTACCTCCGCGCGCCAGAAAGTTGCGGCGCTGGCGAAGGAATTTGCAGCGACCAGCAACCCCACCAAAAAACAGGCGAAAGAATTAGAGCAGGCTAAGCGACAGGCCAGCCAGCTAAAAGATGCCTATAACGGTCTGCAGCAGTCGGTGCAGCGTCAACGTGGGGCGCTGAATGCTGCCGGTATTGATACAAAGCAGTTAAGCTCTGCACAGCGCAGACTGCGCACGGATGCTCAGGCGGCGACGGGGGCAATTGCGCGTCAACAGGCGGAGTTGCGAAAGCTCGGTGAGCGTCAGCAAAAACTGGCTGCTATCCGGTCACGCTATGAAAAAACACAGGCTTTGCGCGGCAGAATGGCAGGGGCTGGTGTATCAATGGTGGCTCATGGTGGGGCCGCGCTGCTGGGTATCCGTTCAACGGTTAATGAAGCCTCGCGCTACGATATGGAGTTAGCCGGATTTAAAGCCCTGGGCGTTGGTGACAGTACGCTGAAAGAAGCGGATAAATTTGCCCGTGGCATGAATATTATCGGCAACAGCGCAACAGATAACCTTAAAACTCTGAAAGAAGCTCACGCCGTTCTGCGTGATTTCCATGAAGCAAAAATTGTTGCCCCTGAACTGGCGAGGCTGCAATACGCTACCCGTTTTATGGCATCTCATGGTGTGTCAGATGATGCCGCTGAGCATTTACGGGACCAGGCTCCGGCGGTGCTGAAAATTGCTGAATTGCGTAACCAGATAAATAACCCGGAAGATTTCAAAAAATCAGTGAATATGTCCGCCCAGGCGATGGCTGCCAGCGGCGGGATGGTTCTGCCGGAGGATTATCTGGCGATGATGAAAACCGGGGGAATTGCCGCCAAGCAGCTTGATAATAAATCTTTCTATTTTGGCATGTCGCATATTATCCAGCAGATAGGCGGTAATCGGGCGGGTACGCAGTTATCCAGCGCTTATCAAAACCTGATGATGGGGAGAACAACTCAGGGGGCTGCGACTGAATTAATGGATTTAGGGTTATTAGATAAAGGTGCAGTGGAATACGGCAAAACGGGTCATATTAAAAAAATCAAGCCGGGGGCACTGACAAATAATGAGCTTTATTTAAATGACCCGTTTAGTTATCTGATGCAGGAAATTGTTCCACGTATTCAGAAAAAACATCCAAAACTTGATGAGCGCGGGATGGAAACAGCCATTGCAAAACTGTTTTCAAACCGTACCGCCGGTGATTTGTTTGTCACCATGTTCCGTGAGCGCGCCAATATTGGTAAGCAGATTAAGGCGGGTCAGGAAGCCTACAGCGTTGATCAGCTTGTCAGCACCGGGAAAAACACGGCTCAGGGGCAGGGGATTGATCTGGAGGCCAAAAAACGGGACCTCTATCTGCAGATGGGGCAGGACGTGCTGCCGCTGTACGTTTCCGCGCTGGAGAAAGTGTCTTCGGTACTGTCGCGTGTCACGGCTTTCATGCGTGAACATGCCAGTGCGGCAAAGGCAATTACGCTGAGTCTTACCGGGTTTGCATTGCTGACTACAGGTGTGGGCGCACTGGCGTTAGCGGCGACTTCGGTAATGGGGCCAATGGCGCTGTTACGTCTGTCTCTCGGTGTATTTAATGTAAAACTGCCGGGGATTGGCGCGGCGGTGATGAAGTTTGGAGGTGTTTTAGCTGCCGCTTTCCGTATGGCGGGTAACGCGGTTTTGATATTGGGGCGCGCAATGCTGGCAAACCCCATACTGGCGATTATAGGGTTGATCGCCGCTGGTGCTATTTATATCTGGCGAAACTGGGATACGTTGGGGCCGAAGTTTAAATCCATGTGGGATGCTGTATGTAATGCAGCGTCTGCAGCGTGGGAGTGGATTAAAAACACAGCAAGTACGGCATGGGAAGGGATTAAGTCTCTGTTCTTTAATTATACTCTTCCGGGATTAATAGCTAAAAATTGGGATGCAATAAAAACGGGCGTTTCTGAGGCGTGGGCGAGTATCAGGCAATCTATTAGTGATAAATGGAATTCTATTCTGGATGATGTTGCCGCGCTTCCTGCGAAATTCCAGGACATGGGCAGTGCCATTATTGACAGCATACTCAACGGGATTAATTCAAAATGGGAGGCATTGAAAAACAAGCTTTCCTCTGTCACCGATTATCTGCCTGACTGGATGACCGGAAATAATAAAACACAATACAAGGCTAAGGTGCAGGTGGTTGGTGGCGCTGCGGCGGCTGCAGTCCCGTTTGCCGGAATGTATGACAGTGGTGGCGCTATCCCGCGAGGTCAGTTTGGCATCGTTGGGGAGAACGGCCCAGAAATAGTGAACGGTCCGGCAAATGTGACCAGCAGACGGCGTACTGCCGCGCTGGCTTCTGTCGTTGCGGGCGTCATGGGTGTAGCAGCAGCGCCAGCAGAGGCCGCGCCATTACATCCGTACAGTCTGCCGACTACGGCATATAACCAACGCCAGCCTGCGAAATCTGCCAGCGTGCCACCGGTGATCCATTATGAGATTAACGCGCCCATTCAGATCACTGCCCAGCCAGGACAGAGTGCGCAGGATATTGCCCGCGAAGTTGCGCGGCAGCTTGATGAGCGGGAGCGGAGAGCCAGAGCTAAAGCGCGCAGTAATTTCAGCGATCAAGGGGGATATTAATCATGATGATGGTGCTGGGTTTATATGTTTTTATGCTGCGTACAGTGCCGTATCAGGAGCTGCAGTACCAGCGCAGCTGGCGACACGCCGCTAACAGCCGGGTGAACCGCCGCCCGTCAACGCAGTTTCTTGGCCCGGATAGCGACTCGCTGACGCTATCTGGCGTACTGCTGCCGGAAGTCACCGGCGGCAGGCTGTCATTACTCGCGCTGGAGCAAATGGCAGAGCTGGGCAAGGCATGGCCTTTGATTGAGGGAAGCGGGACCATTTACGGCATGTTTGTGATCGAGAGCCTGAGCCAGACAAAAACGGAATTTTTTGAAAGCGGAATGCCTCGACGTATTGAATTTACGCTGACCCTGAAACGGGTTGATGAGTCGCTGTCTGACATGTTCGGCAGCCTCAGCGATCAGCTAAGCAATCTGCAGGACTCTGCAGCGACTGCGATAGGTAATATTAAAAATACGGTTGGAGGGGGGCTGCAGTGAATTTTAGTTCTGATCTTTTTGACTTGAACAGCAAAAGCCCGGCTATCAATATCACAATTGAAGGTAAGGATGTGACTACCGCGCTGGATGCGCGCCTGATGAGTCTGACGCTCACGGATAACCGGGGTTTTGAGGCTGACCAGCTTGATCTGGAGTTGGACGACGCCGACGGGCAAATCGTCATGCCCCGACGTGGTGCCGTTATTCAGCTGGCGCTGGGCTGGAAGGGCCAGCCGCTTTTCCCAAAAGGAGCATTCACCGTAGATGAGATTGAGCACAGCGGTACGCCTGATAAGCTGACGATTCGTGCCCGTAGCGCTGATTTTCGTGAAACCCTCAATATCCGGCGTGAAAAGTCATGGCATCAGACAACCGTGGGAGCGGTGGTAAAGGAAATAGCGACCCGCCAAAATCTTAAGTCAGCGCTGGACAAGGGTATGGCAGACAGAGTGCTGGAGCATATAGACCAGACAAATGAAAGCGATGCCAGTTTCCTGATGAGGCTGGCGCGGCAGTATGGGGCGATAGCTTCCGTTAAGGATGGACACCTGCTGTTTATCCGGCAGGGACAGGGAAGAACGGCAAGCGGAAAACCGTTGCCGGTAATCATCATCACGCGCAAGGCTGGCGATGGTCACAGTTTTACCCTGGCAGATCGTGGTGCTTATACCGGAGTGACTGCGCACTGGTTAAACACAAGGGAGCCAAAGAAAAAAGAAGCCACACAAGTCAGACGGCGCAGAAAAAAACAAACCTCAACAAAGACGCCGGAAGCAAAGGAAGGGGACTATCTGGTGGGGACAGATGAAAATGTCCTGGTGCTAAACCACACCTACGCTAACCGTGCGAACGCAGAGCGTCAGGCCAAAATTGTCTGGGAACGGCTGCAGCGTGGTGTTGCGTCATTTTCCCTGCAGCTCGCTGAGGGCCGGGCAGATCTCTACACCGAAATGCCGGTAAAGATGAGCGGCTTTAAGCAGCCTATCGACGATGCCGAATGGACCATAACAATGTTGACGCATACGGTCAGCCCGGATAATGGTTTTACTACCAGTCTGGAGCTTGAGGTTAAAATTGATGATTTAGAACTCGAATAGTAGTAAATTCACCAAAGTGAATTAAGAAACGTCAAATGAGGTTCTGATTATGATGAATTGCCCTAAATGTGGACATGCAGCGCATACAAGAAGCAGCTTTAGGGTATCGGACCAGACAAAAGAACGTTATTGCCAGTGCCAAAATATTAACTGTGGTGCTACTTTTGTTACTCATGAAACCGTTGTGAGATACATTACTACTCCCAACCTAATTGATCATGCCCCACCACACCCATCAACGGGAGGGCAGGGCCATATGAACTTTTAAAACCACTGATTAGGTTTACATTTTTTCGATTAAACTGGTTCTGTATTCTTCAGCTTGCTTGAAGTCCATGGAACCAGTTTTTTTACACTCAATCCCACCGCCATCGATTTTATAACCCTGATCGGACGTGACATTCCATAGAGTGATTTTTTTGATTTTCTCAGGATTCCACTTGTTCATAAAGTAGTCATCACATATCGCACTGAACATGGATTTTGCAGCATCTATCATTAGTGCTTGCTTGTTGTATCTGACGGTCAGCTCACCATCTTCCAGTACATGAGTCCTAGTATCATAACCTGCTATCAGATTGTCGATAGAGTTGGGTATTTTGTCCGCGAATGCGCTCTGAGATGTGATTAGTAACAGAGCTAATAAAGGTTTTTTCATGAGAGATCGCCCTTTAAAAGTAAAAGTACGTGAAAAACTACCGCCATTTCATCGCCACTAAAAAATTAATCAACAAAAAAGCCACTCTTTCGAGTGGCTTAATCATATGATTTTAAAGCTAAAATTTGGTGGCCCCTGCTGGGTTTGAACCAGCGACCAAGCGATTATGAGTCGCCTGCTCTAACCACTGAGCTAAGGGGCCAATGGAGCGGGGATTATAAAGTATCTGTTCGGGGCAATCCAGCGTTGTTCGGCTGGTTGCTGAAATAAGCAGCAATGTTTTACTTGCTGATAACTATGATAAAACCGCCAAAAACGCTACGCTGATACGCAGCGTCGTCGCATGCGCGGTGAAGCGCTATTGTCTTATCGGGCTTAACAGTAGGAAAGACAGCCGCGATCACGACATTGCTCCGCAAATAAGCGTTAACCACTGGCAAGATTATGACGAATACGGATTCTTTGCGTGAGCGGCCAGGACGCAGCGCAAAGCCAGGAGGCCTCATGAGCGAACACAACATCACCGATATCATTGCACCGGACCTGAACGTCCTCTTCTGCGGCATTAATCCCGGTCAGTCGACCGCGCACACCGGCTATCATTTTGCCCATCCCGGCAATCGCTTCTGGAAGGTGATTCACCTGGCAGGGTTTACGGTGCAGCAACTGAAGCCGGAAGAGGAGCAGCGCTTACTGGAGACCGGCTGTGGTATTACAATGCTGGTCGAGCGTCCGACCATTCAGGCAAATGAACTGGCCAGTGATGAGCTACGTGATGGCGGTCAGCGGCTGATGGACAAGGTTCTATGCTATCAGCCTGCCGCGCTGGCTATCCTGGGCAAAGATGCCTTTAAACGCGCGTTTCGTCAGAGCAAAGTGGAATGGGGCGAGCAGCCGATCTACATGGGGAAAACCCAGGTGTGGGTGTTGCCGAATCCCAGCGGATTAAACCGGGCCTCACTGGAAGAGATGGTGGCGCTATATCGCCAGATGTACGAGGCGTTACAGCTGCGGCGTTAATGGTGGCGGTTTGCGGGAAAAGGGCAGAGCAGCAGACATAAAAAACCCCGGCGAACCGGGGTTTTAAGGGACTTAGTCGTCGAGGAAGCTACGCAGCACTTCCGAGCGGCTCGGGTGGCGCAGTTTACGCAGGGCTTTCGCTTCAATCTGACGAATACGCTCACGGGTAACGTCAAACTGTTTGCCCACTTCTTCTAACGTGTGGTCGGTGTTCATATCGATACCGAAACGCATGCGCAGCACTTTGGCTTCACGCGCGGTCAGGCCAGCCAGCACGTCGTGGGTCGCAGAACGCAGGCTCTCAGAGGTCGCAGAGTCCAGCGGCAGCTCCAGCGTGGTGTCTTCGATAAAATCACCCAGATGTGAATCTTCATCATCACCAATCGGCGTCTCCATAGAGATAGGCTCTTTGGCAATCTTCAGCACTTTGCGGATCTTATCTTCTGGCATCAGCATACGCTCAGCCAGTTCTTCTGGCGTCGGCTCACGGCCCATCTCCTGCAGCATCTGGCGCGAAATACGGTTGAGTTTGTTGATGGTCTCAATCATATGCACCGGAATACGGATGGTACGCGCCTGGTCAGCGATAGAACGGGTAATCGCCTGACGAATCCACCATGTGGCGTAGGTCGAGAACTTGTAGCCGCGACGGTATTCAAACTTATCAACCGCTTTCATCAGACCGATGTTACCTTCCTGAATCAGATCCAGGAACTGCAGACCACGGTTGGTGTATTTCTTGGCGATGGAAATCACCAGACGCAGGTTAGCTTCAACCATCTCTTTCTTCGCGCGGCGGGCTTTCGCTTCACCGATCGACATCCGACGGTTGATGTCTTTCACCTGCTCGATGGTCAGGCCGGTTTCTTCTTCAATCTGTGCCAGCTTCTGCAGCGAACGCATCACGTCATCCTGCACGTCCAGCAGTTTTTCAGACCATGGCTTGTTCATCGCCAGTGCGGCTTTGAACCAGCTCTCGTTGGTCTCGTTACCGGTGAACAGCGTAATGAAGTTTTTCTTCGGCATTTTGCACACTTCAATACAGAGCTTCATGATCAAACGCTCCTGGGTACGGACACGTTCCATCATTTCGCGCATATTGTTCACCAGATAGTCGAACTGCTTCGGTACCAGGCGGAACTGTTTGAAGACGTCAGACAGGTTCTGGATCTCAGCGACAGAGGCCGCATGGCTGCGTCCTTTGCTCTTGATCACATCGCGCGTCGTTTCGTATTGCGTACGCAGGTCAGAGAACTTCTCGCGCGCCAGTTCCGGGTCGATAGAGCAGTCGTCGTCGCTCTCTTCGTCGTCATCGTCGTCGTCATTACGATCTTCTTCGGACAACTCAGAACCGACGTGGGTGGCGGTCGGTGCCAGGTCTTCTTCTGCGTTAGGATCGACAAAGCCAGTGATAAGGTCTGACAGACGCGACTCACCGGCTTCAACACGATCGTACTGATCCAGCAGGTAGGTAATGGCTTCCGGATATTCAGCAACGGAACACTGAACCTGGTTGATACCGTCTTCAATACGCTTCGCGATGTCGATTTCGCCTTCGCGGGTCAGCAGTTCAACGGTACCCATTTCACGCATGTACATGCGAACCGGGTCGGTGGTGCGGCCAATTTCAGATTCAACGCTGGATAATACCTGAGCGGCAGCTTCCGCGGCATCTTCGTCAGTATCGGAGCTGTTTTCATTCAGCATCAGATCGTCGGCGTCCGGGGCTTCTTCAACCACCTGGATGCCCATGTCGTTAATCATCTGGATGATGTCTTCGATCTGATCGGAGTCGACGATATCTTCCGGCAGATGGTCATTGACCTCAGCATAGGTCAGATAGCCTTGCTCCTTACCACGGGTGACAAGAAGCTTGAGCTGTGACTGCGGGTTTTGCTCCATAAGACGGTATCCACACTTCTGTTAATTAGATTGGTGTCGGTCGGCAGCGAGCCAACAATAACATTGAAGGCATTTCGTTCTCGCCGCTGCCTTCGTCGCGGCCTGGGCTTTGCCCATTAGTAATCGGCACTTAAGCCGCAAATTTTATGTCGGGCCTGGCTTACTCGCCATTTTTGCCTCTGACAGTGCTCGTCATCCTCACGTACATCAGTACGCTCCGGTGACTGCGCGCTTTCAGCGACAAAACCTGCTTCGACGCCAATAGCCCGAGGACGGAAGCTGGCTTACTCGCCATTTTTGCCTCTGTCAGTGCTCGTCATCCTCACGTACGTCAGTACGCTCCGGTGACTGCGCGCTTTCAGCGACAAAACCTGCTTCGACGCCAATAGCCCGAGGGCGGAAGCTGGCTTTCACAACATTTTTGCCACTGGCGGTACTCGTCATCCTCACATAGCGGAGGTAACGGTTCGCTTACCGCGACAAAACCTGCTTCGCCCTGAATAACTAAACCTGCCGCTCCGGTTACGGACAGCAGCAGGTAGGGTAACCTGTTACTTTTTCGCGAAGGCCTGGCTCAGTGTCCAGAGCTCGCGACGTTCGTCGGTGCTGAGTCCATGGGTGCGTTCTCGCGCAATCAGGAACTCCAGTCGTTCTTCCAGAGCCGCGTCATAA
Organism: Pantoea stewartii subsp. stewartii; assembly: GCF_008801695.1. Classification (GTDB taxonomy): domain Bacteria; phylum Pseudomonadota; class Gammaproteobacteria; order Enterobacterales; family Enterobacteriaceae; genus Pantoea; species Pantoea stewartii. The sequence goes on from NZ_VZPF01000003.1 coordinate 54,110, forward strand.
ATACTGGCCAGGGAATCCTGGAACACCGCTTCGCTCTCTTCATCCACTATCATGTGGTTCCACACGGCCAGTGTTTCAAGCGTTTGGCTAAAATTTGTTCCGCGATATAACTCTAGTAGCTGACCGGTGGTCAATCCAGGATTCTCGTTACAGCGCTTCACTAATTCAATAAATAGCGGTAAACCGGCTATTTTTGACTCGGCCAGCCCATCCAGTGCAGGGACCAGGCTTGCCAGTTGTGGATTCTGAATCAGCAACGCCACCAGAACGCGCATTGTGGTGCGTTTCAGCGGCGGAGCAACCGGTGCGCTTGCGCCCTGTGCCTGTTTAGGCATCAGCTTTTCAAGCTGCGCATCATCCAGAATACCGAGTTTGTTTCCCAGTTCCTGACGCAGATAAATGCGTAACGTTTCACCAGGAATCTGCGTGATCAGTGGCAATGCCAGTGTACTTAAACGCGCTTTGCCGTCACGAGAGCTTAAATCGACCTGCGGCAACAGGCTGTCGAACAAAAACGAAGAGAACGGCATAGCCTGCTCCATCCTCGCTTCGAATGCGGCTTTACCTTCTTTGCGAACCAACGTATCCGGGTCTTCGCCGTCAGGTAAAAACATAAAGCGTAGTTGACGACCGTCATTCATGTAAGGCAATGCGGTTTCAAGCGCTCGCCAAGCGGCTTCACGTCCGGCGCGATCGCCGTCGTAACAGCAAATTACGTTATCCGTACTGCGAAACAGCAACTGAATATGTTCAGCCGTGGTCGATGTACCCAGTGAGGCAACCGCGTAGTCCACGCCGTATTGCGCCAGGGCAACGACATCCATATAGCCTTCCACCACTAACAGGCGTTTCGGTTCAGGATGATTTTTTAAGGCTTCATACAGGCCATACAGCTGACGACCTTTATGAAAAACAGGCGTTTCGGGCGAGTTCAGATACTTCGGCGTATCATTACCCAGCACGCGGCCGCCAAAGCCGATAACGCGGCCTCGCTTATCGCGGATGGGAAACATCACGCGCTCGCGAAAGCGATCGTAAACCCGGCCTTTGTCATTACTGACCAGCATGCCCGCTTCCATTAATGACTCGCGATCTTCCGGCTGCTTACCAAAGCGTTTGAGAACATTGTCCCAACCGGCGGGGGCATAACCTATCGCGAAATGATTAATGATATCGGCGCTCAGGCCGCGATGTTGAAGATAATCGCGCGCTGACTGGGCACTGGATTGCTGCAAACTCTGCTGATAAAAACCGTTAAGGTTGTCCATCAGTTGGTACAGGCTCTGGCGCTGATGGCGTTCCATCGGGCTGGGCCCGTTACCCGCTTCGTAAGGGACATCTAACCCGTGAGAAGTGGCTAACTCTTCGATACTTTCAACAAACTCCAGACGATCGTAGTTCATCAGAAAGTCGATGGCATTACCGTGCGCACCACAACCAAAACAGTGATAAAACTGTTTTTCGCCATTTACGGTAAAAGAGGGGGTTTTCTCATTATGAAAAGGACAGCACGCATGATAATTCTTTCCCTGCTTTTTTAGCTTTACGCGAGCATCGATCAACTCCACGATGTCCGTGCGGGCAAGTAAGTCATTGATAAATACGCGTGGAATTCGTCCTGCCATAAGCCCCGTTTTTTCAGCTCATAAACGACAACAAGCCGCGCTTCCTTTCGGAAAGCACGGCCTTTTACTTGACTCGGTCTGCGTTTATCACGCTGTGGAGGCGAACCTCCGGGATATTAGTACAGACGAGTGCGGCGTGCGTTTTCGCGAGCCAGTTTTTTGGCATGACGCTTAACTGCAGATGCTTTAGCGCGCTTACGCTCGGTCGTTGGTTTTTCATAAAACTCACGACGACGAACTTCAGCCAGAACGCCTGCTTTCTCGCAAGAACGCTTAAAGCGACGCAGTGCTACGTCGAACGGCTCGTTTTCACGTACTTTAATTACCGGCATGTAACTCTCACCTCAATAAAATTCGGTTTTTCTGCTGACTGCGGCGCCAGCACATTTCAAAATGGTGCAGCATTTTACTCCAACTCGCGTCGGCTTGTAAAGCACCATGGATAATTAAGAACCAACAGGAGCGTATGCCTGTGCGGCTGCCGTTTTTTTCCAGGTGCGGGAGTATAGCGCACTCTTTAGGCAGCAGAAAATGACTTTTTGCGTGGATTGAGTCCTCTTTTTGCACAGTGGCTATGCTAAACTGCGCGCCGCAAGAATGAGGTGAAGCAATGCGAATTCTGGGTATTGAAACATCGTGCGATGAAACCGGCATCGCAATCTATGATGACGAGGCTGGCTTAGTCGCGAACCAGCTCTACAGCCAGGTAAAACTGCATGCCGATTACGGCGGCGTGGTACCGGAACTGGCTTCGCGCGATCACGTACGTAAAACGGTGCCCCTGATTCAGGCGGCGCTGAAACAGGCGGATTTAGCGCCGCAGCAGATTGATGCGGTGGCCTATACGGCGGGGCCGGGCCTGGTCGGCGCGTTGCTGGTGGGCGCGACGATTGGGCGCGCGCTGGCCTTTGCGTGGAAGGTGCCTGCGGTGCCCGTGCATCATATGGAAGGTCATCTGCTGGCGCCGATGCTGGAAGACAATCCACCCGCCTTCCCGTTTGTGGCCTTGCTGGTTTCTGGCGGCCACACGCAGCTGATCAGCGTTACCGGCATTGGTGAATATGTACTGCTGGGCGAGTCAATTGACGATGCCGCAGGCGAAGCCTTCGATAAAACCGCCAAATTGCTGGGGCTGGATTATCCCGGCGGTCCCATGCTGTCGAAAATGGCGCAGCAGGGCACGGCTGGACGCTTCACGTTCCCGCGTCCGATGACCGATCGTCCGGGGCTGGATTTCAGTTTCTCGGGCCTGAAGACCTTTGCGGCGAATACCATTCGTGGCCATGACGATGACGCGCAAACCCGTGCCGACATCGCCCGTGCGTTTGAAGATGCGGTGGTGGATACGTTGGCCATCAAATGCAAACGCGCCCTGGATGAAACCGGTTTTAAGCGGCTGGTGATTGCGGGCGGCGTGAGTGCCAACCGTACGCTGCGCGAGCAAATGGCGGTCATGATGCAGAAGCGCGGTGGTGAGGTATTTTATGCCCGTCCTGAATTTTGCACCGATAACGGCGCCATGATTGCCTACGCGGGCATGGTGCGTCTGAAAGGCGGTACGCGGGGAGAGCTGGGCGTAAGCGTCAGGCCGCGCTGGCCGCTGGCCGAACTGCCTGCCATCTGACAGAAAAAAGCCGGTCAACCGGCTTTTTTTACGCTTACTGTTTCTTTTTGCGCTTCCAGATTTTACTTTCCTGACGACGCCACAGACGTTGGATGTTGTCATGATGTCGCAGCAAAATCAGGCAGGAGAGCATGGAAACCGGGAACGTAAACTGCGGTTTAAACCACCAGACATAGAACGGCGCAATCAGGGCGCTGACAATCGCCCCAAGCGATGAGTAACCGCTGAGCAGGACGGTCAACAGCCAGGTGCCGGTCATCAGCCCGGTCAGATCCCAGCCGATCGGCGCGATAGCACCAAACGCGGTCGCCACGCCTTTCCCGCCTCTGAAGCGGAAAAACACCGGATAAATATGGCCCAGACAGGCGGCAATAGCGGTTAAGCCCAGGTAAAGCGGGGGCACGTGAAGCAGGTACGCCAGCCAGACAGGCACCATACCTTTCAGAATATCGAATACCAGCACCGTTGCTGCCGCCGCTTTGCCGCCAAGGCGCAGCACATTGGTGGCACCCGGGTTGCCTGAACCGTGGGTGCGGGGATCGGGTAGCCCGGCGAGTTTGCATACCAGAATCGCACTGGAGATGGACCCACACAGATACGCGAAAATAATCATACCAAGCGCGAAAGCACTCATAACACCGTCCCGTTTCCTTTGGGGTCGTTTTGATCACGTCAACTATGGATAATACGCACAATCTGCCGGAAGTGGTATCCGGCCTGGCCAAAAACAGAGAGCACCGTCATGGATATCGTCTTTATAGAACAACTCACCGTCTTCACTACAATTGGCGTTTACGACTGGGAGCAGGGGATTCAGCAGAAGCTGGTGATCGATATCGAAATGGCCTGGGATAACCGCCAGGCGGCCGCCAGTGACGATGTTAAGGATTGTCTGAGCTACGCTGACGTCTCTGAGGCGATCCTGACACATCTGACGGGCGGACGTTTTGCACTGGTCGAACGCGTTGCCGAAGAAATTGCGGATCTGTTGATGAACCGTTTCAATTCGCCCGGTGTGCGTATAAAGGTAGCAAAACCGGGCGCTGTAGCGCAGGCCGCGCAGGTTGGCGTGCGAATTGAGCGCGGGACTATTCCTAAATAGTGATGATGTGATTGCCATCACAATGAAACCAAACCAAATTATGGTCTGTCTCAGCAGGTGCCGTTTCGTTATAACAAACTCAATGGCAAGCGAGCTTAATGTTATATTCAGGCTGGACAGATAAGATTCAAGGCGATAGCGCGACTGCTAGCGCCTTTTTCATGGTTTTAAAACGGACAGAGGGAATACATTGATGGCAGATATTCATCAGCTGTGGGTAGCTGCAATCCTGGGCGTGGTAGAAGGGCTGACCGAGTTTTTACCGGTCTCTTCCACCGGGCACATGATTATAGTGGGGCATTTGCTTGGCTTTGAGGGTGACAAAGCCGAAACCTTTGAAGTCGTGATTCAGCTAGGCTCCATTCTGGCGGTAGTCGTGATGTTTTGGCGGCGTTTGTTTGGCCTGATCGGCATCCACTTTGGCGAAGTCAAACACGAAGGGACAGGAACCGGTCGCTTAACGCTGATTCATATCCTGCTGGGCATGATTCCTGCTGTCGTGATAGGGCTGGTCTTACACGATCAAATTAAAACGCTGTTTAATCCGATAAATGTTATGTATGCGCTGGTGGTCGGCGGTTTGCTGCTGTTAGCGGCGGAATTCCTGAAGCCAAAACAGCCAAAATCCGTTGGCGTGGATGACATTACTTATCGTCAGGCGTTTATGATCGGCTGCTTCCAGTGTCTGGCGCTGTGGCCGGGCTTCTCGCGTTCAGGTGCCACGATTTCAGGCGGGATGCTGATGGGCGTGAGTCGCTATGCGGCGTCCGAGTTCTCCTTTATCCTCGCCGTACCGATGATGATGGGGGCGACCGGGCTGGATCTGTACAAGAGCCTGGGCTTCCTGAGCATGGCCGACTTCCCGATGTTTGCAGTGGGTTTTATCACTGCCTTTGTCGTCGCGATGATTGCGATCAAAGTGTTCCTGGAGCTGATCAAACGCATCTCTTTCGTATCGTTTGCGGTCTACCGCTTTATCGTAGCGACTGCGGTTTACATGCTGTTCACGTAAACCCAACGCGGCCAGGTCACTGGCCGCGTTAACCTCTGCCTTCGGCAACGGCGTCGATGCGGCGCCGCGTCAGCTCTTCCCGCACCGCACTCCCTTTAAAGCCCGCCTCAACCACCGCTTTCGATGACACGGCCTGCGCCCGCGCAAATGCGCGCCGCAGATAGTCGCCCTGTGGATACGGCATGCTGGCGAGCCCACCGCGCCCACGGGCATCGGCTTCGCTACACAGCGCCAGTTGATGCACGCGTTCAGGTTTACGCCAGGCGTCGAGACGGTCAAATAACGCCACAATCGCCTCAGAAGGCAACTGCTCAATGGTGTGCATCGTGTCGTGGAATTCGGTTACCAGCAGGGCTAAATCGCGAATGGCATTCGGCACGCGCAAACGCTCACAGAGTGCGGCAACCAGCGGCACGCCGGCGGGGCCATGACCGCGATGGCTGGGCCACTTTTCAACGGGCGTTAACGCTTTGCCTACATCGTGAAACAGCGTGGCAAAACGTACATCAATGGCCTCACTTAAGGCGGCGGAGAGCGTCAATGCCATCAGCGTATGCACGCCCGTGTCAATTTCAGGATGCCATCTGGCGGGGGCGGGGATGCCATAAAGGTTATCGATTTCCGGGAACAGCACCTTCAGGGCACCGCAGTCACGCAGCACCTGAAAATAGACCTGAGGATTATGCGAGGACAGCGCTTTTTCGGTCTCTTTCCACACGCGCTCAGCGGTAAGATCGGCCAGCTCGCCGCTCTCCACCATTTGCCGCATCAGCGCCTGGGTTTCATCGGCAATGCGAAAGTTAAGGTGGGCAAAGCGCGCAGCAAATCGCGCCACGCGCAGCACGCGCAGCGGATCTTCACTAAAGGCTTCTGAAACGTGGCGCAGCAGTCGGTCAGCAATATCCTGTTGCCCCTGGTAGGGATCATAGAGCGTGCCGTTTTCATCGCGGGCGATGGCGTTGATCGTCAGATCGCGGCGTTGTAAATCCTGCTCCAGCGTGACGTCCGGGGCCGACCAGGTGGTAAAACCGGTATAGCCTTTGCCGTTTTTGCGTTCGGTGCGCGCCAGTGCATATTCTTCGCGGCTGTCAGGATGCAGAAACACCGGAAAATCGCGGCCCACCTGATGATAGCCCTGTTCCAGCATGCTTTCTGGCGTTGCGCCCACGACCACCCAGTCTTTGTCTTTAACCGGCAATTTCAACAACGCATCACGCACCGCACCGCCAACAAGAAACGTCTTCACGCACCACTCCAGAGATAAATAAGCGACCTGCGCGTCTGCGGGCGTCCTGCACCTGAATTCAGACGGGCACAACCCTTATTGTTACACAAATTCGACATATTGCAGACAGGCCAAAAAGGGCATCTTACGATCCCCTTTTGCAGCGAGCGGTGGAAAAGGTTAGTTCATCCAGCGATCGTTTTTCTTGCGACGCGGCACCATATGCGGCAGCAACAGACCCAGCAGCAGGCCCACGCCGAGCACGCCGCCACCGTACATAAACCACTGCATGATGATCGTGCGCTGTTTGTCATCCAGCTGAACGTTAGCGGCATTGACCTTCTTCTGGGCCACAATCAGTTCGTTCTTCAGCTTCTGATTTTGCTCTTTCAGCCCATTGATGACGCTGTCGCTGCTGGCCACTTTATTCTGCATCTCGGCCGTGCGCTGGTTCCAGCTGTTGTCAATGTTCGCTAACTTAGCTGTCAGGTCTTTAACCTGTTGTTCTAACTGAGGCACCCGGGTGCGCAGGCTGGGATTTTCACTCAACTGCGACAGGGGAATCCAGACGGTGCGGCCTTCCGCATCGCGCACCTGGCCATATTTGGTGGCGTCATTGGTTTGTAGCAGTTCGACCTGTTCACCCGCGTTCAGCTTACCGAGCAGGCGAAACTGGTCGCCGGGGCCGCTGCGAACCCAGGTGGATAATTCGTCAGAAACATAGCGTTTTTGATCGGCATGAGCAGGTGTAAGGGCGCTGAGGGCCAGCAAAGTGATTCCAGCAAGTGTGATTTTTTTCATTCGATTTCGTTTTGTTTAAAAATAAAGATAATTTACCGGCACAGTCTGTAGAGGCTTCGCATAAATCTGAATGAGAACTATCCTGGTCTCATAAGAGTGCGAAAAGGCGAGCGAAAGCAGAAAGAAACCAGAGACAGCAAGGCTTCTGTGCATTACTCTTCGCCTGAAAACCCGCATCTTCGGCTCAGTGGATGCAGCAGAAGATAACCTTAAACGGGCAGGGAATATATCCTCAAGTGCCAGCGACGTAGTGAATAAAAAAATATGACCATTGAGATTGAGCTTAAGTTCATTGCAAAACCCAACGCTGCCGGGAAACTGGCAGAGAGGCTGGCGGCTTTTCCGCATCAGCATCAGGCAGCGCGCCAGCTGACCAATATCTATTTTGAAACCGACGATAACCAGTTACGACGGTGGAACATGGGCTTACGTATTCGCGGCGTGGACCAGCGTTACGAAATGACGCTGAAAACGGCCGGCAGTACGCTGGGCGGTTTACATCAGCGCGGCGAATACAACGTTGACCTGACGGAACCTACGCTGGATATCAGCCGTCTGCCCGCCGACATCTGGCCAGAGGGAACGGATATCGCGGCCTTGCAGCAGCGCCTGAACCCGCTGTTCAGCACGCATTTTGACCGTGAAATCTGGCTGGTGACGGCAGGTAAGAGCGAAGTGGAAATCGCGTTCGATAAAGGCGAGGTCGCGGCCGGTGAGCATCAGGACGCGCTGTCAGAAGTCGAACTGGAGTTAAAAAGCGGTGAGCGCAGCGATATGCTGGCGTTTGCGCAGCAGCTGATTGCCGTGGGCGACCTGCGTATGGGCAGCCTGAGCAAAGCGGCACGCGGCTATCAGCTGGCGAAAGGTAACCTTCCACGTGAATTACGTGCTTTTCCGCTTTTGAAAGCCGGACCGAAGGCGACGGTGGAAGCTGGCATGGTGGCGGCAATGGCCGCTGGCCTGGAGCACTGGCAATATCATGAAGAAGTGTGGTTACGGGGCAATAAGCGCGCGCGGGAATCAGTACGTGAAGCGCTGGACGTGCTGCGCCAGGCCTTTGCGCTCTTTGGTGCGTTAGTGCCGCGTAAGGCCAGTAGCGATCTGCGTCAGAAGCTGACGACGCTGGAAGAAACGCTGCTGAATGAAGACGTGGATGCAGACAGCTTCTGCTTCTCTACTCGCTCCGTAGAAACCCAGTTAGCACTTACTCACTGGCTGGCTGAGGCACAATGGACGCCGTGGATTGATCAGAAGGGGCAAGCCAAGCTGCAAGGTTCCTTCAAGCGCTTCGGCGATATCATGCTGGGCCGCATTAATGCCGATCTGAAAGAAACCTTTGCCACCATTCATCAGGCGAATGAATATCAGGACAAAGCCACGCGTCTCGATCGACAATTACTGGCCGTTCATTTGCTGGCGGGCGCTTACTCGCCGGACGCGGTAGAGCACTGGCTGGCCCCGTGGCAGCAGCTACAGCGCGCCATACACGAAAAGCAGCACGTCAGCTTAGACGGCTTAACCGCGCAGGCAATGAAACAACCGCCGTTCTGGTTAACCAGCAGCTCGCCGCGCTGAATCTAACAGCACGCTATCAGGGAGAGAACATGTTGCCAGCCTTACCTACCGTATTGCGTACTCAGGCCGAGCGGGCGGTCGAACAGTCAGGTCTTACCGGTTCTGCTCTTACGGAAGAGCAACTTGCCGGTCTGGCCTTCAGCGATTTCGTGCTCGACAACCTGCAGCAGAACCCGGACTGGTGGCAGGCGATCGCTGACCGCTCGCCTCAGCATGAAGAGTGGCGGCACTACGCGCAGTGGCTAAGTGGTGACATGGCGGCGGCAGACAGCGAAGCCAGTCTGATGCGCGTGCTGCGCCTGTTTCGGCGTCGGATGCTGGTGCGCATTGCCTGGATGCAGTGCCTGCATCACGCCAGCACAGAACAGACGTTGCAACAGCTGAGTGTACTGGCGGAGGTCCTGATCAGTGCGGCGCGTGACTGGGTTTATCAGGACTGCTGTCGTGAGTTTGGCACGCCCTGTAATGCCGCGGGTGAGCCTCAGCCGCTGCTGATCCTGGGCATGGGAAAACTGGGCGGCGGCGAGCTGAATTTCTCCTCTGATATCGATTTAATTTTTGTCTGGCCCGATAACGGCAGTACCCGTGGCGGTCGGCGTGAACTCGACAATGCGCAATTTTTTACCCGTATGGGGCAGCGCCTGATCAAGGTGCTCGATCAGCCCACCGCGGACGGGTTTGTTTACCGGGTGGATATGCGTTTACGGCCCTTTGGCGACAGTGGGCCGCTGGTGATGAGCTTTGCCGCGCTGGAAGATTATTACCAGGAGCAGGGGCGCGACTGGGAACGCTATGCCATGGTGAAAGCCCGACTGATGGGCGATGATCAGGATCGCTGGAGCCAGGAGTTGCAGCAGATGCTGCGGCCGTTTGTCTATCGCCGCTATATTGATTTCAGCGTGATTCAGTCGTTACGTAACATGAAGGCGATGATCTCACGTGAAGTGCGCCGCCGTGGCCTGAAAAATAACATTAAGCTGGGGGCGGGCGGCATCCGCGAAACGGAGTTTATCGTCCAGGTCTTTCAACTGATTCGCGGTGGACGTGAGCGCTCGCTTCAGCTCAGAGCCTTGCTGCCCACGATTTCCGCCATTGAATCCCTGGGCTTACTGCCACCGGAGCAGGTTGCTGCACTGCGCGAGGCCTACCTGTTTTTGCGGCGGCTGGAAAACCTGCTGCAAAGCCTGGCCGATGAACAAACGCAAACGCTGCCGGAAGATGCACTGCACCGCGCCCGACTGGCCTGGGCGATGCAGTGTCAGGACTGGTCAGAACTTAGCGCAAAACTGGATACGCACATGGCCGCCGTGCGGGCAATCTTTGACGAGCTGATTGGTGAAGATTCGCCGGATGTTGGCGATCAACCGGAGCTGGCCGATTTTAATATGCTCTGGCAGGACAGTCTGGAAGACAGCGAGCTGGCCCCGCTGGTTCCTCAACTGGACGCGGAACACTGTCAGGCGCTCAATCAGTCACTGGAAGCGTTTCGTCAGGATATCAGCCGCCGTTCCATTGGTCCGCGCGGTCGTCAGGCACTGGATCAGCTGATGCCGCGCCTGCTGAGCGAAGTCTGTCTGCGCAGCGATGCGGCCGTCACCTTTAGCCGGCTGGCACCGCTGCTGCTCAGCGTGCTGACGCGCAGTACCTATCTGGAGCTGCTGACGGAATATCACGGAGCCCTGCGGCACCTGATCCGTCTGTGTGCAGCCTCGCCGATGGTGGCAAGCCAGCTGGCGCATTATCCGCTGCTGCTGGATGAGCTTCTCGATCCCGCCACGCTGTATCAGCCCACCGCGACGGATGCCTATCGTGATGAACTGCGCCAGTACCTGATGCGCATTCCCGCCGACGATGAAGAGCAACAGCTTGAAGCGTTACGCCAGTTTAAACAGGCGCAGATGTTACGCATCGCGGCAGCCGACATTGCAGGGACGTTGCCGGTGATGAAAGTGAGCGATCACTTAACCTGGCTGGCCGAAGCCATCATTGAATCGGTGGTGCAACAGGCCTGGAATATGATGGTGCAGCGTTACGGTCGGCCTTCGCATCTGGGGCAGGAGCACGAGCGGGGTTTTACCGTGCTGGGCTATGGCAAGCTGGGTGGATGGGAGCTGGGTTACAGCTCCGATCTTGATCTGGTTTTTCTGCACGACTGCCCGCTGGACGCGGTGACCCAGGGCGAACGCAGCATTGACGGCCGACAGTTTTATCTGCGGCTGGCGCAGCGCATCATGCACCTGTTTAGCACCCGCACCTCGTCCGGGATTTTGTACGAAGTGGATGCGCGCCTGCGTCCTTCCGGTGCGGCGGGCATGCTGGTCAGCACGTTCGACGCTTTTGATGACTATCAACGTAACGAAGCTTGGACGTGGGAACACCAGGCGCTGGTGCGTGCCCGGGTTGTCTTCGGTGAGCCCGCCCTGAGCGAACGTTTCAACGCCATTCGCCGGGCGATTCTCTGCCTGCCCCGTGAACCGGTGGCGTTGCAAACCGAGGTCAGGGAGATGCGTGATAAAATGCGCGCGCATCTGAGCAATAAGCATAAAGGGCGCTGGGAGATCAAAACCGACGAAGGCGGCATTACCGATATCGAGTTTATTGCCCAATATCTCGTACTGCGCTATGCCGCAGCAGAGCCTGCCTTAACGCGCTGGTCGGACAATGTGCGGATCTTTGAACTGATGGCAAACCATCAAAAAATGGCAGACGACGAAGCGGCGGCGTTAACCCATGCCTATGTCACGCTGCGCGATGCCTTGCACCATCTGGCGCTGCAGGCGCTGCCGGGACACGTCGAACCGGATGCCTTTGCGCAGGAAAGAGCGTCGGTCAACGCCAGCTGGCAGCGGTGGTTGCAGTCAGCAGAATCTCTCACGGCGTGATGCTGATAGCAACTGTGCTATCATCCGCGCACTATTTTGAATGCAGTCTGGAGTGTCTGGAATGAAAGTTACTCTGCCCGCGTTCGGCCAGGCTTCGGTACTGGTCGTTGGCGATGTCATGTTGGATCGTTACTGGTATGGCCCTACCAGCCGTATTTCCCCTGAAGCCCCGGTGCCGGTGGTGAAAGTGGAGACCGTTGAAGAACGCCCTGGCGGCGCCGCTAACGTGGCGATGAATATTGCTGCGCTGGGTGCCGGTTCACGGTTGATCGGGCTGACCGGTGAGGACGATGCGGCTCAGGTCCTGAGTAAAACGCTTAAGGACGTTCGTGTTGACTGCAATTTTGTCACGTTAAAAAGCCATCCGACGATCACCAAACTGCGTGTGCTGTCCCGCAACCAGCAGCTTATCCGCCTGGATTTTGAAGAAGGTTTTGAGCAGGTTGATGCCGCACCGATGCACGAAAAAATGCGCCAGTCGCTGGCCAGCAGTGGCACGGTGGTGTTGTCGGATTACGGCAAAGGGGCGCTCGACAGCGTTCAGCAGATGATCACTCTGGCGCGTGAAGCCAGTGTGCCTGTTCTGATCGATCCGAAAGGCACCGATTTTGCCCGCTATCGCGGCGCGACGCTGCTGACGCCCAACCTGTCGGAATTTGAAGCTGTTGTCGGTAAATGCAGGACGGAGCAGGAAATTGTTGAACGCGGCATGAAACTGATTGCCGATTGCGACCTTTCCGCGCTGCTGGTCACGCGTTCTGAGAATGGCATGTCGCTGCTACAGCCGGGGAAAGCGCCGCTGCACTTGCCCACGCAGGCACAGGAAGTGTTTGACGTTACCGGCGCCGGGGATACGGTGATTGGTGTGCTTGCTGCTGCTCTGGCGGCGGGGGATTCGCTGGAAGAAGCCTGTTTCCTGGCCAACGCGGCAGCCGGTGTGGTGGTGGGTAAACTGGGAACCTCAACCGTCAGCATCGTGGAGCTCGAAAACGCCATTCATGCCCGTCCGGAGCGCGGTTTTGGCATCATGACCGAAGCGGAACTGAAAGAGGCCGTCGCTATGGCCCGTCAGCGCGGCGAAAAAGTGGTCATGACCAATGGCGTCTTCGACATTCTGCATGCCGGTCATGTTTCCTACCTCGCAAACGCCCGTAAACTGGGCGATCGCCTGATTGTGGCGGTAAACAGCGATGCGTCGACGAAACGTCTTAAAGGCGACAGCCGTCCGGTGAATCCGCAGGAAAACCGGATGATCGTGCTGGGTGCGCTGGAAGCCGTAGACTGGGTCGTGCTGTTTGAAGAAGATACGCCGCAGCGTTTGATCGCCAGCATATTACCGGATTTACTGGTGAAAGGCGGGGATTACAAGCCGGAAGACATTGCAGGCAGTAAGGAAGTCTGGGCGAATGGCGGTGACGTGCGGGTGCTGAACTTTGAAGATGGCATTTCAACCACCAATATCATTAAAACCATTCGCGGCAACTGAGTCGTGATGGCGGGAGCCTGCGCTCCCGCCAGCCAGCATCACTCGCCGGATTTATCCGCAGGGTTCGCCGCCGGGACAATCGCCGGTGCCGGGCCTGGCGTGGTGGGCACCGCTGGTGCAGACGATGCGGTCCCGGTTCCTTTGCTTTCCAGCTGGGCCAGACGTTGTTCCAGCGCCGCCAGTTTTTCCCGCGTACGCAGTAAAACCTGAGTCTGTACATCAAACTCTTCACGGTTGACCAGATCCATGCGGGTCAGCTGGGCCTGCAGAGTCTGCCGTATTTTCTTTTCAACATCATCGCCAAATTCACGAACTCCCTTCGGCAGCGCGTCATGAACCTGACGGGCAATTTGTTCAATTTTTTTCGTGTCGATCATGATGATTTCCTGGTTACGGGTTGCTGTGGCAGCATTTTACCAACGCTAGAGTCACTTAAGTGTAATGCCTGAATTGAAAAGGTTAAACCTGAAATCCATAGCGCAAAAAAAGCTAAAGCAATAATGGCTTTGTGGATTGCTGCCCTGACGGGGAAACGTTATAGTTAAAACGCTTATTCTCAGGGCGGGGCGAAATTCCCCACCGGCGGTAAATCAGCCCAGGCTGAAAGCCCGCGAGCGCTTCGCAGTAATGGTGAAGGTCAGCAGATCCGGTGTAATTCCGGGGCCGACGGTTAAAGTCCGGATGGGAGAGGGTAACGACATCTGTCAGGCATTATGTCTGTTTTGCGTCATTGCTACGTCTTTACGACGTCACTCCTAAGCTTGCCCTGATTCTGGTAACCCAACACATTTATAAGGTTTTATTACCATGAATCAGACTCTACTTTCTGAATTTGGCACGCCGAAACAGCGTGTAGAACGTGCTATCGCAGCCTTACGCGAAGGCCGTGGTGTTATGGTTCTCGACGATGAGAATCGCGAAAACGAAGGTGACATGATTTTCGCCGCGGAAACCATGACCGTGGAGCAGATGGCGTTAACCATTCGTCACGGCAGCGGTATCGTTTGTCTGTGCCTGACTGAAGAGCGTCGCCAGCAACTGGCGCTGCCGATGATGGTGGAAAACAACACCAGCGCCTACGGCACCGGTTTCACCGTGACGATTGAAGCGGCAAAAGGCGTAACCACCGGCGTATCTGCTCAGGATCGTATTACCACTATCCGTGCCGCGATTGCCGATGACGCAAAACCTGAAGATTTAAACCGTCCGGGTCACGTCTTCCCGCTGCGTGCCCATGATGGTGGCGTTCTGACGCGCGGTGGCCACACCGAAGCCACTATCGATCTGGTGACGCTGGCAGGCTTCAAGCCCGCAGGCGTTCTGTGTGAACTGACCAACGACGACGGTTCCATGGCGCATGCGCCGGAAGTGATCGCGTTCGCGAAACAACACGCCATGCCCGTCGTCACCATCGAAGATTTGGTAGCCTACCGTCGCGAACACGAAACGCGTCAGGCCAGCTAGTTTTCGTCTTAATCAGGCCAGTTCTCTGGCCTGATCGTCTCGCCTTGTCCTGTCTGTGCGCTTCCTCAGTCCCTGCCATTTTTATTCAAAATTTCTGACAGAGAACATCATGCTTATCCGCGTGATCACGCCGGTAAAAAGCGTATCGTGGTGTTCACAGAATGAACACATCAAGGATCACTATGAGTCAGGTTCGCATGCCGGCGCTGTTTTTGGGACACGGCAGCCCAATGAATGCCTTAGAAGAAAACCGCTATACCGCAGCCTGGCGTAAAGCCGGTGAAACCCTGCCACGGCCACGTGCGATTCTGGCGGTTTCGGCTCACTGGTACACACAGGGAACTGCCGTAACGGCGATGGACAATCCACGCACTATTCACGATTTTGGCGGCTTTCCTCAGGCGCTTTTTGATACCCGTTATTCCGCGCCGGGCTCACCCGCACTGGCGGAAGAGATTGCGGAACAGTTATCCCCGGTGCCGGTTCATCTGGATCACGCATGGGGATTGGATCATGGCTCGTGGGGCGTGCTGATTAAGATGTATCCCGACGCAGATATCCCGGTCGTCCAGCTCAGTATCGACAGCGGCAAGCCCGCCGCCTGGCATTTCGGGATGGGAAGAAAGCTGTCTGCGCTGCGCGATCGCGGCGTGATGATCGTCGCCAGCGGTAACGTGGTGCACAACCTGCGTAAAGTTCTCTGGGGCGGTGGCGAAGCTTACAGTTGGGCGACAGGGTTCAATAACTTCGTGCGGGACAATCTGGCGGTGCAGGCCGAGGCGGACTCACATCCGTTGGTGAGTTTTATGCAGCATCCGGATGCGGCCTTATCCAACCCGACGCCGGAACACTTCCTGCCATTGCTGTATGTGCTGGGTTCCCGTCACGCAGATGAGCCAGTGACCGTTCCGGTGGAAGGTATGGAGATGGGCGCAATCAGTATGTTGTCGGTACAGGTCGGTTAACGCGTAAGACAGGCCAGCGAACTGGCCTGGAGATAAAAGGCTATTCAATGAAGGCGTGCGGATAGAAACGCGACAGATCCTGCGTGATCAACTCCCGATCTTCCCGCAGGCCAATACCGGCCGGTTGATCGTCGATGAGCCAACTGCCAATCAGCGTATAACTGTCACCAAATTTTGGCAGCGGATGGAACTGCTGCACAATCATGCCTTCTTCGCCGTATGGACCATCCACCCGGGCGATCTCTTTGCCGTTTTCCACGATACGAATGTTAGCGCCTTCGCGGGAGAACAGCGGTTTGACCACATACTTGTCCATAGGCGGCACGTCGTCTTCAGCAAACCAGGCAGGCAGCAGGTTGGGATGATTGGGAAACATCTGCCACAGCATTGGCAATAACGCTTTGTTTGACAGAATGCTTTTCCAGGCGGGTTCAAGCCACCGCACGCCCGCATCCGCCAGCTTGGTCGAAAACATTTCGCGCAGCATAAATTCCCACGGGTAAAGCTTAAACAGATTACTGATCACCTGATCGTGCGGGTCAGTAAACTGGCCTTTCTCACCCAGCCCTATCTCATCAATATAGAGAAATTCGCTGGGTAAGCCGGCTTCCGTGGCGCAGTCCTGCAGGTATTGCACCGTGCCGCGATCTTCCTCGGTATCCCGGCAGCAGGCAAAGTGCAGCCAGTTAAAGCCGTGCTGCTGATGCAGCACCGTGAAGCGATCGATAAGCTTTTCCTGCAGGCTGTTAAACTGGTCGCTGCCAGGCGGCAACTGGCCCGCATTCAGCTGGTCTTCCAGCCACAGCCACTGGAAAAACGCCGCTTCATACAGCGAGGTCGGTGTATCGGCGTTGTTTTCCAGCAGTTTGGCATCGCCTCGGCCATCCCACGCCAGATCGAGACGGGAATAGAGTGAAGGCTGACGCTGATTCCACGAGTCACGCACGAAATCCCAGGTGTGTTTTGGAATACGGAAGCGGGTAAGCAGGGCTTCACTGTTTACCACTTTTTCCACCACCTGCAGACACATCTGATGAAGTTCGGCGGTCACCTCCTCCAGATAGTCGATTTGCGCCAGGGTAAACTGATAGTAAGCATCTTCGCACCAGTAGGGCTCACCGTGCATGGTGTGAAAACGAAAACCAAACTCTGTGGCTTTTTCCCGCCAGCCCGGACGCTCAGAAATCGCGATACGTTGCATAAACGGTATTAGCCTCCCAGCGAACGACTGGAGGTGCCGGAAGCACTAGCACTGCTGCGCTGCATCGCGTTTTGTTTCGCAACCGTTTCGCCAAAACCACCACGTGTGATGGTGGAGGTGGTGGTCGGTTTCGGCGCCAGGGCAGTTTTGGGCACGTTCATGGTTTTACCTGGGGTGGCATTACCGTAGTTACGGCCAGAGGCATCCACGAACTGACCGTTTGCCGGGCTGTTGGGGGTTTTCGGTGAGAACAACGGTTGCTGGGCAAAGCCCGCGCCACCGCCCATCATGCGCCCCATCATGTAGCCTGCCATTAACGGCATCCAGAAGCTGCCACTTTGCTGCGCTTCGGCATTCGTACTGCCTGTGCCCGCCTGTGCCGGTGCCTGCTGGCACTGGTTTTCACCAAATTCGGCGACACAGTCTTCACGTGTCGCGTATTTTGGCGCGGTGCGTTCAGCTTCCTTTTTCGCGTTGTTAAACGCGGTGGTGCACTGCGCACTTTGTCCCGGATTGGCTTTTGAACAGTCGTCCGCGTTTTGATAAAGGGTGACGGTTTCGTCGTTTTGCTCACAACCTGCCAGCATAAATACCGCTGAAACAGCGATAGCAACAGGCGTTAAGTGTCTTGCTTGCCAGCTCTTACGAAAGGCGGCATAGCGGATCGTTTTAGTCCGTTTCATTATAAATATCCTGTGCCCAAAGGTAGTGCATAGAATAGGGGATGAGTGGTGAGAAATGAAGCTAACGGCCAGGCAGGACGGGGATCTTTACGTAGTTATACGTTTTGCAGAGAGGCGGGCCGCAAAGCAGCCCGCAACAGGCTTAGTGACTGAACGGATTACGGCTGCTCTTATGTGCGGCCTTATGTACGGGGGCCGGTGCTGGTGCCGTTTCGGAAGTGGAGATGTGATCTTCACCCAGCACCTGCTGTACATTTTGTGGCTGAACCGTTTCCGGCGAGGTTGAGATTTCTTTACCTAACTGACTGTTAAGCACACCCAAACTCTGCTCGTTCAGCGTGCCCAGGGCATAGCTGATATTCAACTGGTTAATCAGATAGCTGTAACGCGCATCCGACAACTGCTGCTTAGCGTTATAAAGCGTTGATGTCGCATTCAGCACGTCAACGATGGTACGGGTTCCCACCTGGTAACCGGCTTCCATCGCGTCTAATGAACTTTGCGCGGACACCACGGCTTGTTTGTAAGCGGCAATGCTACTTGCTGACGCATTGACGTTGTTGTAAGACGAGCGCACGGTCTGCACGGCTGAACGGTGCGCGGCTTCCAACTGCTCACTGGCGCTGACAAAGTTGTATTGCGCCTGTTTCACCTGCGAGGTCACGCTGCCACCGCTGTAAAGCGGCAGGGTAAAGCTCAGGCCCACTTTGTTGTTGCCGGTGATGGAATCTGTCGAGCTGGCATTTTGCTCAGCACGGCTTCCGCCGTATTTGCTGTTGGACAGGCCAGTCGAGGCGGTCAGATCCAGCGTCGGTAAATGGCCCGCCTCCGCTGAACGGATTTGCTCACGGGCTAAGTCCTGGTTCAGACGGGCAGAAAGCAGGTTCAGGTTGCGGCTTTCAGCCTGCTTAAGCAGCGAGTTAACCGCTTCAGGTTTAGTGGTTTTGAAGCGATCAATATCCAGCGACGCCAGCGCCAGGTAATCCATACCGGTAATCTGACGCAGAGACTCCACTGCGTTGTCCAGGTCATTACGCGCGGTCACTTCATTCGCCAGGACACTGTCGTACTGCGCGCGGGCGTTCTGCACGTCGGTGATGGCGACCAGGCCCACGTTGAAGCGCTGGGTCGTTTGATCCAGTTCGCGATAAATCGACATCTTCTGCGCTTCGACGTAAGAAAGCGTATCAATGGCTTTCAGCACATTGAAGTAGGCCGTCGCGGTGTTCAGGATCAGATCCTGCTGGGCGACCTGGTAGGTCACATCCTGAATACCGGCTGCTTTTTCCTGTAGCGTCAGCGCACGCCATTTTGACATATCGAAAATGGTTTGCGTCAATTGCAGCGAGCCACTGGTGGTATTGGAGTGAATACCGCTACTATCACGGTAGCCGTTTGCGTAGGTATAGTCTGCACCCAAACCCAGTTGGGGTAATAAAGGACTGCGCGCTTCGTTAATTTTCTCGAACGCCGCATCACGCGTCGCCGCAGAGCTACGCAGATCAGGGTTGCTTAAACGCGCTTGCTGGTAAACCTGAAGCAGGTTTTCCGCCTGGCTGGCGAAGCTGAAACCGCCCAGGCTCAGCCCAATAAAAAATGGGAGCAGTTTTTTCATTTGCATTCCTTTTGTTGCAGCAAATCGCAGTGACTGTGCCGCCTGTAAGCCAAAAATTATCGCAGATTCTAGCAGAGGGCAACTGTGAGATAAGGTGGCTGAACGTGCCATATTTGTGTGTTTCAGGTAAATAACTCAGTAATAACCCTTTGGATGGCATCTGGGCTTGTGTTTTATCTGTGTTATCCCAATCTGCATAAGGAACTTAATGATGAAGGACAATAAAACATCACCTGTGACTTTCACAAAAAATGATGTAGAAATTATTGCACGAGAAACCGCGTACGAGGGTTTTTTTTCCATTGTGCGTTATCGCTTTCGTCATCGGTTGTTTAATGGCCAAATGAGCCGGGAAGTGACGCGTGAAGTTTTTGAGCGCGGTCATGCCGCTGTGCTGCTACCTTATGATCCCGTCCGTGATGAAGTGGTGCTGATTGAACAGATCCGCATCCCGGCTTTCGATTGCAGTCCCACGCCCTGGCTGCTGGAAATGGTGGCAGGCATTATTGAACCGGGTGAAACCCCGGAGCAGGTAGTACGCCGTGAAGCCGTCGAAGAAGCGGATCTGATGGTTGGCCGGGTCAAACCGGTGCTGAACTACCTGGCCAGCCCCGGCGGCACCAGCGAACGGTTATCGGTAATGGTCGGAGAAGTGGATGCCAGCCAGGCAAAAGGATGCCATGGTCTGGAGGAAGAGAATGAGGATATTCTTGTCCATGTGGTCAGTCGTGAACAGGCTTACCATTGGGTGGAACAGGGGATTATTGATAACGCGGCATCTGTCATCGCCTTGCAATGGCTGGCACTGCACCATAAAAAACTTCGAGAAGAGTGGACGCAAAAATGAAACAGCGCTATATCCCTGATTTCCCCGAGATGATGAGGCTGTGCGAAACCAATTTCGCCCAGTTACGTCGTCTGCTACCACGTGATGACGCAGCAGGCGCATCGGTGATCTATCAGGTGAGTGGCGCCCGCTACCAGGTAACCGTTGAAGAATCAACGCGTTATACTACCTTGGTCGATATCCGTCAGACGGCCCCAGCCGTAAGTTACTGGAGCCTGCCGTCAATGTCTGTCAGGCTGTATCATGACGCGATGGTGGCTGAAGTGTGTTCGACACAGCAGATCTATCGGTTCAAAGCACGTTATGATTATCCGAATAAAAAAATGAATCAGCGTGATGAGAAGCATCAAATCAATCAGTTTCTTGCTGACTGGTTACGTTATTGCCTGACGCACGGCGCGATGGCAGTACCGGTTTGCTGATGCGTATAATGCACTGAATGGCGTAGAGACGAAGGAAACGCTTTGGATAGCCTGCTAACTCTTCCTGCGACAACAGAATCTGAGGTTCGGATTCTGCAAGTAACGGACACGCATTTGTTCGCAGGAAAACACGAATCCCTGCTGGGGGTGAATACCTGGGCCAGTTATGACGCGGTACTGGATGCGATCATCGCGCAGCAGCGTGATTATGATCTTATCGTTGCCACCGGCGATCTCTCTCAGGATCACTCAGTCGAAGCCTATCAGCATTTTGTTGAGGGCATTTCGCGCCTGCCTAAACCTTGCGTCTGGCTGCCGGGGAATCATGATTTTCAACCTGCGATGGTCGATACGCTGGCAGAGGCCGGCATTAACGCACACAAGCATGTGCTGTTAGGCGAGCACTGGCAGGTTGTTCTGCTGGACAGCCAGGTCTTCGGCGTGCCCCATGGCATGTTAAGTGACTACCAGCTTGAGTGGCTGAATACCACGCTTGCCCGTTATCCGCAGCGCCATACGCTGGTGCTGTTGCACCATCATCCTTTAGCGTCGGGCTGCACCTGGCTTGATCAACACAGCCTGCGCAATCCGCATCAGTTAGACGCCGTGTTGCAGCACTATCCGCTGGCAAAAACGCTGGTCTGCGGCCATATTCATCAGGAAATGGATGTACCGTGGCAGGGCCGCCGTGTGCTGGCAACGCCGTCGACCTGCGTGCAGTTCAAACCGCACTGTACCAGCTTTACCATCGATACCGTTGCGCCCGGCTGGCGCTGGTTTACGCTGCACAATGACGGTCAGCTTGAGACCGAAGTCAACCGACTCACCACACAGGCTTTTCGCCCCGATCTGGATGCTGAAGGATATTAACGGATGAAGGCGCTGCTTTATCTGCACGGCTTTAACAGCTCACCGCGTTCAGCAAAAGCGACGTTGTTTAAACAGTGGCTGAGCCAGCATCATCCCGATATTGAGATGATTGTGCCGCAGTTGCCAACGTTTCCTGCGGATGCGGCAGCTATGCTGGAAGATATTGTGCTCAGCCACAGCGGACGACAGCTGGGCCTCGTCGGTTCTTCGCTGGGCGGCTACTACGCCACCTGGCTGTCACATTGTTTTATGCTGCCGGCGGTGGTGGTCAATCCCGCCGTTCGCCCGTTTGAGTTGCTGGTGGATTTTTTGGGTGAAAATCAGAATCCCTACACCGGTCAGCAATATGTGTTAGAGTCTCGCCACATTTACGATCTGAAAGTGATGCAGATTGATCCGCTGGAAGCGCCTGATTTATTGTGGTTGCTGCAACAAACCGGCGATGAAGTGCTCGACTACCGCCAGGCACTCGACTATTACAGCGCGTGCCGTCATACGGTTGAAGAGGGCGGAAATCATGCATTTACTGGATTCGAGCGCCATTTCCCGCAAATTCTGGACTTTCTGGGCCTGAATCACGCTTGAGCAACGTGGAAATCGCAACCATTTTCTTCATCTAATCAGACAGTTACCATGAGTCAATCAAGCTATAATGCGGGTGACATTGAGGTCCTGACTGGCCTTGAGCCGGTTCGCCGTCGCCCGGGAATGTATACCGATACGACGCGCCCTAACCACCTGGGTCAGGAAGTCATTGATAACAGCGTCGATGAGGCACTGGCGGGCCATGCCAAACGGGTAGAGGTGATTTTGCATGCCGATCAGTCGCTGGAAGTCATCGACGACGGGCGCGGCATGCCGGTGGACATCCACCCGGAAGAAGGCGTTCCGGCTGTTGAACTCATTTTGTGCCGGCTGCACGCGGGCGGTAAATTTTCCAATAAAAACTACCAGTTTTCCGGTGGCCTACACGGCGTCGGGATTTCGGTGGTTAATGCCCTGTCCAAACGCGTTGAAGTGAATGTGCGCCGTAACGGCGAGATCTACACTATCGCCTTTGAAAATGGTGAAAAGGTGCAGGATCTGACCGTCACCGGCACGGTAGCCAAACGCAACACCGGCACCAGCGTCCATTTCTGGCCGGACGAACACTTCTTTGACAGCCCGCGTTTCTCGGTTTCCCGCTTATCTCACCTGCTGAAAGCGAAAGCCGTGTTGTGTCCGGGTGTCGAAATCGTCTTTAAAGACAAGCTCAACAATACCGAGCAGCGCTGGTGTTACGAAGATGGCCTGACAGATTATCTGTGTGAAGCCGTAAACGGCCTGCCGACGCTGCCGGAAAAACCGTTTGTGGGTGCCTTTGCAGGCGATATCGAAGCGGTGGACTGGGCGTTACTGTGGCTGCCGGAAGGCGGTGAGCTGTTGACCGAAAGCTATGTGAACCTGATCCCGACCATGCAGGGTGGGACACACGTTAATGGTCTGCGCCAGGGCCTGCTGGACGCCATGCGTGAGTTTTGCGAATACCGCAATATCCTGCCGCGCGGCGTGAAGCTGTCCGCCGAGGATATCTGGGATCGCTGTGCCTATGTGCTGTCGGTGAAAATGCAGGATCCGCAGTTTGCCGGTCAAACCAAAGAGCGCTTATCTTCACGCCAGTGCGCTGCCTTCGTGTCAGCCGTGGTCAAAGATGCCTTTAGTTTGTGGCTGAACCAGAACGTGCAGGCGGCAGAACAGCTGGCAGAGCTGGCGATTTCCAGCGCCCAGCGCCGAATGCGCGCGGCGAAGAAGGTCGTGCGTAAAAAGCTGACCAGCGGCCCGGCGTTGCCTGGAAAACTGGCAGACTGTACAGCACAGGATCTGAATAAAACCGAACTGTTCCTGGTGGAAGGGGATTCGGCGGGCGGTTCAGCCAAGCAGGCACGCGACCGCGAATATCAGGCGATCATGCCGCTTAAAGGCAAGATCCTGAACACCTGGGAAGTCTCGTCGGATGAAGTGCTGGCTTCACAGGAGGTGCACGATATCTCTGTGGCGATCGGTATCGATCCCGACAGCGAAGATCTGACGCAGCTGCGCTACGGTAAGATCTGTATTCTCGCCGATGCCGACTCAGATGGGCTGCACATTGCCACGCTGCTCTGCGCGCTGTTCGTGAAGCACTTCCGTACGCTGGTGAAAAACGGCCACGTTTATGTAGCGATGCCGCCGCTTTATCGTATCGATCTGGGCAAAGAAGTGTATTACGCGCTGGATGAAGACGAGAAAGAGGGCGTACTGGAGCAGTTAAAGCGTAAGAAGGGCAAACCGAACGTTCAGCGCTTTAAAGGTCTGGGTGAAATGAACCCGCTTCAGTTACGTGAAACCACGCTCGATCCGAATACCCGCCGTCTGGTTCAGCTTACCGTCAGTGACGACGATATTGAGCAGACGCTGCGGACGATGGACATGCTGCTGGCGAAGAAGCGTTCTGAAGATCGCCGCAACTGGTTACAGGAAAAAGGCGACAAGGCCGATATCGAAGTCTGAGTCGGTCACCCGCTGCAAAAAGCCCCGGCCTGTACCGGGGCTTTTTCGTGTCAGCGTTGCAGAAATTACTGGCCGGGTTCCAGCACCAGAATTTTTACGTCTGTCACATATTCTTTAATGGCAGCGCGATGGGCTTCCATATGCGGCATTTGCTGATGCTGGTCGAGATGACGCAGGGTTTCCCACTGCTCCAGCATGAAAATCGAATCGGGTGAGTTGTGTTTCCACGGCACCTGCGCCTGATGATCGACCAGCGCGCTGTACTGATGGCAGCCTTCTTCTTCCAGCACGGTCGGGATCACCTGATGAAACGCCTCCAGTACTTTCTGACGGTAGCCTGGCTTCGGCTTTGTTGAATAATAGGTAATCATTCTGTTTTGTCTGCACTGTTTTGGTAGAAAACGCTGATGCCAGACAGAACACCGTCATACGCAAGCATGTAACGCATTGATTTTATGTTATCTGAAACAACCGTTTTCATAGTACCACAGCATAAAATCCATTTATTCAACAAAGCCCCTGGCTTCACACAAATTTCAGCAACGACGGTTAACATTCACGTTTCCTCTTTCGGGGGGAAAGTCTATTTAAGCAAAAATTTCGCTGAGATGCGCCCGATAACGTGCAATATCCCGTGGCACATCAGGCTGCTTTATCACGTCGTTACAGATGAACGTCGGTAAGGCTTCCATTCCCAGGAACTGATTAGCCTTGTGAAAATGCACGTACAGGCCATCCACGCCGACGCCTTCGAAGAATTGCTCAGGATCGGTAAAGGCTTCCAGCGGAGCGTTCTAGGTCAGAGAAAGCATATATTTTTTGCCCTGAAGCAGGCCGCCAGAACCGTATTTTTTCTCGCTGTCTGAACGTGTGCGACCATCGCTGGCATACAGCTTGCCGTGGCCTTCCGTAAAGACTTCGTCAATATAACGTTTCACGGTCCAGGGTTCGCCCATCCACCAGCCTGGCATCTGATAAATCACGACATCGCTGTCGAGATATTTTTGGATCTCATCTGCCACAACATAGTCACTGTCGGCGACGGTAACGGTCACCTCATGGCCCAGATCGCGCAACTGGCTGGCGGCCACGTCGGTCAGCGTATGATTCAGTTCACCTTTAGAATGGGCGAAAGTTTTACCACCATCGATAATTAGAATGTTGCTCATTAAGCGTGTCTCCCGTATGCGTTTATAGGGAGTAGCTTAGGCCGCGACGCACGGGAGAAAAATGCGAGAATGATCACAACACTTTTGCGATTAGCGCAATAACCCGTAAGGTTATGTCACCATAACGGCGCAAACTCACCTCCGAAAAAAAAGAATGATGAAGAAAACACTCATAATGACTTTACTGCTGGTGGCTGGCGGTGCTCAGGCCCAGTCGCGTCTGGACAGCGTGCTCAACACCAAAACCCTGAAAGTCTGTACGACCGGGGACTACAAGCCCTACAGCTTTCTGAAACCCGATGGCCACTATGAAGGGCTGGATATCAGCATGGCGGAGTCGCTGGCGGCGTCACTGGGAGCGAAAGTGCAATGGGTACCTACCACCTGGAAAACTCTGATGCAGGACTTTTTAGCGAAACAGTGTGATATCGCACTGGGTGGCGTATCGGTTACGCTGAAGCGCCAGCAAACCGCCTGGTTTGCTCAGCCGCTTGGCGTGGACGGCAAAATTCCGCTGGTGCGCTGCGCGGATAAAACGAAGTATCAGACGGTTGACCAGCTAAATAAACCCGGCGTCCGGTTAATCGAACCCGCGGGCGGGACGAACGAAGCCTTTGTGCACAGTTATCTTCCTCAGGCGGCGTTAACGCTGTTTCACGATAACGTCACCATTTTCCAGCAGTTGGTGGATAACAAAGCCGATGTGATGATTACCGATGCCTCAGAGGCGCTGTATCAGCAAAAACGCTTTCCTTCCCTGTGCGCACTCAATCCGGATAAACCGCTTCAGTATGGCGAGAAGGCCTATATGCTTCCGCGTGATGATATGAGCTGGAAACAGTATGTCGATCAGTGGCTACACCTGAGCACGGCCACGGGAGAATATGCGAAGATTGCGCAGCAGTGGATGGGCGTGATGAAGTAATCATGTTTTGTGCGCTCAGTTTTTTTCGCAGCGGTGCACACGCCATCCGACAGGGTTTCTGAGCGGGCGTCCTCACGCCGCTGTCGCGGTTGCCTTCATGTCGCGCTTCAGCCTGATGGACCGACGGAGACGATACAGCCTGTACCGACTCCGTATTTTGCCCGCGTCCTGCGGGCAAATCCTGGTTTTATCGCTCTGTTCAGCGCTGCGGATTGCCTGCTCCGACTTCCTGTCAGATGGCTTTGAAACGCCACGGTTCGGTTGTCTGAATCAAAAAGCGAAGATGCTTAATACAACGACGCTTTACCCAGCCCACCAAACAAATTCATCTTGTAGCGAATGACCGCTTTTGCCGCCTCAATCGCTTCGGGATAAATTACGTTCGGATCCCACCAGGTTTCACGGGTTAACACTTCACGCACCTTCTGGAAATAGGCATATTTCATGTCGCTGGAGATGTTGATTTTACCCACGCCCAGCGTCACCGCCTCGGCCACTTCGGCATCGGGATTCGCCGAGCCGCCATGCAGCACCAGTGGAATGGAAACGCGCTGTGAAATGTCGCGCAGGATATGCATTTGCAATTCCGGTTTCATATCTTTGGGATAGATACCATGCGCGGTGCCGATGGCGACCGCTAAGGTATCCACGCCGGTTCGCTGCACAAAGTCTTCGGCCTGAGCCGGGTCGGTGTAGATCACTTTGCTCACGCCGCCTTCCACGGTCGTCCCGGTATCGCCAATCGTCCCCAGTTCGCCCTCAACCGACACGCCCACCGCATGGGCCAGCTTCACCACCTCTTTCGTCAGCGCCACGTTTTCTTCATAAGGCAGCAGGGAGCCGTCAATCATCACCGACGTGAAACCGCACTGAATAGCGCGCAGCACATGGGCCACCGATGCACCGTGATCCAGGTGCAGCGTAAACGGCACGCTGCTTTTCAGTGTGCGCTCCCGCACATAGCCAAAAAATGCATCGGTGACGAATTCCAGTTCACTGGGATGAATCGAGATAATGGCCGGGGTTTGAGTGGCTTCGGCTTCTTCCACGACCGCGCGGATAAAACAGCTGTCAGCGACATTGAAGGCGCCAATCGCAAAGCGATGTTGACGGGTGGGTCTTAACATCTCTTTCATAGAAATCAACATGTTAAATCTTCCTCGGCTTGTTTTATGACAAAGGGTTGCCCTGCGCTGACGTTCAGAGACGCGCACCGGGTTACAGCAGAAAGCCATCAGGCCTGACGGGCGGAGCCAGACCAGCTCAGATAGTCACTGACGACTTCACAACAGGCGGACTCCATCAGGGCGAGTAAGTCCGGCAGTTCGGTGGTGGGAGGGTGTTTAAGCGCCTGGTGCAGCGCCTGTTTACCGGCTTCAAATACCGCCGCGCCAACGTTAATCTTGGCGACGCCGTGCTGACTGACGCGCCGAATATCGTCCGCTGGCGTGCCACTGCCGCCGTGAAGCGCCAGTGGGCGCGATGAGGCCGCGTGCAGGTCTGCCAGACGCTGGAAATCGATTGTCGGCTGTACCCCAGCGGGATAAAGCCCATGCGCGGTGCCAACCGAAACCGCGAGCAGATCGATATGGGTCTGCTCAAGAAACGGCAGGACATCCGCCACCTGGGTCATTTTGACCGCCGCGTCGGCCAGCGCGTAGGTGGGCGCATCGGCGATATGGCCCAGTTCGCCTTCGACGCAAACCCCGGCGGTGTGGGCCATGTCGACCACGCGGGCCGTCTGACGAATGTTTTCGGCCAGCGGCTCCGCCGAAGCATCGATCATCAGCCCGGTAAAGCCTGCGCGAAAGGCCTGGCCAATCAGCGGAAAGGCCTTGCCATGATCGAGCGCCAGCGCGATTGGTACGCTGGCCTCCGCCGCCAGCGCCTGCACCAGCGGCACCGCGATGGCTGGCGGAAAATGACGGCTATGGCCTTGATACACATTCAGTATCAGGGGCGCACGCTGCGGCTCCGCCGCCTTAACCGCCGCCCGGGCACTTTCCAGGTTGAAGCAGTTGATGGCCAGAACGGCATATTTTTTCTGCGCAGCCTGGCTTATCAGGTCGTTCATTGCCGCGTACATACTCACTCCTTATTCCAGTGTGAATTTAATGTCGTCGTCGCGAACGGTGTGATCTTCCACGTCGTCAAACTCTTCGTCGGCTTCAGTGACGGGCTTTTTCAGCAGCGAAAGCATGACGCCACAGATCGTGGTGCCGATACCGAGCGCCAGGCAGAACAACCCGGGTTTGGTGAACAGCGGTACGACAAACATGCCGCCGTGAGGCACCGGCGCTTCCACGCCCCAGACCATGATCAGGCCACCAGCAACGGCTGAGGCAACCACACAACTC
Organism: Pantoea stewartii subsp. stewartii; assembly: GCF_008801695.1. Classification (GTDB taxonomy): domain Bacteria; phylum Pseudomonadota; class Gammaproteobacteria; order Enterobacterales; family Enterobacteriaceae; genus Pantoea; species Pantoea stewartii. The sequence goes on from NZ_VZPF01000003.1 coordinate 82,489, forward strand.
CCGACGACCCGGAACAGATCGCGTGCGGCAATGGGGATCACACCTTCGGTGATCATGCAGATCCCCATCAGGAAGGCCGCTTTCAGGGCTTCTTTTTCCGCGCGGGTGTACTTATGGCGCGTGAGCAGCCAGGAGAGCGTGATGCCAAAGGGCGGGATCATCGAACCGGCAAATTTGACCGCTTCCGGCCCGTAAATGCCGTCCACCAGCATGCCATCCGCAAACAGCGACATGGTTTTATTGACCGGCCCGCCGAAGTCAAAGGTCGCCATCGCCCCCAGAATCGCCCCCATGATGAACTTAGAGCCCCCCTGCATTGATTCCAGCAGGGCGATCAGCGCCTTTTGCAGCCAGACAATGGGCTGACCGATAAACGTCATCATGAGCAGCCCGGCAATGATGGTGCTCAGTACGGGCAAGACCATGATCGGCATCAGCCCCTGCATCGATTGTGGCAACCGGATACTGCGCCGCAGCAGAATCACCGTGTAACCCACCAGGAAGCCACCCAGGATGCCACCGATAAAGCCGGTGCCAATCTGTCCGCAGATAAACCCGACGATCAAACCCGGCGCGAAGCCCGGCCTGTCGGCAATCGAGTAAGCGATAGCCGCACTGATCAACGGGACGATTAAGCCCATGCCCCAGCCACCGATCTGGTTCAGCATCCAGGCGATCGTACCGGGATGTTTACCCACATCGGGCCCGCCAATCACCTGACCCAGCGCAATGCAGATCCCGGCGGCGACAATCAGCGGGATCATCCAGGAGATCCCGGTTAACAGATGGCCTTTGATCGCTTGCCCGTACTGGCTTTTGTTAGCGTTCATTGTGGATCTCCTCAGGCACGCGCCAGTGAATCCGCCACTTTTTCCAGAAACTTGATGGGCGACTTGATCACCACTTCGGTTTTCACCCGCACGATCGGTTTGCCACGAAAACGTTCCTCGCCGGTGATCTTCACGTCCACCGCCAGGATCACCACGTCGGCTGCCGCTATCGTTTCGGCATCCAGGGCGTTTTCTGTCCCGATGGTGCCCTGCGTTTCCACATGGATGGTGTGGCCAAGGGCGTGAGCGCCTTTGATCATTTTTTCACGCGCAATGTAGGTATGCGCGATGCCCGCCGTACAGGCGGCAACACAGACAATGTTCATGATTACCTCGGACTCCAGGGTTAACAGAGGTCGGTTTCGGCGTACTGACTAAACAGCCGAATAATTTCGCTGGGATCGTTTTCCACCAGCAGTTGCGCAATCACCTCATCATCGGCCAGCGCACTGGCCACCTGTGACAGCAGGCGAATATGGGTCGTGTTTTGATCTTCCAGCCGCACGGCAAACAGGATGATGCAGCGCACCTTGCTGCCATCCAGCGTCTCCCAGGGGATATCCAGCTGGCTGCGCCCGATGGCCAGCGTGGTTTGCTTAACGGCAGAGGACTTACCGTGAGGAATGGCGATATGATTCTCAAACCCGGTCGATCCCTCCGCCTCGCGTAGCCAGACATCGCGGATAAAGGCCTCTTTATCGCTAATGGCACCGTCACTGAACAGCAACTCCGTCAGTTCGATAATGGCCGCTTCTTTGCTGCTGGCCTGCAGATTGAGATTGACGCGGCATGGCGTGAGAATGCGAGAAATATCCATTAATCAGACCTCATTCAGTTAATGTTCTGCCAGTGCGCGCGTTGCGGCCTGTGGCAGTTGGCGACCAATCATGGCGTCCGTCACCCGGCGAATATCGTCGTCGTTAAAAAACGCAGTAACATACACGGTGGGCAAGGTGCTGATATCGAGATGAATGGTGGAGATGACCAGATCCACCGGCTCCTGCTGACAAAAGTCGTCCAGCGTGCTGGCCGAAATAACGCCCACGATAATCCAGTCCGGAAAGGCGCGCAGGATGCGACTTTTCAGCAAATGCGACGTGCCGACGCCGCTGGAACACACCAGCAAAATACGTTTATGGGCGATTTGCCGTTCAAGCGCGGCCTGAAAATGCACGCACAGATAACCGATCTCATCGTCATCGATTGGCCCATAATGAAACCGCTCGGCCGTTACCTGCATGGCGCGTTGGGTCAGCGTGAAAATATCCTGTAATTCCGCTTTTATGTCATCGAGTAAGGGATTGCGAATCGTAATATGATATTTAAGCCGGTTAAGTAGCGGCTTAATATGGAATAGCAAACCTTCAAATAATAAAGAATCGGTCGACAGACCCTTTTGGATGAATGCGGAAAAGCAATGAATTAATTCGAGCGTAATATTGCGCGATGCTGCATTTGAAAAAGGAGAGTGCGATAGCATGTGGCTGCCGCGTTCTTCGACTACAATGCCCGATGAAATAATATATTGATAAATAAATCCCGGCTTTGTTGAATAAATGGATTTTATGCTGTGGTACTATGAAAACGGTTGTTTCAGATAACATAAAATCAATGCATTACATGCTTGCGTATGACGGTGTTCTGTCTGGCATCAGCGTTTTCTACCAAAACAGTGCAGACAAAACAGAATGATTACCTATTATTCAACAAAGCCATAATTACGTTACACACTCTGCTGTTTTGATGGCATTCATTGCATAAGCGTCAATACGATTGGTATGTGACGCTTGTCGTTATGGTGGCATCAGTTAAAAATACCGAATACAGGCAACGGTTCCTTCTGACGACTGTCAGAACGTTCAGGAGGATGTAACGTCCACAACCAGCTCACTGCCACGGTAGTACAGATGACGCACACCGTTAGTGCCGGTATCCTGATCGACCAGGCGGTTACCCGCATCATAGTGGTAGTGACCGCCAGTCAGATTTTCGCCTGCAACAGAATTCAGCCGTCCAAGGCCGTCGTATGCCAGCACCCGTCCGGCTTCATCCTTAATCATCCGGCCATCTGCATCATATTCCAGCGGGATGTGTGGCGGATAACTGTCATGGCTGTGAGTCACTGATGTCAGTTGTGTCGGGTCATTTCTGTTTCCGTATACATAGGTCATGGTATCTGTGCTGTCATCTGCGAAGGTGGAAATTACTGCCGTCAGATTATTCAGGGCGTCATACTGATAAGTTACTTCTGATAATGGGTTTCCATAAGCGTCAGGGACAGGAGGTGTACCGGTAATGCCGTAGTGAACCAGCCGGTTTCGCGCGTCATATTCAAACATTTCATTACGATTAATGCTGTCAGCCGCCCCTGTTGCTGCCAGACTCTTGCTTTCGAGCAGGCCATTTAATGACCACGATGACGTCGTAACAAGAGATGTTCCGGCACTGTCCGTGACGGTCTGTTTGATTTCACGACCGAAATCATCATATTCCAGCTCGGTGATAAAACTGTCAGCTCCCCCTGTATTTTTCACCGTCTGTTTGTGCATACGCCCCAGTTCATCGTATTCAAAGGACGCCTGAAGCTCCCCGTCAATAAGGGCGGTTATACGACCATACTCATCCCGGCTGTAAACCATCTTACTTCCGGTAATATCCTGATAAGTAACCGCTGAGCCCGAAAGAGTGCTGGAGTGTGAGGCCACGTTTTGCCGGGTGCCCCGCATAAATGTTTCAGTTGCCAGAGAACCGGAATCGTTCCATAAATAATCATTGCCGATCTCCCCCTCCAGCTCCTGTAACAAACGTCCTGTTCTCTTGTCATAACTGAATGTCTGCGTCACATCGTCAGCCACCACGCTGCTAACCACATTGCCCAGCTCGGGGATATAGGTATATTGCAGTTGTTTACCTGACGGAAGCGTCACTAATGACGGCCCCGTGGATGCTCCTTCATAAACGTATGTGGTCGTCCTGCCTCCACTCACCTGTTTTGTCAGGCGACCAAGACTGTCAAATTCCTGAGTTCCCAGCAGCCAGGTCTGAGTATTGCCCCCCGCATCAGGACCCGTGACAGTGATACTGGCTACCTGCTCTCCTGCCAGATGAGGGGAATAGGTTCTGGTCACTACACTGCCATCTGGCAGAGTTTGTGTAAGAACGCGACCAAAGGCGTCATAGGTTCGTTCTGTGACATTACCTCGCTCATCTGTTTCTCTGCGCAGTTGCCCCCAGCCGTCCCAGCCATAAAGACGCGTACCCTGGGTATTATTAGAAGTATCTGTTAACGTATCCGTCAGAGCCAGATAGCTTGCTGTATCAAAAGACGTGGCAACGGAGCCTGTTATCGTCGTGGTATTGCCGGCATCGCCTTGCATATAGGTTGTTTGTTTCAATGCCAGCGGGTCCGACTCCTGAACGTGCCGGGTATTGTCACTGAAGCGTTGTGTCCGGACGCCACCCCAGTCATCATTGAGTACAGTCGTTTGCAAACTGTATGAGATACTCTTGCCTGAGTCTGGTAGCCAGTCGCTGCTTAAACCCGTTGACACCCGGCCCAGTAAATCAAAGGATTGTGAGTATATATCGTAGAATTTTTTCGTTACATCAGGATCGAATTGCTGCCGCCCGATTTCACGACCTGCGCTGTCAAATAAAATCCTCAGTTGATTGCCTGTGGTATCTGTCTGGGTGGTGACGGGACCGTTATCACCCATGGAATAATCCCAGCGAACAACATTCTCATACTCAGTATCAGGAGCGACAGTTTGTGAAACAATACGCCCCAGAAGATCGTATTCATGTTTTACTGTTACGCCAAGGGGATCTGTCTCGCTGAACAACAGGCCAGAAAATAATGACAGGGTACGACTGTGGGTGGATTCAAGGTTATCGTGGCCAGTAAAGGTGACCTTCTGAATCATACTCCCGTCACTGACGGAAGTGGCAAATGTCTGGCGTGTTGTGTATGAGTTTACGCCATCATATCTGATTCCCGTAATTTTAATAACGCGCCCAAAATCAGAGCTGAGGCTGTCGGAATTATATTCAGTCGTCTGCTCTGAAAGGAGAATATTACCGGAACTTAGCTTACGGGTATTTTGTACCACGCAGCGGGTATCACCTAACAAAGTATAAGAATACTCTGCAAATTCAGGGGTGGTGTCATCATCTTTACGAGGTTTGTGCGTTTTCTTTTTCAGAAAGCGAATAAATCCATTGGGTTCAGCCGGACAATTATCCCCATCCCCTTCTGCGGGATAATAATCATAATACGTCTCATACCCATCAGGACTTTTCTCATATACAGGATTTCCGTACTCATCAAAATCTGTCAGCGTGATTTCTGTCCGGCTCTTTTCACCATCAGGTTTTGAGCTGTCTGTAAAGGTTCGGGTCTGTTGTTTGGGGAACTGAAAGTTGGCTGGCTGATCATCAAAGGATTTCCCACTGATGGCATAGTACTCCGTCTTTGTTAAAACCTGGCAGGTCGTTCCCACTATAGCGCTCTGTTCACTGGTCTGTAAGTGATAATTGCTATATGTTCTTTTGACTCTGCTAAGAGGATTACCTTGCTTATCATGAGCCGTTTCAGTACTGGTGTACTCGTAATCTCCCAGAACGCCATACAGATAATCAGTATCATTATCCCAGGAATATTGATTACTTCCGCCATACCCGAGAAAATTTTTATCTGAAAACTCATAACTCAGGTGTCGGAGTAACTGTCCATCCTTACCTGATTGTTTATAACTGATAACGTAAGGAACCGTTTGGCCTGGGCCACCAGTAGGGAACCTGTGTCCGGTCGCCGAATAATTTACCAGCTCCTTAAGCCCTGTGGGCCCGCTCACCACAGTCAGGATTTTATTGGTGTACCCCAGCGCCCAAGACAATTCAGCAGAATCATGCTTGTTCATCACTGACGTCAGGAAATCATTCTGAAATTTAAGCAAAACACTGTGTTCCTCAGTACTGCCGGGCCAGATGCTAAAAGTCACCATGGCTGTGGTGTGCTTAATGTTCAGCAATGTGCGGGATTCATCACTGACTGAGGTAAGTCTTTTACCGTTACCATAAGTTTCCCACTTAAGCACTAACTTACGATTCGCGGGAGAGATAATTTCCTCTGCGACCTTCATGCTCCCGCCCTTTGAAGATGCAGTCAGACGCTCGGTGACACCATTTTTGTAGAAAATATAATAACCATCCTCTCGAATTTCAGCCCTGAAATTGACAGGTTTAGAGTGAATAATATTAAGAGCGTGGTTGGCTTCACTTACCTTATAACGTTCTCCACTGGAGAGCTGAAGTGTTCGGGTGCTTTTATCATAGCTGGAAACAGGGAGGTTAACACCAATACCATACCCGGTATTAGTTGTATTTAAAGGTGAGTAGCAGAGCACAACTGGCATTGATGGCCCCAGGCCGGCATTACCCGTGAGATGTGCAACAGAAAAGTTATAGTTGTACATTCCTGTGCGAGGATCAACGGCACCTGAAAATGCGCTAAGGAAATTGCCACTCTGAGAAGTAAAATCTGACATATTTTATACTCCATAGGCTTTGTTGAATAATAGGTAATCATTCTGTTTTGTCTGCACTGTTTTGGTAGAAAACGCTGATGCCAGACAGAACACCGTCATACGCAAGCATGTAATGCATTGATTTTATGTTATCTGAAACAACCGTTTTCATAGTACCACAGCATAAAATCCATTTATTCAACAAAGCCACTCCATAGTTAAAAACATATGTGAATGCAAAATTATTAAATAACCCTGCTCAGGGTAATTACCCTGAGCAGTCTGTATATGACAGAATATTAAATGATTGCAGGCGTCACATAATGCTCGTGGTCATCCCACCGTAAAGTTATGTTCCCGAAGTTACCATAACGATCTGTTACCGTGATTTTTACTGGATTTAGTGAGTTATCCCACCCTAGTGGATTGACTTCTGCATCAGGAATTTTAAAAATATACCCTGAAAATAGAATGCTGCTGCCACCTGATGAGGGGGTAGAAATATTACTTACCTCGAGGCGATACTTTTTATCACCATTGTGGAAATAGATAACACCCTCCAAATCATGAGTATCCTTCCCCTCAAACTGTTTCGCGTCGAAGTAAATCATTGCGCTTGATTTTAATGCGGGATCATCTGTACTTCCGCTACCAGCGTGATACCCCGCGACAGAACAACTTTTACGTAGTTTATCGTAGGGAAGGCAGGAAAAGCTCAACTCATTTTTTATATCCCCCCAACTCTGATTTTCGGTATTCACCGTTTCATTAATTACAGGATTATAATCCATAATTACCGTTTTAAAACCGGAACCATCTTGGTTGGCAGGGGCTATTTCAACAATGCTTTGATAACACTCACCAGTTGATTTACTAACATACGAATCACCAGTAATAACCGTAAAACTCAAATTATCCTTAATCTTTACTGGGGCATCACTGCCATATTTAATGTTCATTTTATCTGAATAGTTGATCGGTTGCAGCGTTTTGACGGTTACCTTACTGTCGAACCCATCGTCGATATCTTTTGCTGTTGAAACATACTTGTTTTCTGCGTCTGGGTTAACCAACTGGACTTTGACAGCAATATCTTTCGTAAGTGCCCCCTGGTTTGCTGTAACATATAACGATATGACATTAGTTCCCGACTGCAATACCGTTGGAGAAGTATTATAGTCGTTAATCTTATCTGTATATGCCCATACACCGGCATTTGATATTTCTTCTCCAGTAGAGTAATCAACGAGCGTGATATATGGAATAATATCTTGCGCCAGTACATTTACATGATCGCCGTCTTTATCTTGTGCATTGATATTAATTTGCATGGTAGCCTGGTTCAGGCCGTTACCGTAGATTTCAGTTCCTGCAGCGGATGACCCCACAGTGCTGATTGAAAGGGTGGTAAGTTCCTTTACACGACTCCACGGTGATACTGAAGGCTGCAGTTCAACAAGCGCATAACCTGCGACTGCATCAGGTTCATCCTGAGTTATTTTGATAAATACCAGTTGTGGCTGGGTAATCACATCAGGTGCGTGATAATCACACGACCAGATATGCATCTTATCTTCGGATGGCTGCTTCACAGGATCAGACAACGTGCCCAGCACCGGGTAATTTGTCCATTTCTCTGCATCAAAGTGTCTGTTTTGCGAACTGAAACTTGCGGTGCTTTTTTCTGTCACATTAAGTGTATATGCCGGTGTGACAGGGAAGCCCAATTCAATCTGCTCTCCCCACAGACAAATGATCGCACGGGACTGCTCCCCGGACGGTAAGCTTGCTACGGCGCTGATAACAATCGGCTCATCAGTATCGTATTGACCGGCTGGCGGTGTATAAACCCCATTTTTATCAATACTTCCGGCATCACTGACATCCGCGACAAGCGTCCATGTCACTTTCTTTTCAGCAGAACCAGCCAGGTAGGCTGTGAACTGTATCGGGCTCACCGCCTTTTCTTTTACGAGAATAAATGCAGGTTCCACATCTAGCGCAGAGACCAGCACCGTTGCAATGGCAATGCTTTTAAGGCCCCCACTGGTAGTTGCGGTAATGATAGCATTTTTAGTCTGGGTAATGTCTCCGGTAGCTGGAGCAGTATACAGCCCGTTAGAGTCAATGCTGCCCACTCCGTCTACCGACCAGACAAGCCCTTGTGGTGCAGAACCATCACTCAGGCTGGCGCTGAACTGTAATGTCTGTCCGCAGCCAATCACTGACTCATCCGGAGTAATGGTTAATGTTGTCAGTGACTGTGCAACCTCACCGTATAAAGCCAGGTCCCCGGGATTATAAACTTCGCTGAAAGACAGAATGTTATCTCCGGGGAACAGGACGTTACTGAGGTAGAAGGTCTTGATGCTGTCCAGAGAGAATAAACCGTTTTTATTCAGATTAGAGGTCGCTTCATTGGCGAAATCCTCTGTTGCAAGCGTACCGAAATCGTACCATGGCGCTTTAGAGTCTGCTTGCAACTTAAAATCGGCCTTGCCGTTAAAGATTACATTCCCTTTATCGTCCAGTGTCAGTTTTGCTAAAAATTGACCTGAACGGTAGAAAATATCATCTTGCGTCTGAAAAATTGGCTCATCTAAGGTGGAAGCCTCAAAAGTAAATGTATCAGTGAACGCTTCTTCCACGAATTGAGCTTTAATAGTTTGATTATCATCGCCCTTAACCATCTTTAGACCAGACATTGATAATCGAGCGGGTCTCTTATTTTGGTCTTTATCTGAACTCCACATAGCCAGAAGGCCACCCATTGTAGCAATACTTTTCTGAATAACATTTGTGGTCGGCACATAGCCATCAGTGAATTTGAGAGAATAGTTGCCGTCTGTTTCTGAGGTTTCCGATTTAAAGTCTGTAATCCGGCTCTTAAAGTTATCAGCCAGTAACGGACCATACAACAGCTTATCAGAAATCAGCAGTGTCGCGGATTTTCCTTCCGGAATAACCCAGGGCTGACTGTCGTTATCGGAAGGTAGAGTTCCTTTGCCACCATACTGTGTCTTGATAAATACCAGTACGGCACCATCAGCATTACTGGCAGATGCCAGTGCACTACTACCTGGGTATTTTTGTGTACGCACGACAAATTCATCAGGATAAAGTGTCTCCTGATTATCGTCATGCTTCAGTTCGCCAAGCGTATAGCTCATAGGGTTGCTGTTAAGGAAGTTTTGAAAAGCCAGGATAACGTCAGCAGGCAGATCGTTTAGCCCCTCAATTTTAAAAATCTGTGCCTCGGTAAAATCGATAGTAACCTTGCCATCCTCACTCACCTTACCGGAGCCGTATTTCAGTTCAATAGTGATATTAAGTCCATATTTACTGGCAGGCGTATATCTGTCCCACTGCACGACCTGACCGTCGCTGTCTGTGCGAATAAAACTTCCGTCAATGAACATCATTCGCACAGACACTTTGGAATCCTGAAGAGTGGAATTCTCAAAAGAAATCAGTGGAGGGCCGAGAACCAGGTTTTTGAAATGATAACCGGTAGCAGTGGAATCTGACTCATTATCAAAGGGATGGTAATGCTCACCAGCTCTGACCTTCTCAATATATTGCTGATGTAAAAGTGTGTTTACCCGGTCGCGATTGTAAGCAACCATTGCATCCCAACCATGGGTAGCAGATTGACCAGACAGCACTTTATTGATATCTTCAATACTACTCATAGTAGTAACCTCAATTTATTTAGATTGATTAATGTGGGGGAGGGTATTATGTCTTGTCCTTCATGTCTTTTATAAAAACTAACCTTTCAGCTTCCCTTCGTCGCACTAATCCTGGTATTTGCTTACCACCTGCATTAACCCATCTTGGCAATTCATTTGCGGCAGAGAGATAGTCTCCTGAATTCAGGTGTCTTAGTAATGTAGAGGATGATAAGTTCCCCTCTCCAAGATTAAAAACAAATGAAACCAATGCATCGAATTGATTTTGCGTTAATGAGACTTTAACGAGTCTGTTGACAACACCCTCAAAAAGTTGGATGTCTTTCGCTAAAAGATGCTCGGCTTCTTCTTGCGTTATGCAATCTCCTGGCTGAACTTTATGAGTGTGCCCGTACCCAATTGTCCAGACATTGGCTGAGCATTGATATGCTCGAATTCTGCAACCTTCAAAATCCTTTATTAACTGCAAGCCGTTTTTGCTTATTTTCATGTTTCAGCCCTATGATATAGAAAACTTTTCTTCAAAAAAATGAATGAACACAGCGAGATATTAATTACGGTTTCAGACCAATCCGCATAATAATACTCACCAGTTAAAACCCTTACCACTACCGTTGCTAAGGATAACATCATAAAGTAAAGAGAAAGCCTCAATCGCAGCCTTAAGAATTTTTTATCAAAGAGAAAAAGTTTTACCGCGGCGGCACCGCATACAATTACATTTACATTCATCAAAATCGTTTGCATAAAATCATTCATGCCCCCCCCCCCTTAAGATTATTTTTTTTATCTGAACCATTTTCCATTTTTGAAATGACATTCATAATTACTGTAACAATAAGGGAACTGCAAATGAATGCGCCGATCTCTCGACTTGGTGAGATCTCTGCTGGTAGGTAGGCATTTAAAATAGATGCTACATTTTCAGCACCTACAATACCCATTGAAAAAGAAACCATAAACACTATAAACTTTTTTAGACCATAAAAATTCTTTTGCGAAATGTTAAAAAGTAACGAACCCGATAGCGCGGCGATGACTTCAGGCCCGTAAAGATCTTTAATTATGTTTATCATCAGTCATGCTCCCTCTAATTTTCTCATGAAGCATCAGTAATGAGGTCAGCTAAAAAAACTGATTTAATGCGGTAGATATAGTCATCAGTTTCTCTTATTTAAGAGACATAACCTTTATTTGCATGCGCAAATTATAATCAATCCGCACAGTGGTGATGCAAAATAAAGGTTGGTCTTAATAAAGATTATACTCTAATTCAAAAAAGACCAATGGTTTGAATCGATCATTTCAACCTAATGTGATAGGCCAAACCTATCAGGACTACAATATCGATCGTCCATCACAATCATTACCCGGTAGCAATTACTTTCGGTTTTTTAGTTTAAATAACAAGTCACTCAACAAAAAGACTGAATATTATAAAAAAAATTAAAATCTCAGCAACATCATTAATAGATAGACCTGTATCTTCAAAGCCACACAGTAGAACATAACAGATATGAATCATACAACAACAAGGACATTACATCGTAAATAAGTAAATATTAGCATAAAATACCAATTGTGAGATTTTTTTAATTAAATAATTCATTTTGTTTCGAAATATTGATCGTATATGCCCATTATTTTTTTATGCCTATATCTTTTTATACTTCAGCATTTCTCAATTTTTTTTAATGTCATTCAACTATAATTTGGCTTTGTTGAATAATAGGTAATCATTCTGTTTTGTCTGCACTGTTTTGGTAGAAAACGCTGATGCCAGACAGAACACCGTCATACGCAAGCATGTAACGCATTGATTTTATGTTATCTGAAACAACCGTTTTCATAGTACCACAGCATAAAATCCATTTATTCAACAAAGCCCTATAATTTAGCTTTTCTTGGGTACAAATGGTCCTGACTTAGTTTTTTTTCATACAAAAGCCATGATAAATGTAAGCGTCACATTTAAACCGTCTGTGCAGCGGGCTCCGGTTCCGGGAAAATAGTGTCCATCATTTTTTAATGGACACTATCGCGTGAAACACCGGACATGGCTCCTTGAGGCGCTTCGCCTCCATTTTGATGAAAAGCTGCCGCGTATTGAGGCCGGGCGCAGGCTGGGTATCCCCAAAACCACGGCCTGCGATCTCTTTGTTCGCTTCAGGAAGGCCGGTCTCTCCTGGCCTTTGCCGCCACGAATCAACGCCAAAATTCTGGATAAGCGCCTTTACCAACAGGCATCCCGAAAATCGTCCGTTCTTCCCGTCGTCCCTGCTCCCTGTGAAATCCCTGTCGCCCGCAAACGACCACGACGCCCCAACTTCCCCCGCGACTTCAAAATCGCCATGGTGGAGCAGTCGATGCAGCCCGGCGTCAGCGTGGCACAGCTTGCCCGCGAAAATAACATTAACGATAATCTCCTGTTCAACTGGCGGCGACTTTATCAGCAGGGGCTGCTGGCTGCGCGGACAGATGCGCCGGTCATGTTGCCCGTGACGCTCGCTGCTGAATCAGGCCCCGGACAGCCTCATCCACCGTCCGTTCAGAGCGACGATGCCCCCTGCTGTGAGCTGGTTCTGCCCGCCGGCACGCTTCGTATCAGCGGAAAGCTGACGCCAGAGCTGCTTCAGATGCTTATCCG